>NZ_LMJC01000002.1:0-183856 GCF_001429215.1 Acidovorax sp. Root267
AATCCCTGCTGAAATTCTCAGCAGGTCAGTGGAACACCCTGGTCAATATTGGATTGGCACTTTGCGGTTTAGCTGGTCAAGATTGCATCGGCACCAACAGTCTATCCATGATGGCCAACGCTCATGCGCACCGACAGGGACTGATTCCTGTGCCGACGCGGCACTAGGCAAACATCACACCGCTCCCCTCAACTCTTTGGTTTACGACCGCTTGAAACTGGTCGAACTGCTGGTGTGCTGCCACCGTGTTCAGCCCACCATTCGGTGAGGGCCTGCATCGTAGGGCCAAGCGCCCGCGCTTTTGACGTGATCTCGTATTCAACGCGCGGCGGCACCTCCGCAAACACGGTCCGCGATACCAATCCATCCGCCTCCAACTCGCGCAACTGCGCCGTCAGCATGTGCTGCGTGATCCCGGGTATCGCCTTGCGCAACTCGCCAAAACGGTAGATCCGCTGGTTGAGCAACCACATGATTTCCAGCTTCCATTTGCCTGAAAGCAGGGCAAATGCACGCCGCATTTCCTCGTGCATGTTGATCCCGGTGTTTTCATTAGTCTGCTTTTTCATACTAAGCACCATTTTTTCATCCTACTTGTCAATATTTATCTTAAACGACATCCTTGCTGCATGTTGAACTCAATTGCTGACTAGCAAAACACCATGGCCACTGTCTACCTCTACTGGATCAGCACCGCGCTGCTGTCTCTGCTCTATTTCGCTTCAGCCGCGATGTACATCGCCAAAGGCGACTTTGTACGCAAGGCGCAGGCGGAGCTGGGCTATACAGCCCCGCTCCTAGTGCCTTTCATGATTGTTATCAAGCTGCTCGGGCCTATCGCAGTGCTGTGGCACTTCAACGTGGCGCTCAGCGATCTGGCCTACGTTGGCATCCTCTATCACCTGGTCTTGTCAGGCCTCGCGCATCTGGGCGTCCGCAAGCCCAAGGGCGCCATTCCAGCGGCTGTGGGACTCATCCTGTTGGTTGCTTCCTTCGCTACACAAAACGCCGCCCGCGAACTGCAATCGCCTTACGCACCCGCATTTGCGCCTGCGTCGACCGCAATCGAAGCACCCTTCAACTAACGGAGAAACGAATGAGCCAATTTCACGCCATAGTCTCGGAGCAGCCTTTTGCAGCGAAGAAGTACCTCGACATTCACGGTCACAGGATGGCCTATATCGACGAAGGCGAGGGGGCGCCCATCGTCTTCCAGCACGGGAATCCGACGTCTTCCTACCTCTGGCGCAATGTGATGCGGCATCTCAAGGGACAGGGGCGCTTGATCGCCGCTGATTTCATGGGCATGGGCGATTCCAAGAAGCTCGACCCGGCGCTTGGCGCGTCTCGATACAGCTTCAACGAGCAGCGCAAGTACCTGCATGGCCTGTTGGACGCACTGGACCTCGGAGATGAGGTGATCCTTGTGTTGCATGACACCGGTTCGATGGTCGGCTTTGACTGGGCCAACCAGCACCGCAGCCGCGTTCAGGGTATTGCTTACATGGAATCCATCGTTGCCCCGCTGCTCGTGTCGGACTTTCCTGAGTATGTGCAGGCGCAGCTCAAACACATGACACCTGAAGGACTGGAGGCAAGCCTGCAGGGCGCTGACTTTCTCGAAGGCTTTTTGCTCAGTGCACGTGACTTCACCGATGTGGAGAAAGCTCACTATCGCGTCCCGTTCCTCAATCCCGGCGAGGACCGCAGGCCTCAAATTTCGTTCGACTTGCCAATTGAAGGCCAACCCGCGCACACCGTGAAGATCGTTGAGGACTATTCGCGCTGGCTTGGCCAAAGCGATGTCCCCAAGCTGCTCATCCGTGCCGAGCCGGGCTATCTGCTGAGCAGCCGTCTGTACGACATCGTGAAGACTTGGCCCAACCAGACCGAGGTTACGGTTAAGGGTGGTCACTATATCCAGGAGACCAACCCCGATGAAGTGGGGACGGCAATTGCCGATTTCGTTCGTCGTGTGCGCAGCTAGGCCGTACATCGCTTCGCTTACATCACGGTGAGCTGAGCGCTTGCCGGATAAGGATGAATGAAGCATAGCGTTTGAGGCTGAACGAACATCTGGATGTTTCACGGGACGCGTTCAAGGTCGGCTATGAAAGCCCTTCGCAGTTCAGTCGAGAGTACAGCCGCTTCTTCGGCGTAGTACCCAAACGGGACATCGCAGCGCTCCGACTTGAGGCGGGGGCCAAGACTGCACAGAAGTGAGGTTCGGCAGCCAGTCGTGGAATTGGATTACCTGAGCCAGCTTCAGGGTAGCTTGGCTCCACCAGAGAGTACGGTTTCGATCAAAGCTGTCTTTCGCCCCTCCAGCCCGTCAGTCCGTTCCCAGCCTGAAGCTGCCACGCTGGAGGTCGGTTTTGCAGCGGTTGCGGACCATTGATGGCGGCGTGCATATTTCTGCTTTGCCCCAGTAACCAGACGATCACACGAGCACCCAACTAGAGAGCCACAGCTCCCCAAGAAGATCTGGATGGCTACTAGCTTGAACTGATCGAGCATCCAAGATGCGTGTTGACATGATTAGGTCATTTGTCCTACGATATTAGGACAAACGACCTAAACCTTTGGAGTCTTGCATGCATGAGCTTTTTGCCCCCTTCATGCTGAGCGACATGTTGCTCGGCAACCGGATCGTCATGGCGCCGATGACGCGCAACCGCGCTGCACCAGAGGGCGTACCGTCCCCTCTCATGTCGATCCACTACGGACAGCGTGGAGATGCCGGGCTTGTGATCTCGGAATCTGCTCCCGTGTCGGCTCAGGGGGTTGGATATCCTGGAACGCCCGGGATCTACACGGAGGAACAGGCGCTGGGATGGCGGAAGGTCACTGACGCGGTCCATGCCAAAGGTGGGCACATCTTTGCCCAGCTACAGCACTGCGGTCGTATCTCACACCCCCGTCTTCAGGTGAACGAGGAACTGCCCGTGGCCCCTTCAGCGATCAAGCCCGAAGGTCTGGCAGTCACCTATGTTGGGATGCAGCCGTTCGTGACGCCAAGAAAGCTGACCACTGCGGATATCCTCCAGGTGGTGGACCAATTCAAGAAGGCCGCCGCAGTGGCAAAAGCTGCAGGCTTCGACGGAGTCGAGATCCACGCCGCGAATGGGTACCTGATTGATCAGTTTCTGCGAGACGGAAGCAATCAACGGGGCGACCGGTATGGAGGATCACCCGCAGGGCGGTTGACGTTTCTGCTGGAGATCGCGGCTGCCGTCAGCGAGATCTGGCCGAAGGGACGTATCGGTGTGCGATTCAGTCCAGAAAACTGCTTCAACGACATGCGCGACAGCGACCCGGCAGCGCATTTTGGGTACTACGCCCAAGAGCTTTCCAAACTGCACCTGGGATATCTTCATGTGCTGGAGGGGGATATGTCGGCCATGGCTACCGCCATGGACTATCGAGAACTGCGGCGCCGCTTTGGCGGTACCTACATCGCCAACAACGGTTACGACAGAGCCCGAGCCATGGCAGCTATCGAGCAAGGCACTGCCGACTTGATCGCCTTCGGCAAGCCCTTCATTGCCAATCCGGACTTGGTCACACGACTGCGTCGAGATCTTCCTCTCGCGCCTTCCCATCCGGCCACGTTCTATGGGGGAGACGAGCGCGGATACACGGACTATCCATCGGCCGCTGAGCAGTCGCTTTCAACAATGGCGGCAGCATGAAGTCCGCAGCGCCTAAACCCAGCACGCGGCAGGAGATCGTCGAGAAAGCCGATCTCCTGTTCTATCAACGCGGCTTTGAGAACACTTCGTTCGCGGACATTGCTGATGCAGTGGGTATCTCACGCGGCAACTTCTACTACCACTTCAAAACCAAGGACGACATCCTCAAGGAAGTCATCGCTCACAGAGCGGCCAAGACGCAGGGGATGCTGGAGGCCTGGGCGCTCAAGGGGCGCACGCCTATCGAGAGGCTGAAATGCTTTGCTCAGATGCTGATCGACAACCGCAAAGACATTCAGCGCTTCGGTTGCCCAGTAGGAACGCTGTGCGCCGAACTGGCAAAGCTCGAACATCCCTCACAAGGCGAGGCGGGAATGATCTTTGGCCAGTTCCGACGTTGGCTGGCGCAGCAGTTTGTAGAGCTGGGTCGCATCAAGGATGCCGATGTTCTGGCCATGCACCTGTTGGCGCGAAGCCAAGGCATTGCAGCTTTGGCAAATGCCTTCCATGACGAGGCTTTCATTCACCATGAGGTCAAGCAGATCGAAGCCTGGGTGCTGGATGCAGCGGGTCCAGGCGCACCGCAAAAGTAGACGCGGATTCCAACTCTGAAATCGCTATCAATAGGAGAGAGTTCTCATGCACATTGTCTTGCTCAAATTCGGACCCAATCGTTCGCAAGCCCCGCAGTGGATGGCCGGGCACAAGGAGTGGATTGAAAAGGGGATCAGCGATGGGGTGTTCCTGCTCGCAGGCTCTCTGGAGAATGCGCAAGGCGGTGCGCTCCTGGCAGTCAAGCTCAGCAAGGCCGAGGTGACCGCTCGGGTTGAAGAAGACCCTTTTGTGAAGCACCACGTTGTGGAGCCAGAGATCATCAGCATTGCGCCGTCGCGAATGACCATGGGTTTGGCTGAGCTCGTGGGGTGAGGGGCCATTGGCTCGCATCCCTGATAACCAGGCTGTAGAGGGCTACTCACTGCCCGGTGGCGCAAGATCGGAGAATGAGCAGAACATCGTGGTGGACGGCGAAGGCTGACTGCTATTGATGACAGCAGTCGTTCAGCGATGTACATGTGGACGACGGCTCTCGCCAGCTGGCCTCGCTTCGCGATCTGCTTAGCCGCTTCGATCTTGAATTCTTCGGGATACGGTTGCTTTGTCATGGAACCCCCTATTGGGCTAGGGCTTGAGGCTCGAAAGTGTCTAGCTCAGCCGGGCGATTCACTATTCGCACTTGCTATCAAGCCACGCAGGAACACCATGATCATGCGTCCGGACGGATGCAGGCGATCGGTGGTCCTTTGCAGTGCCAGCCCATGTGAAAGCGCCATGAAAGCAGCGGCCAGTTCATCCAGTGCTGCTGGAGGAGCACGCCCGATCTTTTCGAACAACAGGCCAATCACGCCGCCGATCTCGGACCGGTGTTTGTCCCACACCTTCTGGTACTCCGCAGCGAACGTCGGGCTGCGATTGGCATGCAACTGCAGTTCGATGGAAAGCATGCACCAGTCGGCATCTTGATTGAGCGTGGAAGCCCAGGCGTCCAATTCGGCCAACATCTGATCGGGCTGTTGCGAGTCCTTGCCCATGACCGTGGAAAGCTGCATTGCTTCCGCTTCCATGTGCCGTCGCAGCAACTCCAGCAGGACGTCTTCCTTGCTCGAGAAATTTGAATAAAAAGCGCCTTGGGAGTAGCCCGCCTTGTCCGCAATGTCGCGGATCGACGCGCCCCCATACCCGTTCGACACGAACAATTGCTGCGCAGTGTCGATCAGGCGCTCGCGCGTCTGCGCCCGACTTTCCTCGCGGGTCAGGCGCCTTCTTGCTGTCGTGGGGCTCATGCCATAAACATATCACATGAACTTTGGATATCGACTGCAGGGGCGTGCTTCTGGACACAAGTTGCGCTCCATTTCAGATATCACTTGATATTTCAAAGTGTCAAATGTACATTCAAAGCTCACTTGATCTTTGAATTTCAATCGATATGGAAAAAACCTACACTCCAAGGTCAGCGTTTGTTACTGGCGCCACCGGCCTTCTCGGCAACAACCTTGTGCGCGAGCTGGTTGCACGTGGTGTCTGCGTCAAAGCCCTCGTCCGCTCGAAGGCCAAAGGCCTGCAACAGTTTGCGGGGGTGAAAGGCGTTGAGCTGGTGCTGGGCGACATGGCGGATGTAACCGCGTTCTCCCGGGCACTGTACGGATGCGATGTGGTGTTTCACACCGCCGCTTTCTTTCGAGACAACTTCAAGGGAGGCAGTCACTGGGATGAACTCAAACGCATCAATGTGGACGGCACGCAGCAGCTCATCGCGCAGGCCTATGCCGCGGGTATACGGAGCTTCGTTCAGACCTCATCCATCGCGGTACTGAATGGCGAGCCGGGGATGCCCATCGACGAGACCTGTCTGCGTGACCTGGCAGATGCCGAGGACGACTACTACCGCAGCAAGATACTGGCCGATCAAGTCGTGTCTGCCTTTCTTTCTGCGCACCCGGACATGCACGCGAGCTTTGTCTTGCCAGGGTGGATGTGGGGGCCCGCCGATATCGGCCCCACCTCGTCAGGGCAATTTGTCAACGATGTGGTGCTTGGAAAATTGCCTGGATTGCTGCCGGGGAGTTTTTCCGTTGTCGATGCCCGCGATGTAGCGGGGGCTCAGATTGCGGCTGCGGAGCGAGGGCAACGTGGCGAGCGCTATTTGGCTGCTGGGCGCCACATGACGATGCAGGAGTTGGTGCCTTTGATGGGGAAGATCGCAGGCATCAAGACGCCGACACGCAACTTGCCCTTCCCGCTCCTGTATCTCCTTGCGACCGTGCAGGAGTTCTACGCGAGGATCAGCGGCAAACCCATCTTGCTCAGCCTGGCGACGGTGAGGCTGATGCGCAAGGAGGCTGGGCGCAGTCATTTCAACCACACGAAGAGCGAGCAGAACCTTCAACTGAAATTTCGCCCGATCGAGCAAACCGTTGCCGATACGGTCGCTTGGTATCGCAGCAATGGCTGGCTGCCCAGTGTGTCGCCCCAATAGCGCCCCGTAGATCACTTCATTGCCCGAGTGACGGACGTGAGCCGCCAAACCCATCAAAGGAAAAACCGTGACTAACAAATTGATCTTGAAACTTTTGACGGCCCTTGGCGCCGTCCTTCTTGCTGTGGCAGCGCCGAGCGAATCCGCAGCGCAGGGCATCTCCCCGGTCAGGACAGCGGACAGCATGGCCGATTTCTGCAGGAAAGGACAGGCCGAGTACCCAGGAGGAATCGCTCGCATGCATCCCTCGTTCAAGTTCAACATCTGTTGGTGGCTTGAGGATGCCGGCATCAAAGCAAGCACATTCGATGAAGTCGTCGGAGCGCTGCCGGAGCATGCGGGACCGTTGCAGTCGGCCTGGCAAGCCACTTTCAGCAAGCCCGCCCAGGTGCACCTGGAGCAAGCGCACGTGGCCGAGGTGCGGGGCGACCGTGAGACCGCATCGGCCGAATACAAGAAGGCCGCTTTCTATCTGCGGATGAACCGACTGCCCAAGCAGGTCCCCATTGCGGACATACAGGCGACCGAAAAAGCCCATGCGGTTCTGGGAAAACCACTCCAACGGATCAAATTCAGGGCTGGTGAAAAAGAATTCGTTGGCTATTTTCGAGCACCGCCCGCACGGAACAGCAGCAATGAGAAGCCACCGGTACTGGTCATTCTCGGTGGTCTCGACAACCTGAAGACGGAGATGATCCGGCACAGCGACTACTTCGTGGGTCGTGGGTTCGCAACCCTCGTTGTGGAAAATCCAGACACCGGGGAAAACCAGTTGGGATTCCGTCCAGAGTCCTCTGCGATGCTCGACACCGTTGCGGACTACATCCAGACCCGCAGCGACCTGGACGCGAGCCGGGTGGCGATTTACGGTTGGAGCATGGGGGGTTATTTGGGAACGCTTGGTGGATTGAGGAACGACTTTTACAAAGCGATTGTCAACATAGGCGGCCCCAGCGATTCGAGCTTCGGACAAGCGCATTGCAAGACAGCGCCTGCATGGATCGTCGCGCCCTACACCGTATTTGCCAATATGAATCCGCAGACGACGCCTCGCCAGGCAATGTGCGAGTACTACGAAGCATTCCAACTCTCACGCCAACTGAAGATGCCAACCGCAGTTCAGTTGCGCAAACCGATTCTCATGGTGAACGGTGCCCGCGAAGATCTCGTCTCCAAAGACGAACCTGCATCGCTGACCGCTCTTGGCTTCAATGTGACGCAACTGGTCTTTGGGGAAGATGGCCATACGGCGGAGTCGAACATGCAGGAGCACTTCGAGTTCACCGCGAACTGGCTCATGCGGCAGTTGAAAATCGCCAACGGACCTGACCTCTGACAACGAATCGGCTCACCTTACCCCCTTGTAACAAATTTTCCACATGCGTAACGTTGATCGTGCGGCAGGGGGCGTCTAACGACCGGTGTTGGCGGTTGCTGCCGTTCAGACGCTGGACCGTGAATGACTTAGATCAGTCTGAAGCCCGCCACGCTGGAAGTCTGTCCTGCAGCGTTTGCTGTCCTTCGCTGGCGCAGTCCGTACTCACGCTGACTGCCATTAAGCGGTCGCTGGTCCTGACGACCTGGGAGCGCACAGCTGCCAATAAACGAGGCGCAGTATGTTGATTTCCACACAAACCTAACCCACCGGGGCTTGTTGGCCCAGGCGTCCCTCGACGCCAGCCGTACTGGCTGGCGTCGGAGGAGAAATCCGCGTCCTTTCCTGGGGTCAAACCGCCGTTGGCATGCTGAACTCAGCGCCCGTGCGTTTGCCCGCCGGCCAGCGCTGCATGATGGATTTCTGCTTGGTGTAAAAGCGCACGCCCTCTTCGCCATAGATGTGGATGTCGCCGAACAGGCTCTTCTTCCATCCACCGAAACCGTGCCAGGCCATCGGTACGGGCAACGGCACATTGATCCCGACCATGCCCACTTCGATCCTGCGGGCGAATTCACGGGCAGTGCCACCGTCGCGGGTGTAGCAGCACACGCCGTTCCCGTACTCATGGGCGTTGATCAGATCAACAGCTTCGTTCAGCGTTGCAACGCGCAGGCAGCCGAGTACCGGGCCGAAGATCTCTTCTTTGTAGATACTCATCTCAGGGGTCACCTGGTCGAACAGCGTGCCGCCCAGCCAGAACCCGCTGTCGCAACCGGCGCCCGCACTTGCATGGGTGAACTCGCGCCCATCCACCAGCAGCTTCGCACCTTCGCTCTGTCCTTGCGCGATGTAGCCGGCGATCCGCTCCCGCGCGGCGCTGCTGATGATTGGCCCCATCTCCGCCTCAGGGTCCGTTCCGTTTCTGACCTTTAGGGCACGAGTCTTCTGCGTGAGGATCGGAAGGATGCGTTCGGCTGCGTCGCCGACCATGACGGCGACGGAAAGAGCCATGCACCGCTCGCCTGCAGAGCCAAACGCTGCACCAATCAAGGCGTCCGCTGCCTGTTCCATGTCTGCGTCAGGCATGACGACCATGTGGTTCTTCGCGCCACCCAGCGCCTGCACCCGCTTACCCTGCCTGGCGCCTTCGATGTAGATCTTGTGCGCCACCGGAGTGGACCCGACGAATGACAGCGCCATGACGTCTGGGTGTTCCAGGAGCGCGTCCACGGCTGCCTTGTCTCCCTGCACTACATTGAACACGCCATCGGGCAGGCCGGCTTCCTTGAGCAACTGCGCCAGCATGATCGAGGGAGTGGGATCCAGCGGGCTGGGTTTGAGGATGAAGGTGTTGCCCGCCGCAATCGCGACGGGGAACATCCACATCGGCACCATCACCGGGAAATTGAATGGGGTGACACCGGCCACGACGCCCAGCGGCTGTCGCAAGGTCCAGTTGTCGATGCCGGTAGAGACTTGGTCGGTGAAATCCCCCTTGAGCAGTTGAGGAATTCCGCACGCGAACTCAACGATCTCGATTCCGCGCGTCACCTCGCCCTGGGCATCAGACGTCACCTTGCCATGCTCGCGGGTGATGGCAGCAGCCAACTCGTCACGATGCCGATTCAGCAACTCCAGGAATTTGAACAGCACGCGCGCGCGGCGGATGGGAGGCGTCAGCGACCAGGCGGGAAAGGCGCGCACGGCGGATTCGACGGCGCGGTCGACATCCTCACTCGTCGCCAGCGAAACACACGCGGCAATATCGCCCGTTGCTGGGTTGAAAACAGGCGAGGTCTTGATGTCGGCGACCGGGATGACCTGGCCGTCGATCCAATGGCCGACGTTATGCGCAACTGGGCTGTCAGCGTTACTGTGGGTTGGAGTCATGGCGTTTGGCGTTGGGTGATTTCTGCGTTTTTGGAGTTCCTGACCAGCTCGATGGCGGCCAGACAGTCGGTGGCGTTGTAGTACTTCTCGACGCTCTCGGCGACCTTGCGGCGGTCTTCCCCGTAAAGGGTCCAACGCCAGAGGTTTGAGCTTTCTTCGCGGTAATAGATGAATTTCATGGGGTCTTTGCTCCTGGGGATTAGCGCGGGGTCTCACCCTGCATCGTTTGCTGCATGGATGGCCGCTGGGCAAATTGGTCGTACCACTTGGCCAGGTGTGGCGCTGGATTGCGCCAGTCGTCCTCCGGGAAGCGGAAGTCGGATGTGGCGCAGGCGCACGCCACCGCGATCTGGCCCAGATCCGGCTCATCTCGAAAGTCGCCGCAGATCTTGTCGAGGTACTCGTAGCAGCGGTCCTGGCGGTCCATCATCTTGCGCACGAAGCTGCCCGAAAATTCCTGCGGATTGGGCGACCCTTCGCGCTTGCGCAGCATCTCTGCGCGCCGCAGCACTTGGGCCTCCATCAAGCCATGTGTGGCGATGGAGACAACGGAGAGAATCTCCCAGCGCTCCCTTCCCGTCTGAGGGCACAACCGGAAGTTGCCGAGTTCGTCGTTCAGGTACTCGCAAATCGTTGACGAGTCGGTCAAGCGCAATCCGTCTTCGGTCAGCAATGCTGGAATCCTGGCGATCGGGGATGCGTCGAGAAAATCCTCCCGATACGGGGTGGTCTCGGTCCCCCAGTTGTGAGGCCAGTTGGTGGGGATCAACTCGAAGCGGTCTTCCAGACCCAGTTCGATGAGCGTGACGCGGCACTTGCGCGTGAAGTGCGAGGCAGGGGTAATGAAAAGTTTGTTCATGATTTTCAATGGCCGAAGTACAGCCGCAGGGCTGTTTCAGAGATTTGCCGCCGCTGCAGCGGGTCGGGGACAGCGTCCAGGAAGGACTTGACCGCTTCGCCATAGGCGTAGCCTTCATGCGCCGCGACGAATGGCCAGTCGCTGCCCCAGAGCACGCGCTCCGTACCGACCGAAGAGAGCAATGCGGCGCCGACTTGCGGGCCGATGTCCCCAAGACGATGCCAGGCAGCCATCTTGACCCAGGTGCGGTCGTTGTCGACGGCGCGTACCGCAGCTTGGTAGCCGGGGCACCGGGTTCCAAGTTCGGGGGGCGGGAATCCGAAGTGGTCGACGACCACTTTCGCGGGGCAGTCCGTCAGCGCCGCCAGCACTGGGCCGAGGCGCTCGCCACCCAACAAGATCTCGACGTGCAGATCGAGATCTGCAAGTCGCGCCAAGAACAGCCGGTACTCGGCTGAACGCAGATCCGGCAGGTCATGCTGCATGAACCAGACCCAACGAACACCCACGACCCCGTCGTCGCGCATGCAGCGCAAGATGTAGGGATCGATGTTCGGCGGAACAATGACCGTGCCGCGTAGCCGTGGCGACGCCCGCAGTGACTGGAGCGTGTACTCGTTGTACTCACCGAACATGCTGGCCGCAGCAATCACTCCAAACGGGATATGGTGCGCGTCCAGATTGGACAGGAAGTCCTCGACCGGCGCCGGCTTCTCCACTGTGCGCCACGCATCCTTTGCCACTGGCATGGACGCGGTGTAGATATGGGCGTGTGTGTCCACCAGCGGCAGCTCCGCCACGCCTGTGACCTCGGGCATGCTTTCGGTCCTCGTCATTGCTGCGGGTTGAACTTGTAGACGTTGGTGCGCTGGGCCAGCTCCGGCACAGGCACGCCTGCGCGAATGTCCGCGTACCGCTTGGCCTCGCCGGCCGCGATTTCGTGGGCGCGCTTGAGTACGGCTTGCACCGCATCTCGAGGGACAAAACAGACGGCCCCCTCGTCTGCCACCACCAGGTCACCAGGCCGCACCTGGACGCCAAGAATGGTCACGGTTCCGTTCACCGCCACCGTCTCCAGGCGCCACTTGCCGGTGATCGAGCTGGGCCCGCGCGACCAGATTGGGAACTGGTGCTCGCGTGCGTGCTGGACGTCCCGGATGCCGCCGTCGATGATCGCGCCGACCTCGCCCTGGCGTTGTGCGATGGTGACGGAGAGTCCGCCCATATTGGAGATACCCACCACACCCTCGATCACCAGGACATCGCCAGGCTCGGCCAGGTTGTGCGCCTCGATCTCCGCCATCTTCGAGACCCGCTCCTTCGCCCCGCGGTAGGAGTTGTCCCGCTGTTCGACATTGCGAAGCGTGAGGGCGGGCCCGACGATCCTGGCAGAAGAGAAGTTGGACGGCAGGTTGCAGCCGGGCACCACGGTGTCGATGCCCATTTCGTCCAATGCGTCGGAGACCGTGCCAGTGAGGTCTTCCAGCTCGTGGAAGCCGTCGATGATTTCCCGGTCATAGCGAGGGATGCTCAGCTGCAGGATCGCTTCGCGCGGAATCTTTCCCAGGGGTTGCTTCGTCATGTTGTCTCCTTGGGCTTTCATGAGAGGATGGTCTTGAAGAGGCGCATGAAGTTGCCTTGCGCGATGCCTTCAACCTGGGCCCGGGTCAACTCCTGCGCGAGAAGGGACTCAAGCAGTTCCTGCTGCTGTTGCAAGTTGTCCACCGGAAAACGCCAGGGCCAGGTGCCATACACCTCGGGCTTTTTCATGAACTCCTGATAGCGCTCCGCGGGCTGGTCGGTGATGAAGTCGGAGCCGATTCCCACGTGCTCAGCGCCTATGCGCTTGGCGCAATGGGTGATATGGGCGATGACGTCCTTGGCCGAGGGCGCGCCTTCCGTGGGCATGCGCACCAACGGCGGGAGGTAGGTGATGCCGATCACGCCGCCGTTGTCCTTCAGCGCGTCGAGCAGGGCATCGGACTTGTTGCGCATGTTCGGACAGACCGTAAATGCGTTGGCATGCGTGACGGCGACGGGATGCTTGGACAGCTTCGTCGCCTCGACGCCCGAACGGTCGCCGACGTGCGACAGGTCGATCACGATGCCCAGCTCGTTCAAGGTCACGACAAGTTCGCGCCCCAAGGACGACAGGCCTGCGTCGGCAGGTTCCGCGCACCCGTCGCCGTAGAGGTTGCGGATGTTGTGTGCGATCTGGATCACTCGCACGCCGGCGTCATGAAACAGGCGCAGCAGGTTCAGGTCGCGTTCGACGCCAGGGACGTTCTGGTAACCCAGAACCACAGCGAGTTTCTTGTCGGCGCGTGCGCGTTCGAAGTCGTCGGCCGACTCCACCATCCTTACCAACCCGCCCAGCGTACGCAGATGCGCGCGGTAGTTGGCCAACTGGTTGAGCGAGTGGCGAAGGTCGGGAACGGGGTTGATGCCCTGGAAGTTGTTGAGCGTGACGTGAATAGCTTCCACGCCATTTGCCAGGCAACTCTCGACGTATGGAGCTGTCAGGCGCGACCCATTGAGGAGATCGAAGATTTTGAACATAGATGTTTCGGGTTGGTTCAGGTCGTCGATCCACCAAATGGACCTTTGCGACGAAAGAATTTTCATTGGCACGTAAAATCTACGCAAATACATGCTTATATGGTCCGTTATGTGAACCTTCTGTATTTTCTGCCTTGAAGTTTCAATGGCTTTTCTTCAAGACAACGGCCTACCTTGCCCATCGCCTGGTGCGGAGGGCCCGTCGAGTTGTGCTATGCCACGGGGCGCGGAGAATGACGCGGCCACAGCGCCACAAGGTGGAGCTTCACCCTTTGATCCGGCGCCTGGTGCTGCCGCGAGACCACTCCGCCCGCGTTCCGTCTGGGTGTTCGTGTAGGCAATGGGCTTGGTGCCGCTGCCAACCGGCCGTGGCGTGGTCGTTTACTGCTTGCGGGAGGACTTCCTCGCCGAGGGTGCGAGGGCTGGACGCCTAGCCGACGCGCCTAACCGACGCGCCTAGCCAACGCGCTGCTGAAGTGGCGGCTCGTTACGCAGAACGCCATGGCGCGGGACGGGCTGCACTCGCGCACTTTCCAATTGCCTCAAGGCGCCCTCGGCACGAGAAAGGAGCCGAACTGCAGGCCGAGGTCGGCGCGCGCTTATCGAGAATGCCGACGCCTGCGCGCGGCGCAAGCGGGTGAGTCCACACACTTGCGCGAGCGGCACTTTGCTGTGGCGCTGGCTGCGATGGACACGTTCGAGCTCATGCCTCTCCGAGGCCGGATTTCATGTGAGCGAGACGATTCCGACGCGCCCGCTGTCGTTCTCCTCACGTTCGACACACAGTGGACGGGTAGGTATTGAGGCGCTGCTCATCGCCTCCGTGGACTGCCCCACAGCAGAGTGACATGGGCCAGAGGCCACGACGAGCCAGACATCGCAGGCACCGCGCCCATGTATTCATTCACCCGCTAAGCCAACGTGACGAGCAGGTCGTTCAGGGATGCTTGCCCGGTACCTGAAAAATCGACTGATGTTCGGCCGAGATAGCCACTAGGCGCTCAAAGTCAGGCGAGGCAGGTGAAATTTCACGATCAAGATGCTCGAACAACGGCTCGAGCGCCTCACGGCTGCCGATATTGAACATCTGACCGCCACCTTCGCCAAAACGGAACGAGTGAACCGTGCCCCCGGGCAAGTGCACGAGAGTCCCGGCTCGGGCGACAATCTGCTGCTCCTGATCGCCGGAGCCGAACTTGAATGCGATTTCGCCGCGCGTGACATAGAAGGTCTCATCCCACGGGTGATGGTGCGGCGGCGGACCACTGCCTTCCACACCGTCCTGCAACAAGGCTTCATATGCCCCGGTCTTTTTGGCCGAGGCAAGGACCGTGACGCTCACGCCGACGACCTGGAGTGGTCGAGGGTAGCTGGCAGGTTCGATGAAGAAGGCCGACCGATTTGTGGGATCCATGATGATTTGTCTCCTGAAATTTTTGATATGAACTTTGCAATGAGCCCGGTGCAAAGTGGAGGATGGTGCACGGCCTATCTACGGGATTGGATGCGCACGGCCGCACGAAACCGTTGCTGCATTCGCTTCGGTGTTGCCATGCTAGTCAGAACTTGACGGGCTACAAGTCTTTGTCACTGTGTTCCACTATTTGGACCCATTTCATGAATAGAGCGACTGGTGCATGGGCGATCAATGAGGCAGAATCACAGGTACCATTCCGTAAATTGGACCCATTGATGAGTACCCAGACACTTGAGCGCGCAATAGGTCTGATCCGCATCCTGGCAGCTGGTGGCGCTGAAGGCTACCGGCTTGTAGATCTGCAGCAGACATCCGGCCTGACTAAACCGACGGTGCACCGCATCCTTGGCACCTTGAAGGAACAAGGGATGGTCGAGCAGGTGGAGGACAGTCGTCGGTATCGACTGGGCCAGGAAATGGCGGTGCTGGGGTGGTCGGCCAACCGTACGGTCTACGACCTCAAGGAACTCGCTGCGGAGGATCTCGCTGCCGTCGCTACAAAGACCGGCGACACTGCTTTCCTTTCGATCCGCAGCGGCACCGAAACAGTCTGCATCGACCGGCAGGCCGGCGCCTATCCGGTGAAAGCCTTCACAGTGGAAGTGGGAACCCGCCGCCCGCTGGGCGTGGGTGCTACGGGGGTGGCTCTGCTTGCAGCGCTGTCTCCGGAGGAGACGGAGACCGTGCTCGACGCCGTCAAGGGCAGCCTGGCCCGCTTTCCCGATGCGGGGTTACGGCATATCCGGGAATCCGTGCAAGGCGCCCGCAAAGCAGGCTACGCACTGAGTGACGGCCTCATGCTCAAGGGCGTGCGCGGTGTTGCTGTCGTGATCCGCGACGGCGCGGGCCGACCCATTGCAGGCATCGGGACAGCGGCCATCAACGACCGCCTGCCACCGTCTCGCATTCCGGAGATCGTGCGGATCCTTCGCATCCATGCCAACCACGTCGAACAACGAATTGCGACTGCTGAAAGCGGCACTGGCACTGGCAGCGTGCGGCGTTTCCGCGCCGCCGAGGGAAAGCCGACCGTCCACAAGAGGTCCAAGTAATGGAACAATAAATTGAAGTGTTGCCGTTGAAGCTCCAGGAGCGGGAAGATTGAGGCGCGTTAACGGTCCATATTTTTGGACCCTCAAAATACCCGGGCCCCACCACATGAAGCGACGCCAATTCACCCACGCCATGGTAGCGGCCGGCTGCGCGCCAACTGCGGCCGTTCACGCGCAGGAGCCCTATCCTGGCAAACCGGTGCGCCTGCTCGTGCCGTCCACTGCTGGTGGAGGCATCGACCAACTGGCCCGCATGTTCGCACAACGGCTGTCCGAGCAGATGGGACAGCCTTATGTGGTTGAAAATGTGGGCGGTGCCGGCGGCACCATCGCCTCGGGGATGCTCGCCCGGGCCGCGCCGGACGGCTACACGCTGATCTTTCAAGCCACCACCGCGGCGGTGAATGCAGCGTCGCTGCCCAAACTGCCGTTCGACGCCGCGAATGCGCTCACGCCGGTTTCCATGGCTGCACGCTTCCCCCTCGTCATGGTGGTGAACTCCGCGATTCCAGCTGGCAACCTGCGCGAGTTCATCGCACTGCTGCGTGCCAACCCGACGAAGTACACCTATGGCTCGGCCGGCGTCGGCACAGGCACTCACCTGGCTGCCGAGTGGTTCAAGCTGCTCGCCAAAGTACGCATCCTGCACATCCCTTACAAAGGAACGGCTTCGGTGATGCCCGATCTGATGTCCGGCCAGGTTCACATGCTGTTCGACGGCGTGCCGCCACAGTCGGGCCATATCAAAGCCGGAAGGGTCAGGCCGCTAGCAGTCACATCGAAGCAGCGCAGTACCGTGCTGCCTCACGTGCCAGCCATGGCTGAAGTGCTGCCGGGTTACGACCTGCCCTTCTGGACCGGCGTGTTTGCGCCTCCCGGCACGGCGGGGCCAATTGTGGACCGACTGGCTGCGGAAATCCGCAAGGCGGCGGGCTCGGCGCAACTGGTGGCCAGGCTGCAGGAGTTCGGTGCTGAGGGTGCTCCCATGGCGCCGAACGAGTTCGCCCGCTACTGGAAGGAGCAGATCGCGCTGTACCGCAAGATCATCAGCGATGCGAACATCAGGCTGGAGGCGGGCTGACGCACACGGATGACCGTTTCCGCTTCAGCCGGTGCTGCGCCGAGCGAGAACAGTCTGGCATAAAGGTATTTGCAATCAAACTGCGCTGTGAGCTTTCGTAAGCGTCAGAAAAGGCCCATGTCGATGGATCGACATTGTGGATCCGAGCGACGCTATGCCCATTGGCTTAGCGCACGATCGACCTGCCCGAACCCAGCAGCACCAGCTCGGAAAACGTGCTACCCGTGCGGTCACCTGCGCCATAGCGCACCAACAGTCCACCCAGCTCCAGTGGTCGGAACGACTCCAGCGCGCGCACCAGTTGTTCGCGTGTGGCGCGTGGTCCGGCTCGCCGCAGGCCTTCCACCAGTACACGAGCTTCCAAATAGCCCTCCAGACCGTGGAAGGACGGCTGTGCCGCAGGATCGAGGCGGGCCAGATGCGCGCGGTATTCGCCGGCAAGCGCCGACGTGGGGCTGGTGGGCGCCGGAACCGGTTGCGAAAGCCCAATGCCCACGGCCAGCGGACCGAGCTCGGCCCGCAGGTCCTCGGCGCGAATGACCGAGAGGCCGAAGATGCGGGCCGCGCCGCCGCCCCCGCGGTAGGCGCGCAGCACACCGGCGAACGGCTTGGGCAGCACCGAGATGAAGATGACTTCGGGTCGCGCCTGCAGCAACTGCGCCGCCACCCGCTTCGCATCGTCGCTCGCTTCAAACGCCAGTTCGCCGAACTTCCGGCCCGCTCGGTGCAGCGCGCTCGTGTACGCCGCTGCGCCGGAAGGGCCGTAGGCCTCGCGACTCGTCAGTACCATGAAGCGCTGCGCGCCCAGCGTCATCTGATGCCGCACGGTGGCGGCCGCTTCCTCGATGGCCGAGACGCGCACCGGGAATATCCAGCGGCGCGGCGGCTGGCGTGCATCGTTGGCGATGCTGGAGGCGCCCACCAGTGGCGCGCCCATGCGTTCGGCCACCTCGATCACTGCCGGCACGGTCGGCGTGCCGAAGGCGCCGAGCAGGGCGAAAACTCCATCCTGCGACAGCAGCGATTGCGTCTCGCGTGCGGCCCGTGCAGTGTCGTAACCGTCGTCGCGGTCGAGGACAACGATGCGCTGGCCGGCGATGCCTCCGCTCGCGTTGGTGTGCGCCATGCAGGCGTCGGCGCCTTGCGCGCGCTGGCGGGCCATGCTGGCGAAAGCCGGAACTCCGTACGGCAGCACGCGCCCGATCCGGATCGCGTTGCCCACATCGTCCGCAGCCCGCAATGCTGGAGCCACGGTGCAGGACCCAACTGCCGCCAAGCCTTGCAGCCAATGGCGGCGTGTGAAAGACGCGGCCATGTTCAGTGCTTGGGGGTACGGGCCTCGAACGAAACCAGCTTGCCCAACGGCTGGTAGGTCTCGCCGTCGAAGCGCATCAGCTGCAGGCTCTCGATGGGATAGGGATCGGTGCCCGCGCGCGTGCTCAGCGTGATGCCGGGCAGCAGCATGCCCAGTTCAACCCTGTCCAGGTTGCGCGCGGCGTCCAGCATGGCCTGTCGCGTCGGCTGGCGCATCAGCTCCAGCACGCGCACCAGCGCTTCGCCCGTCAGGTAGCCGACTTGTCCTTGCGAATCGGTCCTGTCGAAGCGTGGCTTGGCCGCCGCATGGTCGGCCAGGTAGCGCTTGACTCCAGCGTCGTCTGCAAAAGCGGCTGCTTCCACCGGCTTCACGAACTGGCTGGTGACCAGCCCCTTGGCATTGGCAAGGCCCGCAGGCCTGAGGGCAGCGACCGAGGAGGCAATGTATGAGAGCAGTGTCTCCGGCTTCCAGCCACTCTCGCTGGCGAACTTCACCGCCTGCGCGCCCTGGCGCGGTGGCGCGATGATGACCAGCGTGTCTGCACTAGATGCCTTGAGGTTGATCATTTGGGTGTCGATGGTGGGATCGACCGGCGTCACCGCCTGTTCGGCCGTAATCTGCACGCGCGAGCCCTTCAGTGCATTGGCGAAGGCGGCCTTGAAGGTCTGGCCAGTCTCGGTGTTGAGGAACAGCAGCGCCACCTTGGCGTCCGGCTTGCTTGTTTTCAGGTACTCGGCAAACACTGCTGCCTCGGTGGTGAACGACGGCACCAGCCCGATCATCCAGTTGGGTCCCTCGGCCAGCTCCTGCACGCCCGAATACATAAAGAGGTTGGGCACCTTGCGCTGCTCGACATAGCGGCCAATTGCCTGGTTGTTAGGTGTGCCGGACACGCCCACCAGCGCGAACACCTCGGTCTGCTCCACCATCTTGCGCACGTTGGCAAGCGTGCGCTGCGGATCGATCGCGTCGTCCTGGATCACCAGTTCGATCGTGCGCGCCATGCCGTCGCCCATCTTGACACCACCTGCTGCGTTCACTGCGGCGACCTTGGTGCGTATGCCTTCCGACACGGCACCGACACCGGCGACCGGGCCAGTGAGCGGCGCCGAGATGCCGATGCGAATGGTCTTGTCGGTGATGCCGGGTTCAGCCGCCTGGGCTGCGGCAGCGGCCAGGCTGAGCACGGCGGCTGCGATGCGCAGAGCGCTGCGGCGCTTCACGTTGGAAAGAGCGGTCATGGGGATGTCTCCTGGTTGTTGTGGTGGGGAGTGGTGGCCGTAGCGGCCGACCGAGGGGGAAGGCCCTTGCGGGCGAGTGAGAACACGGTGGGCGCGATGCGCCGTGCCAAGCCAACCAAGCCATCGCGGGCAACGAGCATCATCGCGATCAAGCAGGCGCCATAGATCAGGCCCCCTAGCGCCGGGCTGAGTTCGGCGGTCCATTCCGGCACGAACACCACGAACAGTGCACCGAGGAAGGCGCCGCTGACGCTGCCGATGCCGCCGACGATGGCGCCGATCAGGATCTCGATCGAGCGCCCTGCCAGGAAGGACTGCGGGCTCACGTAGCCGTTGAGAATGGCGAACAGCCCACCGCCCAGCCCGGCGAAGGCAGAGCTGACGGCGAAGGCGGCCAGCCGTGCCCGAACCAGGTCCACTCCGAGCGAGCTGGCGACCAGCGGGTTGTCGCGCAGGGCCTGCAGGGCGCGACCGCTGTCGCCGCGCGTCATGCGCAGCGCAAGGACGGTACATACGGCGGTCGCGGTCACGCACAGTGCGTACAACCACAGGTCGGGCCCTACCGGCAGCCACGCTGGCGGCGCCGGGGGATCGAATGTGATGCCGGTGACGCCACGGGTCAGGCTGTCGAACTTCAGGATCAGCTGCGGGGTGAGCACCGCGACGCCAAAGGTGACAATGGCCAGCTGGAGCCCGCCCAGCCGCAATGCTGGTAGGCCGATCACGACACCGGCCAGCGCGGTGATGGCGGCTGCAGCAGGCAGTGTCGCGAGCGCCGGCCAGCCCCCCTGTGCCACCAGGATGGCCGTGGTGTAGGCACCGCAGGCAAACAGCGCGCCCTGCGCCAGGCACACCTGGCCCGCGAAGCCGAGCAGCAGGTTGAGACCAAGAATGGCGAGCGCGAAAGTCAGGGCCGTGCTCACCTGCATGAGCAAGAAGTTCGGAAGCAGAGGGAGCAGCACAATCACGAGCAGGACCAGCGCGAGCGGAGCAGATTTGGCCCAGTGCGCCATGGCGAAGCGAGCGGATCGTGGCGGATCGAAACGCGCGGCAGAAGTAGGTCGCAAGGCATTCATACGCGCACCGCCATTACTTGACCAAACAGTCCCTGCGGCCGCAGCAGCAGCACTGCCAGCGTGAGCACCAGCGGGATCAGCAGGCGAAGCTCGGAGCCGATGAAGGGCAAAAAGGTCGCACCCACGCTCTCGGCGACCCCGATCAAGAGGCCACCCACCACGGCTCCGATCGCGCTGGTCCAGCCGCCGAGCGTGGCGGCCGCCAGCGCATACACCAGCACCGGAGCCATCATGGTGGGGCTCAGGAACAGGCGCGGCGCGACGAGCACGGCAGCGAGGAAGCCGACCACACAGGCCAGGCCCCAGCCGAGCATCAGCATCACCTCCACCCGGATACCGACGATCGTGCTCTTGTCTGCATCGGCTGCCGCGGCGCGCAGCCCGAGACCCAGGCGGGTGAAGCGGAACAGCGCGGCGAGCGACAGCGCCAGGGCGCAAAGCACGCCCAGCACACCCAGGTTGTAGGCGGTCAAGCGCACACCAGCCAAGGTCCAGCCCCCGGTTGGGAACAATACGGGAAAAGTCCGCTGATCGGCCCCCCACAGCCACAGGCACAGCGCCTGGAACGCGAGGAACAGGCCGAGCGTCACCACCACCACGGTTTCCACTGAGGCGCGCGATACCGGACGCACCACCAGTTGGAACACTGCAGCGCCGAGCACGAACGCCAGCACCGCCGAAACCGCCAGGGCCAGCGCGACGGGCATGCCCCACTCGCACAGCTGCCAAGCCAGGAAGGCGCAGAAGGTCGCCATCTCACTCTGTCCGAAGTTGACGATGCGCGTGGCACCGAAAATCAACACCAGCGCTAGCGCGAGTGCCGCATAGATGGCGCCGACAGCCAGGCCGTCGACGATCTGTTGCATAAGTAACTGCATATCAGGCTCCAAGATAGGACTGCTGGATGGCGGGCGACACCAGCAACTCGTCACTGCTGCCCTGCAGCGTGATCTCGCCGGTTTCCATGACATAGGCACGCTGTGCCAGACGTAGCGTGAGGTCGGCGTTCTGTTCCACGATGAGCAGCGTGGTCCCATGCTCGCGGTTGATGCGCTCGAACACACGGAACATTTCCTGCGTGACGGCGGGCGCCAGGCCGAGTGACGGTTCGTCGCACATCAGCACGCGCGGCCTCGACATCAGGGCGCGGGCAATCGCCAGCATCTGCTGCTCGCCGCCGCTCAGCCAGGCGGCGCGTTGCCGCCGCCGCTCGCGCAGCCGAGGGAATACCTCGAACCAACGCTCCATGTCGGTGGCAATCTGGCGGCGTGATGGCACGGTGTAGGCACCCAGCGCCAGGTTGTCCTCGACCGTGAAGTCGCCAAAGGTGCCACGCCCCTGGGGCACATGCGCCAGGCCGAGCGCAAAGCGGCGCGCCGGGGGGATAGTGCCAATGTCGAGACCGTCGAAAAGCACCTGCCCGCGCGTCGGAAGCAGCCCGGACAGTGCGCGCAAGGTGGTTGTCTTGCCGGCGCCGTTGGCACCGAGCAGCGCGACGATCTCACCGGCATGCACGTCGATGCTGATGCCACGCAGCACCTGCGTGGCACCGTAGCCCGCATGCAGGCCACGGACTTGCAGAAGGCTCATGCCGATCTCCCGAGATACGCGGCCACCACTTGCGGATTGGCGCGGACGCTCGCCGGGTCACCCTGGGCCAGGTTGCGCCCCAGGTTCATGACGACGATCCGGTGGCACAAGTTCATCACCAATCCCATGTGGTGTTCCACCAGCAGCACGGTGAGACGGTGCCTCGCACAGATGCCCCGCACCAAGTCGCCAAACTGCGCTACCTCGCCGTGCGTCAAACCGCCTGCCGGTTCGTCCAGCAGCAGCAGGCGCGGTTCAGAGGCCAGCGCCCGCGCGATCTCCACGCGCTTCTGGGTGGGATACGGCAGCGCGCCGGCCGGCTCCGCCGCAAGCGCCTGCAGGTCCAGTTCGGTCAGGATGCCATGGCAGCGCTCGGCCAGTTCTCGCTCGGCGCGCGCCGTGCGACGCGGCTGGAACAGACTGGTGATCAGGCCCTGGCGTGCGCGGTGGTGCGCACCCAGCATCACGTTCTCCAGAACAGTCATACCAGGGTACAGGCCGACGTTCTGGAAAGTACGCGCTATGCCGGTTGCAATCACTTGGCGCGGGTGCAGCGCTACGATGTCGCGCCCCTCGAAAACGATGCTGCCGCCCGAGATCCCGCAAAGACGCGTGATGCAATTGAATAGCGTGGTCTTGCCGGCTCCGTTCGGGCCAATGAGTCCGCAGATCTCGCCCGGCTGCAGCGCCAAGCTCACGTCCCCAAGCGCCTGCACGCCGCCGAAACGCACGCCGACCTGTCGCACCTCCAGCAGTGGTGATGGCGGGGCCCCCGCTGCTGCATTTATCGGTGATGTCATTTTTTGTCTCCTTCTTTTTGTCAAGCCGAGATGGGTCAGCTACTTCTGAGGGCCTGAGCAAATTCGCAGCGTGCGCGTTCGCCATGAATGTGCTCATAGTCAGGTGCAGGTGAGGTGTCACCCGCTTCGAGATGAAGCTCGACGAACGTCGGACCGGGTGCGCTCAACAGCGACTCGGCCCTGGCTGCAAAGGCCGGTAGCGCAGAGAACGATTCGGCATGGCGGTATCCCGCGCTGCGCGCAATCCCGACAAAATCGAGAACGCCTTGTGCCGGGATGGGGTGCCCACCATTCGCTTCGTAGCTTCCGTTGCGCGAGACGAAGTGGATGAGGTTCTTCGGCGCGGCCGCCGCGATGGTGACCAGCGTTCCAAGGTTCATCAGCAAGCTGCCATCTCCGTCGAGCACCACGATGCGCCGCTGCGGCATGGCCAGCGCCAGGCCCAGCGCGTGGGAGGACGCCAAGCCCATCGCGCCCACGGCCACGTAGTTCAGAGGGTGGGGCCGAATCGCGAGCCACTCGAAGGCAGACGAGTAGGTGGACACCACTATGTCGTGGGGCAGAAGATCGGCAAGCAGCCGGAAGCAAGCGTCACGTTTCATGGCTTAGGCACTGGGATAGCGGGTAATGAGGACGGTGAGGGGTTCACTGCGTTCGAAAGCTTGAGTGAGGGCCGGTGCAATCGCGGCGGCTTCGTCGTCATTCCTTGCCAGTCGATACGGCATACCCAGCGCTTCGATCAACGGGATCATTCGGTTGACGCCGTAGTTGACGGACTGCCTCGGATCCTCGGGAGCGTCCACGAACAGCAGGCCCACCAACATGCAGATTGGCTGGCGGTACTCCATTGCGATGGCGCGTATCGCGTTCATGGACGCCATGAATCCCGTGTACTGGATCAAGACGGCCGCGCGCTTGCCGCCCGCCAGGAGCCCGGCGCAGATGGCTATGGCTTCCTCCTCTCGGCATACCCGGACCAGCTTGAGATGCGTGTCTTTGGCGAGCGGGCGCAAGACACCCTCGGAGGTAGTCAGGTCGGGGACAGAAATGACGTACTCGATTCCTGCGCCCTTGAGGGCATTCAGGATGGAAGCGCCCTGAAGCTGGGTTGTGTCGTTCATTGGTACTCCATCCATACGCTCTTGGTTTGCAGGAACTCGCGCACAGCCTCCTGCCCGTTCTCACGGCCGAAGCCGGACCTCTTGAAACCGCCCAGCGGGGTCATGCTGCTCACCCCGCGATAACTGTTGATCCAGACCGTCCCTGCCTGGAGTTCCTTGTGCAGCCGCAACGCGCGGTCCAGATCGCGGGTCCACAATCCAGCCGCCAACCCGAAGGGAGAATCGTTGGCGATTGCGACTGCTTCGGCCTCGGTCTCGAAGCGCATCACGGCGAGCACGGGCCCGAAGACCTCCTCCCGCCACACTCGCATCTGCGGGGTCACGCCGGTGAAAATATGAGGGGGCAAAAACAAGCCTCCACTAGGGAAATTCGAAGAGCGCTCGCCTTTGAACGCGCAAATGGCTCCCTGTTCGTGCGCATCGAAAAGGTGCGACTGGATCATTTCGAACTGGGCGCGGGTCGTGATCGGTCCCATCGCCGTCTCTGCTGAAAGAGGATCGCCAACGACAATGGCACGGGCCCGGTCGATGAGACGTCTAAGGAACTCGTCGTAGATGCCTGCCTGCAGCAAGAGCCGCGAACCTGCGACACAGGACTGGCCGCTGGAAGAAAAGATGCCGACGGCAACCGTCGGAACCGCCCGGTCGAGGTCCGCATCGTCGAAGACGATGACCGGCGACTTACCGCCCAACTCCATCACCGTGGGTTTGAGGTGCTTCGCCGCGAGGGTTGAGACGGCGCGCCCGCCAGCTTCCCCCCCTGTGAAGGTGACTTTCGCGACCTTCGCGTGAGCGACCAGTGCCTCGCCGACCTCGTGCCCGTAGCCGGTCACCACATTCACAACGCCGGCCGGGAACCCGGCCTCAGCCACCAACTTGGCAAAGTGCAGCGTGGAAATCGACGCATGCTCGGACGGCTTGACGATGGTCGTGCAGCCTGCAGCAAGGGCAGGAGCAACCTTCCACGAAGCGATGACAAGCGGGGAATTCCAGGGGGTGATGGCGAGAACCACACCCACGGGCTCATGGCGCGTGAAGTTGAACACCCCATTGCGGTCGACCGGGATGACTTGGGCCTCAAGCTTGTCGACAAGGCCCCCAAAGTAACGCCAATGCTGAGGCAGGTAGGCGTATTGCTTGCGCAGCTCGGATATGGGCTTGCCATTGTCGCGTGCGTCCAACTGCGCGAGCAGCTCCGCGTCCCGTTCCAAGAGGTCCGCAAGGCGGAACATCAGGGCGCCGCGTTGGGTGGGCGTCAGCTTCGCCCATGCGCCGCGCAGCGCTTCATGCGCGGCCGCTGCAGCCACTTCGGCATCCTCCACGCTTGCGCGGGGAATCATCGCCCAGACCTCTTCGGTTGCCGGATTCAGCGAGCCGAGCCACTCTCCACTGCGCGGGTTGTGCGCCTTTCCACCGATCTGCATCGGGTATCGCGCTACTTCGATTTGTTCAGACATGATTCCATCATTCGGACTTTTGGTGACAGGTAATGTGCTTCACCCGACAGTCTCTTCCAAGCTGAATGAAATTTGTTCCGAATAATGGACCTACGTGGAAGGCTTTTCCGAGCGTGGAAAGCTCTGCATGGACGAAATCACGCAATGTTTGCACCTTGTGCTCGACAGGAACGTCGACAGCATCAAGCGAAGAACTGCTACGAAACCACTCTGGAAAACCCATGAGGCGCCGGTTTTTATCGGTGCGATGGAACGAGCGGTCGGGTGGGAACGCACGTGACGCTGGCTTCACCATTCAGGCCGGAAGCTCCCTGCTTGCGATCAAGACAATGCTGCACGTCCAGGTCAAGTACGCATGGATCGAAGCCTCTTGCAATCCCTTTTCGGTGTTGATTCAAGGTCTGCGCACATGTATTTGGATTGCTTGATGGGCAATCGTGTAGGGCCCGCAGTCAGTCGGCTAGGATTTCCTATGCAGATCGAAGCCTCATGGAACTACGTCTCTCGAACTCCACGGTCGAGCGGCAGGTGTTGAGGCAGATGCAGTCGGTCGAGCCAATCGACGTTCAATGACCGCAGTTTCAAGGTCGCCGTCGTCCAGGCCTACGTCCGCGAATGACTCAGCTCAGCCTGAAGCAGCCTCAAATTGCTGGCGTCGGCCTCGCAGCGAAAGGAGCCCGTCACTGCAGGCCGACGTACTTACGATAAGCGCCATCAAGCCGCCCTTGAATTCAGCGGGTGGCGCTAGCCCGAGCGGTCGCTATACGAGGTACAGCTGACGCCCGTCCGCGATCGGTTGGATTGGGGCCGTCGTCAGGTTCTGGTCCTTCACATGGCCGACCCCACGGATGGATTGCGGCAGGCGGGCCAGTTCCAGTGCAGTCGCAGCGCATGCGGGAGCGACTCGGCGGTTGTCCTGAAGGCGTAAGGCTGGCACACGCGTGGGTAGCACGCGGCACCGGGGCAATGGCACACGCTCCAGGCGCTGCCTGCTCAGCCGAGGACGCCGTCGAGCAGCGTATCCAGTGCAGCCTGGACCGGTGCACTTCCAACCTTCTCGGGCATGAGAAGACCGTCGATGCTGAGCATGGTGAGACCGTGCACTTGCGCCCAGCAGGCCGCGGCTTGGCCCTGCAAAGGCCGTTTCTTGAAGGCGCCGGTCTCCTGCCCACGGGCTAGCACGTCCAGCAGCACCCCCAGCGCCGACAAGGCACTTTCGCTGATGTGCGCGACCTGGAGGTCACCCGCGTCGCTGCTGAACATCAGGCGGTACAGCGCAGGGTTGCTCAAACCGAAGGCGATGTACGCGCCACCGACTGCCAGGAACTCTTTGCGAGCGGAGCGCGGTCGAGGAACTATCGCCGCTTTCAACTCTTGGCCTAACTGATCGAAGCCGCGCAACGCCAGCTCTAGCAGCAGCGCGGCCTTGTCAGGGAAGTGCTTGTAGGGAGCGGCATGGCTGACGCCTGCCCGGCGCGCCACCTCGCGCAGTGTGAACTGCCAGCCCTTGTCCTCGCGCAGCATCGCTGAGGCGGTTTCAACGATCGCGCGTCGCAGGTCTCCGTGGTGATATGGCCTATCGACGGCATCCAGCTTCGTGTTCAGCGTCTTTGTTGATGGCGGCAAGTGGCGGCATCCCCAGTATTCCCGGGGCTCATGAATGGGCGTGGTCGCATTATACCAAATGTAGACATAGATCACATTGTTTACGCTGACAACATATCCGTGTATAGTCCGCTCATGTTGTCATCGTCTACATGGGAATCAGAAGCAATAGGAACGCTGACCGCTGCGTTTGAAGTCGCGGCGCAGCCGGCCTTCACGTATCCCCTCAGGTCGGCCTGCGCAGCTTCGTGATCTCCAGGTGATTCGACATGCCGTCGTTCCCTTCGCGGGGGCTTGAGTTCCACATTTCCGTCAACCGGAGAACACCAGAATGAAACTGATCGTCGATGGCAAGGACCATGTGGTCGATGTCGAACCAGAGATGCCGCTGTTGTGGGTGCTGCGCGATGAACTCGGCGTCACCGGCCCCAAGTACGGTTGCGGCGTAGGCCAGTGCGGCGCCTGCACCGTGCACGTGGGCGGCGCTGCGGTGCGTTCCTGCTTGATGCCCGCGAGCGCCGTACAAGCGCCGGTGACCACCATCGCAGGGCTTGGACAGCCGGGTGCGCTGCACGCGGTGCAGCAGGCGTGGATCGAGCACCAGGTCGCCCAATGCGGCTACTGCCAGGCCGGCCAGATGATGACGGCCGCGGCATTCCTGGCCAGCGAGCCGAACCCGACAGATGAACAGATCGATCAGGCCATGTCGGGCAACCTGTGTCGCTGTGGCACGTACCCACGCATCCGTCAGGCGGTAAAGACCGCCGCTTCGCATATGAAAGCGGCTTGAACCATGACCAACATTGCACGCATTGCCCGTCGCACTTTCCTGATCGGCGCCGGCGCCGTGGCCGCCGGCCTGGCGGTGGGCACCTTTCTTTACAAGCGCGACCCGGCGAATCCCTTGCTCAAGGGCCTGTCCGACGGCGCGGCCACGCTCAACCCCTATGTGCGCATCGATGCCAGCGGCATCACGCTGACCACGCCGCGCGCCGACAAAGGGCAGGGAGCGTATTCGATCCAGGCGGCGCTTATCGCCGAAGAGCTGGACCTTGCCTGGGGCCAGTTCCAGGTGGACCCCGGGCCGCCATCCGCCGCCTATTACAACGGCGCGCTGGTGGCCGAGGGCTTTCCCATTGCGGCCACCAGCGACAGCTTCATGGCCCGAACAGGGCGCGGTGCGGGCGACGTGATGGGCAAGATGCTGGGCATTCAGGTCACCGGTGGTTCAACCACCGTGCCCGATGCCTTCGACAAGCTGCGCGTAGCCGGGGCCGTGGCGCGGCAGATGCTGCTGGCGGCGGCGGCGCAACAGACCGGGATACCGGTCGCGCAACTCAAGACCGCCGATGGCCACGTGCTCATGCCCGACGGGAAACGCATTCCCTACACCGCGCTGGCCGCCGCCGCGGGCAAGCTCAGCCCGCCCTCGCAGGTGACACTCAAGCCCGCCAGCGAATGGCGGCTGCTGGGCAAGCCCATGCAGCGGCTGGACATCGTCGACAAGTCCACCGGCGCCGCGGTGTACGGCATCGATCTGCGGATGCCGGGCATGGTCTATGCCACGGTGCGAACCAATCCGCGCTGGGACGGCGGCATCAAGCGCTTCGATGCCGGGAAAGCCGAAGCCGCTAAGGGCGTGCTGAAGGTAGTGCCTATCGCAGGCGGCGTGGGCGTGATTGCCGACAACACCTGGCGCGCCTTCCAGGCGGCCAATCTGCTGGAGATCGAATGGGGCGCGGCGCCCTACCCCTTGACATCGGAAGCGATGTTCAAGCAGGCGGCCGCGTCCTTCACGCCCGAACGCCAGGACAGCCGCTTCAAGGACGAAGGCGATGTCGAAACCGTCTTGAAGGCCGCCGATTCCGCAAGCGTTCTGCAGGCCGAATACCGCGTGCCCTACCTGGCCCACGCGCCGCTGGAGCCCATGAATGCCTTGGTGCTGCTCAAGGACGGCCGCCTGGATATCTGGACCGGCACGCAGGTTCCTCTGTTCGTGCTGGCCGGCGCGGCCGCCGTGAGCGGGCTGGCCGAGGACCAGATCCATGTGCACGTGCAGATCATGGGCGGCAGCTTCGGCGCCCGGCTCGAAGAGGAGTACGTGCGCCAGGCGGTTGAATTGGCCAAGGCCCACCAGGGCGTGCCGATCAAGATGACCTGGAGCCGTGAGGAAGACATGACGCACGACTACCCGCGTCCGCTGGCCATTGCCCGCGCACGCGGCATGGCGGCCAAGGGTCAGGTGCAGGCTTACGACCTGGAAATAGCCTCGCAGTCGGTCAACGCCTCGCAGCTTGGGCGGCAGAAGGTGCCCACCCTCGGACCCGACGTGGCCATCGTGGCCGGGGCCTGGGACCAGCCTTTCGCCATCCCCCACTACCGTGTCACCGGCTATCGTGTGCCGGAGATGGTGCCGGTGAGTTCATGGCGAGCGGTAGGCGCGTCGGGCAATGGCTTTCTGCACGAGTGTTTTCTGGACGAGTTGATCCTCGCTGCCGGCGCCGACCCGCTGGCCGAGCGCCTGCGCCTGTGCTCCCACGAACCCTCCAGACGGGTGCTGCAGACGGTGGGCGAGCTGTCCGGCTGGACCACGCCGCTGCCCAAGGGACGCGGCCGCGGGCTGGCCTTCACTCTGTCCTTCGGTGTACCGGTGGCCGAAGTGGTGGAGGTCTCGGCCACGCCAAAGGGCATCCGCATCGACAAGGCATTTGTGGTTGCCGAACTGGGCCAGGTGCTGGACCCAGTGAATGTCGACGCACAGCTGTCGGGCGCGGTGATCTGGGGCCTGGGCCACGCGATCATGGGCGAGTTGACTTATGCGGACGGCGCGGCACAGCAAACCAACTTCCACAACTATCCCAGCATGCGGCTGTACCAGACCCCGCAGATCGTGACCAGGGCCTTGCAGACCACCGGCAACATCAAAGGCATCGGCGAGCCGGGCGTGCCGCCGGCCGCGCCGGCGCTGGCCAACGCCATCTTCGCCGCCACAGGCCAGCGCATCCGCGAGTTACCGCTGCGCAAGCACGTCGATTTCGTTTGACCATGGCAGGAAGATTCATACCCCCTTGCCGTGCTTTCCCGGTGCGCACTGATTGGCGTCTCCATGCAGTTGATGTTCCAGGCCGCGAGCAAGATCAATGAAACGCCCCTCCTTGCCGCTCGCAGGTGCGATGGCTGCATTGCTGTGCAGCGGTCTGCTCTTGGCCTGTTCGACAGTTTTCAATGACTCGGAGCAACCGCCAATGCAGACCTTTGCCAACCCATATGTTCTGACCGAAGACACAGGCGCCCGGGTGTCCGCCACCTACTTCCTGCGCCGCGCCTGGGTGCAGATCACCCGCGATCTCAGCCGCACCGAGGTGCCGCCCACCGTGCCGCTTGACATCGAAGCCATGGCGCAGCGGCCCTTCGCGGTGGCTTGGTTGGGCCACTCAGCGATGCTGATGCGGGTAGGCAGTCTGTGGGTGCTGCTCGACCCCGTGCTCACCGACACGGCTGCTCCTGTGGCCGGCTTCGGGCCAGCGCGGCTGACCTCGCTGCCGTTGCCGCTCGACGGACTGCCGCACATCGACGTGGTGCTGACGTCGCCCGACCATTACGACCATCTTGACCTGCCCACGGTGCGACATCTGGCCCGACAACGCGGCGGGCCGCCACGCTTCTTTGTGGGTCGGGGCCTCGAGTCCTGGTTCGAAGACCATGTGCAGGCCCCGGCGCACTCCTTTGACTGGTGGCAAGCGGCGACGGTAGGGGCTGTGACATTCCAGTTTGTACCCGCACAGCACAGCAGCGGGCGAGGACCGCGGAAGCACAACACCACGCTGTGGGGTGGCTGGGTCGTGGAAAACGAGGTCGCGGGCTCACTGAGGCGGTTTTACTTCCCCGGCGACACGGCTTACGTGCAGGCGATGTTCAAGGACATCCGTCAGCGCGTCGGGCCCATTGACTTGGCAGCACTGCCAATCGGCGCCTACCAGCCGCGGGCGCAGATGCGTTTCGAGCACATGGACCCGGACGATGCCGTGCGAGCCCATGAGGACCTGGGCGCCGCACGCTCCTTCGGTGTGCATTGGGGGACCTTCCAGCTTGGCGACGAGGAGCCGTTCGAGCCGGCTCGCGACCTCACGGCGGCGACGAAACGACGCGGTGGCGATGGGTTCGGCCTCATTCCGGTCGGCGCAGTTCTCGACGTGGTTTCTGTCAGCGGTGCGGGCGCCGCTCTGCTTGAACCGTCGGATCTGGTTCCCTCAACCGCCAAGGGCGCCCGGGGCGCGATGGATTCAAAGTAAATGCCTCGATGTTGCTGACGAAGAATGAAACAACTGCGACTTTGAACGCATAAGCTGCGACCCTGGACGAATAAGCCGCAAGCGGTGTATTGTCGAGGGCGCCCGAGCGCACCCCGGTTCGTCGAACAAGGGAGCAATCATGGATCAGCAGCGTCGCCGCGCTTGCACAATGCAGTAGATGAGTGGCAGATTCCAGTGCGAACCGATCGACCGTCCTGAAAACTCTGGCGGGCAGCTATAGGCAACCTCCGACATTCGTCCATCAAATTCGCACGGCCGCAATCAGCCTAAATCTGCCGCACCAGAGGTCGGTTCTGCAGCGGTTGCAGTCTGTCATGCTTGAATCGTGACCGACCGCTCAATTGTGCAAAGCGGCCATGCGCAGAGATTGCCACACATAAGGTCTGCAGCATCATTCGCCCATTGGCATCCAGGCCAGCAAAACCTAGGTAGTCGAACGACGTCGTCTTGCCGGCGGTGCAGCGCTCTCGGTTGTAGACGCATTTATGAATTCGGATGCACAGCTATGTGGATCGAAGAAAAAACAAGCTGGGTTATCGTCCGTCCTACTGCTTCAGGCGATCCAGAGGATCGTTCACGAAACCCAATGCTGATGTACCGCGCACGACTCTCCCTCGCATTCGCCGCCCTGGTGGCCCTGGTGTGTATCCAGGCCGCCTTTGTGTACTGGGGCGCCAACCGCGTCAACGACTATGCGCAGCACAGCCGGCTGGCCAGCGACATCCAGTCGGAGCTGCTCGACCTGTCGGCCAACAAGCAGCGGCTGCGGGTGTGGGCCCTGCAGCGGTTGATGAACACCGACGCCCAGCCCGAGCAGCGCGAGCGTCTGGTGGCCGCGATGGTCGCCAGCGCCGCCAACCTGGATGACCTGGTGCAGCGCGATCTGGCGCTGTGGAACGAGATGGTGCGCCGTGAAGGCGTGAGCATGCCGGCCGAGGTGCCCCAGCTCGTGGGCGTAACAGAGCTGATGCGCGACAACATCCAGGCTGTGGAAGCACGATTGGCGCAACTGGTGCCGCTGGAGCAAGGAGCGGACTTTCCGGCCCTGTGGGCTGAACTCACGCAGGTGTTCGACATGGCGCGCGGGCGCGACCTGCGCGAATTGATCAACGGCGCGATTGCGCACCAGCGCGCGGCCGTGCCTGTGGCGCGCGCCGCCACCGAGCGCGGCCTTGATCTGCTGCGCGCGCAGGCCATCGGCATGGCCCTGATCACCCTGGCCGTGGCAGTGGTACTGGCCCTGCACCTCAAGCAACGGTTGCAGCGCCCGCTGGACCGGCTGCTGGAAGGCACCCAGGCCCTGCAGGCCGGCGCACTCGACCACCGGGTGGCCACCGGCTCCAACGACGAATTCGACCGCGTGGCCCAGCACTTCAACGCCATGGCGGCCGAACTGCAGCAACACCGCGCCCAGGCCGACGCCGCCCGCCGTGGCCTGGAAGACGCGGTCCAGGCACGCACACAAGAGCTGAGCGCTGCCCACGACACCCTGCAGCGCCTGGACCAGCGCCGCCGCCAGTTGTTTGCAGACCTGGGCCACGAACTGCGCACCCCCGCCACCTCCATCCGCGGCGAGGCCGAGATCGCCCTGCGCGGCGGCGACAAACCCGTGGACGAATACCGCCAGACGCTGGCGCGCATCGTGGGGGGCGTAGACCAGCTCACCCGCGTGATCCATGACCTGATGCTCATTGCCAAAGCCGACGCCGACCAGCTGGTGATGCACCCCGCACCGGTGGACGTCCATGCACTACTGGGCGACGCTGCTGAGCAGGCGGCCGCCCTGGGCGCGCCCCATGGCGTGCAGGTGCAACTGCTGCCAAGCCCGCCCAGCCCTCAGGAGGGCGGCGATGTGCTGCCGCCCGGCCCAGCGGTCGTCGTGCATGCCGACGCCGACCGGCTGCGCCAGGCCCTGGTGATCGTGCTGGACAACGCAGTGCGCTACTCGGCCAGCGGCAGCACCGTGTGCTTGTGGCTCCAGGCTGCTCCGGGAGGGGTCGAGGTGGTGGTGCGCGATGCGGGCATCGGCATCGACGCGGACGAATTGCCGCACGTGTTCGACCGCTTTGTGCGCGGGCGCAGGGCGCGGGCGCACCGGGCCGATGGGACGGGCATCGGGCTGTCCATCGCGCAGTCCATCGTGCAGGCACACGGCGGGCACATTGCCATCACCAGCGTGGCGCAACAGGGCACCGTGGCCCGTATCGCGCTGCCGTTGATGGACGGCACCACCATAACCCCCGCCCTCAACGCCAAAGCCGCATCACCGGAGCGCCGCGTATGACCCACATCCTGGTCGTGGAAGACGATGCGCGCGTGGCCGACTTCCTGGTGCGCGGCCTCAAGGCCGAGGGCTACCGCGTGGAGCTGGCGCGCACCGGCCCCGAAGGCCTGGCCCTGGCGCGGAGCGCCGAGCCCGGCGTGCTGCTGTTGCTCGACCTGATGTTGCCTGGCCTGAGTGGGCTGGAGCTGTGCCAGACGCTGCGCGCCGAAGGCCACCACCTGCCGGTGCTGATGCTCAGCGCGCTGAGCAATACCGAAGACAAGGTCACCGGACTGCGCCTGGGCGCGGACGACTACCTCACCAAGCCCTTTGCGTTTGAAGAACTGCTGGCCCGCATCGAAGCGCTGCTGCGCCGCGGCCGCGAGCAGCGCCCGCGCGCCAGCACCTTGCACGTCGCCGACCTGGTGCTGGACCTCGAGCGCATGCAAGCCAGCCGGGCCGGCCAGCCTATCGTGCTGACTGCGCGCGAGCTGGCGTTTCTGGAGCTGCTCATGAGCGCCCCCGGTCGCGTGTACAGCCGTGAGCGCATCCTCTCCAACGTCTGGGGCACCAACGAGGACCCGCTGACGAACGTGGTCGATGTGTACGTGCGCCGCCTGCGCACCAAGATCGACGAAGGCCAAGGGCTCGCGCTCATCAAGACCGTGCGTGGCTTTGGCTACCGATTGGACGCCACGGCGGATTGAATCGTGGGGGAGTATGTCCTGGCGCCCGCTTGCCGGGGGGCAGGCGACCTGGCGTTCATCCGTTGTTCATGTGCTGCTCACATGGCTGTAACCCGGCTTTCAGAACCGGTTCATGCCGCTTTGGTGAACTGTAGGTCCCGCTGCAGCCCTTGGGAAAACGGGCGGGAACCAACCAGTTCAACCAGTGAAAACCATGAAAAAACTCACCTGTATCGCCGTTGCCAGCTTCCTGATCGGCGGAGCCATCCTGCCCGCCGCCGCTAAGGGCCCTGTGGTCAACCACGCCATCTCCGAAACCGAAGTGCTGGCGGCCCAGCAAGCTTGGTGCAAGGCGCTGGTCGATATCTCGACGGTGAACACCACCAGCGGCCAGCCGGCAGCCAAGGCTTTGGCCGAGAAGGTGATCGACAGCGCGTACGGCTACCAGATTGGGACCGTGCTGTTCAAGCCGACCCTGACTGAGGTGCCCCAGACCTTTCGCACCACCCGAGAGGGCGCACTCTCGTATTTCGTGGGGGGCAATCCTGCATACCCCAAGGACACCGGGTTCGCTCTGAAGGGCTGGACGAAGTGCGAGATTGCCAATGCTGCAGTCTTCATCTCCGGTGACTCTGCCAATACCATAGGCAACGTGATATTCACGGGCAAGGACGGCAAGGTGACCACCGTGGACAAGAGCTGGGCCTTCGTCAAGGACGATGCGGGCAAGCTGCGCATCGTCGTGCACCACTCGTCACTGCCGTACGCGGGCAACTGATCGGATCGTGTGCCGATTGGCACACGCTACCGAGCACTAAGACGGCTGTGATCGGGAACGCACGACTTGATGTCTGCAGCATCCTCGTTTCGGGGATGTCTGTCGCCGTACCCTTGGGCGGACGAGGATACCTGGCTTAGAAAGGCTGGTGACGTCGATGTAGGATTTCCTGGTGGTGTTGATGCGCCGCCGGCCGCTTCATCCGCAGGCCCCGGGGCCCAACTTGTTCCTGTACCTCACCTGCGAGGTACCTGTGACCTTCAGTGTCACGTTCGTCATGAGGCGGGAAGCAGCGCTTCTGTGCAACTACCAGTACGCGATCACCGGCCTCGAAGCAGTCGTTGATGCGCTTGAAGAAATCGATGTCGGCGAGCAGCAGCGTCGTCGAGAAGCCCCGGTGGGGCGGCATCTACCTCATACCTCATCGCGCGGCGGTTCAGGGCTCCGGTCAGCGGGTCGGTGGAGGCGATTGTTCGTAACCGTTGTTCCGATGCAAGTACCGCCTTGTAGTAGACGTTCGAGAATAAGCCCAATACCAGGAAGCCAGCGCTAGCGTTGAACCACCGTAACAGCGTCGATACATCATCCGCCAGCGTCACTTGGGGTGCGTGGGCATGCGAATACCCATCGAGCGCGAGATAGATGGCGAACAGCACAACGCCATGCATTGGACTTCACCCGTTCAAAGTGATACCCCAGCGCTGGGTGGTGGAGTGCAGCTTTGCGTAGTTGGAGAAGAACAGGCGGTGTGGAAGAACTGCGAGAGGCTACTGAACACCAGCTTGCAGTTCATCCACTTGTATTGTTGGCTCTGCTGCTCAGAATATTTTGAACAGGTCTTAGTCGGCTGACTGACCAAATTTCGCCGTCGACGTTAGGTTGCGTAACCATTGCATGCAGGAGTTTTTGACTTTCACCGAACCATCCATACAAGAGGCCGCGCTCGAGAGGCGCCCCCGTTTCTGACTCTCGAGGTCTCGAACTGGGGCAACCTCCTCACCGACTAGAGCACCCTCCTCAGGTTCCACCAAGCTCGAAGAGCGCAAGCCGGCGCACCACTTTTTTTGGCAATCGCCATAAGTTGTTAGATGCCAGGCCTGCCGCTGTCCAGGGAACGCGCAGCACTAACATTCGCTGGGCGTTATGAAACGCTAACCGGACGGTGTGGCGGCGTGTGGGGGTGCCGGAACCATAGAAGGCGCCAGCATCGGCCACAAATTTGAATTCACAACGGCAGGGTCGTTGAGCGCTTGATCTCCTTGAGCGAGAAACCCGTGTACATCTCCTTGACATTGCCAAGCGTGCGAATCTTGTGCATGGCAAGTTCGTGGAAAGCATTCATGTCGCTCACGACAACTTGCAGCAAGTAGTCGTATTTTCCTGAGACATTGTGGCAGGCGATAACGTTAGGAAGCGCCATTACGCCGCTCTCGAAGCGGTTCATCGCTTTCTCGGAATGGTTGTCAAGCATGATGCTGATGAACGCGAACAGGCCCAAACCCAACTCCCTGGGCTCTAGCGAGGCGTGATAACCCCGAATTACTTTCTCCTCAAGCCGCTTGAGCCGCTTCCAACATGCTGGGGGTGACAGTGCCACACGCGACGCTATCTCTGTATTCGCCAGTCGGCCGTCGGTCTGCAGAAGCTGCAAGATCGCTCGATCGGTATTGTCTAACTCCGCCATTCCATTCTTCCTCGGTACACACATAGGCAGGCCAACCCGCAAGGGTTCACCACTGAAATGTCGAGCTCGTCGCTCCCCTGCAGCCACTTGAGCCGAGATCCGTGGCCTGAGATGTTGCGGCGTCTTCAAAGCTAGTAGTCAGTTAATAAAATTAACCAAATGATCGCACTCTTGGAGCAATTAGAAATCATATTTCTAGAAGGTAGGAACAGAATTTCCAGACCTACAGCCGATGGCTTCTTGCTCCGAGAGAGGACAACGTTATGCACACTGATTTCGAACAACGTGGAATCAACACGGCCCTGGCTCACGCCGGCTCTCATCCGGAAGACCATTACGGCTTCGTCAACCCGCCTATCTACCGCGGCTCCACAGTGGTCTTTCCCAGCGCAGCGACGATGAAGTCAGGTAGTCAGCGCTACCAGTACGGCCGTTGGAACAACCCGTCCACAGAAGCGCTCACCGAGGCGATCAACGTGCTCGAACGTGCACAAGGAAGCGTGCTTTGCTCATGCGGACTGGCTGCCTGTGTCACTGCCATTCTGGCTGTGGTGGGGGCGGGGGATCACCTGTTGGTGCCTGATAGTGTTTACGGGGCCACCCGCCATTTCTGCGACACAGCCGGCAGGCGCTTCGGCTTCGAAACGACCTATTACGACCCATGCATCGGCGCGGGCATCGAAGCGCTGTTTCGCCCGAATACGAAAGCGGTGTTTACCGAGTCGCCCGGGTCACACACTTTCGAGATTCAGGACATACCGGCTATCTCGGAGATCGCGCACCGCCGCGGCGCCCTGGTCATCATGGACAACACCTGGGCCACACCGCTATTTTTCAAACCGCTGACCATGGGCGTCGATCTGAGTGTGATGGCTGCCACCAAGTACGTGGTGGGCCATTCGGACGCGCTCATCGGCACTGTAGCGGCAGGGCCACGCGCTTGGGAGCTACTGAAAGCGTACCAATTTCAGGCAGGTGTTTATGTCGGGCCGGATGACGTGAATCTTGCCTTGCGCGGCCTGCGCACGTTGGGAACAAGGCTTGCGCGCCACCAGGAGAGTGCTCTTAAGGTCGCGAGCTGGTTGGAGGGCCGCGACGAGGTTGCGCGTGTCATATACCCAGCCCTGCCTTCACATCCCAACCATGCACTGTGGCGCCGTGATTTCACTGGTGCCAGCGGCTTATTCTCATTTGTGACCAAACCGGTTTCTCTCGAAGCGGTCGAGGCGATGCTCGATAGCCTTTCATTCTTCTCGCTTGGATACTCTTGGGGCGGATTCGAGAGTTTGGCGATGACCGTCGATCTACGAAAGATGCGAAGTGCCTCCAAGTGGGACGAAGTAGGTCATCTGGTGCGCCTTCACATTGGGCTGGAAGATGCAGCCGATCTGATCGCAGATCTGGAGAAGGGGTTTGCAAGACTTAGTGACGTCGGGTGATCAACACAAGGCCAGAGCTGCGGAGCGGACAAATCCATGAGCACCTTGGAGTCACAAGCACTTGAATGCCTAGCGGCTATCCTTGAATCGCCCCGGGTTTGAACTGGCCCCTAGAAGTTGGACGGTCACGATTCCGCCGATTAGGCGGTGCTTCTCAATCGGTATTCCACCGGACTGAGCCCCTGCAGCCGGAGCTTGATGCGTTCGTGGTTGTAGTAGTTGACGTAATCATGCACGCCGCTTCGAGCGTATCAATGCTATCGGGCCTTTCGAGATGGAAGTACTCGGCTTTCAGGGTGCCGAAGAAGCTTTCAATCGCCGCGTTGTCGAAGCAGTTGCCCTTGCGGCTCATGCTTTGCTCGACTCCGCGTCGCACGAGCATCGCTCGGTAGGGCTGCATCTTGGTAAGCGTCCGGCCAATACATCTTGACCGAAAGCAGTCGCACGCGGCTAGACTTCTGCCATCGGCCAAGCGGCGGTTCAGCATGAGGCACAGCGATGAAAGCCATGTCGAGGCAAACGGTGGGCGTCATCGTTTTTGTTTTGAGGGGATCAGAAAGGGACCGAGAGCTACTGTTCCTGCGTCGTTCAGGTGGCGCCTACGCCGGGCAATGGTGGCCAGTTGGTGGAACCTGCAAATTCGGCGAGGTTCCGCTTCAGACAGCGTTGAGAGAGGTTCTGGAAGAAACGGGACTATCACCGACGGCGATCTATAGTTTTGGCGAGGATATCCCGCACATCGATGGATATTCACGCATTGAGGCCTTCGTCGCCTTTGTGGCCCCCCCGATTTCCATCGTGCTCAACCACGAGCATTCCGAGTTCAAATGGCTATCTGCAGATGAGGCTTCAACGATGGTAGCGGATCCGGCACCTATCCAAAGGCTTAGTGACCGGTTCATGCGAACGGAGCCAGAAGCATCAGCGCTTTTCCTTCGGGCATAGCACGTTTCAAAAAATTGCGAGTCAAACGTGTGCGTCCACGGTCCCAAATGACCCCAAGATCATAGACTGCTTGCAGTCATCGCTCGCCAAGCCGTTGACGCACTCATTGGGAGTGAGCGACCAGTCGGCCGACCTTGCAGGCGATCGGGGGCTATGGGCGGGCCGCCAACGATGTGGCAGTGGGTCCTCTTTGCGGCTGTTAAGCTGCGTCGGAAGCAGGTGCAGAGCAGCGCGCAGGTGGGTCCAAGGCTCACCGCAGCGGCGCACACATCCACGCTGCACACTCGCTGGCGGTGGTGGCCGATTAGGTGTATGGGTGTGACTGCTGGCGGTGGCCCCCGGGCGACGATCAGATGGCGTCGGGTTGCCAGCGATGCGGCAGCAAGTCCTCGATCTGGCTGGCCTTGTGCATCGGCAGCCGTGTGAGGACATCTTTGAGGTAGACGTATGGATCGTGCCCGTTCATGCGCGCTGACTGGATCAGGCTCATGACAGCTGCAGCCCGCTGGCCGGCGCGCAGACTGCCGGCAAACAGCCAGTTGTTGCGACCAATGGCGATCGGGCGGATCTGGTTCTCGATCCAGTTGTTGTCCACCGGTAACTGTCCATCATCGACGAATCGGGTCAACGCCTCCCAGCGCCGCAGGCTGTAGTCCAGTGCCTTGGCGGTGGCCGATCCATCCGGCACTTTCTGGCGCTGCAGCCTCATCCATTCGTGCAAGACGTCGAGCACCGGCTGGGTCTGCCTGCGCCGAATGTCTTGGCGCTGCGTGGCATCAATATCCCTCACCTCACGCTCGATGTCATAGACCCGGGCGAACTGCTGCAGCGCGAACCCGGCGATCTGACTCTTGTTAGCCGCGTGCAGATCAAAGAACTTGCGGCGCGCATGCGCCAGGCAGCCCACCTCCGTCACCCCGCTCGCAATCAGTGCCTTGTAGCCGCTGAAGTCGTCACAGGTCAGGCTGCCTCTCCACTTCCCAAGAAATGCCCGAGCGTGCTCGCCGGCACGCGACTCACAGAAGTCGTAGACCACGGCTTTCATGCTCTCGAACGCCCCAGGCGCGTAGGCCCACAGGTAGGCGCGGTGCGTTTTGCCATCACCCGGCTTGAGCATCGCCACCGGCGTCTCATCCGCGTGAAGCACGCGGTGTTGCAGGATCTCAGCCTTGAGGGCATCCACCAGAGGCTGTAGCCGCACCCCGCATGTGCCCACCCACTGCGCTAAGGTCGAGCGCGGGATGGCTAGGCCGGCACGCCCGAAGATCGTTTCCTGGCGGTACAACGGCAGGTGATCGGCGTACTTGCCCACCAGCACCTGGGCCAGCAGGCCGGCGGTGGGGATGCCTTTGTCGATGACGTGAGCATCCACCGGCGCCTGGGTGATGGTTTCGCACTGGGTGCAGGCCCACTTGCCGCGGATGTGGCGCTCTACGCTGAAGACCCCTGGTACGTAGTCCAGCTTCTCGGCCACGTCCTCGCCGATGCGTTTTAGCGGGCAACCACACCCCGGCGTACGGCAGGTGGTGAACTCGGGTTCGTGATGGATATCGCGGCGTGGCAGATGCGCCGGCAGGGGGAGCCGCTTGGGCTGCTTCTTCTCCTGCAGGTTCGGGGTACCTGGCTCCTGCTGCAGGGCGTCGATCTCGGTGGCAAAAGACGCCAGGTCGGCCTCGATCTCGTCTTCGAGCAGGCTTTTCTGCTCGGGGTTGAAGCGCTCAGACTGTGCGGCGAACTTCATGCGCTTGAGCAGCGAGTTCTCGTGGGTGAGCTTCTCCAGCAAGGCGCCCTGGTGACGAAGCTGGGTCATCAGGCGTGCAGCCATCTCGCGCAGTTGATCGGCGCTCAGATGCTCCAGAGATTGCAACGCCACCACCATGGCCGTCACTGTGCCAGCACCAACACGCGTGCACCATTGACGCATGCACCAATTGGCAAGTACCGATCACTGCCGGAGAGTCAGACCACGGTGATGACACCGCCGTCGGCCAGGCGTTGCCAAGGTAGGCCCATGACCAGCGCATCGAGCTGCTGGCGCTGCAGCGTCAGGTTGGAACTACCGGCCAAGGGCCAGATGAACTTGCCCTGGTGCAGTCGGCGTGCGGCCAGCCAGATACCGATGCCGTCGTGCACCAGGATCTTGATGCGGTTGGCGCGTTTGTTGGCGAACAGGTAGGCATGGTGGGGATAGGCAGCGCCGAAGACGGCAATGACTCGGGAGAGAGCCGTATCCGTGCCGGCGCGCATGTCCAGCGGGGTGGTGGCCAGCCAGGCTGCGTCGATCCGGATCACCGAAGCCAATCCCGCAACCAGTCCGCGCAGGACGACGACGCCTCGACGGGCCAGCTTACCGTGATCACGCCAGTGCTGCGTCGGATCTCGATGCGGATATCCGCCGAGGAGCTCCCCGCTACGCCAACAGGCGCGGCGTCCTCTACCTCAGGCGAGGGAAGGTTCACCGGGATGAACGGATTGATGGGTTTGGGTGCCGCCGCCGGGTGCTCGCGTAGCCAGCGATGAACGATGTTGGCGTTGATGCCGTGGGCCAGGGCCACAGCCGCAATCGATGCGCCATCCGCTCGGCATTGCGCCACGACGTGCGCCTTGAGTTCTGGACCGTAGAAGCGCCGCTTGGGGTTTGGGGCGATCGCCTCGCTCGCCATGGTGTGCATGATCTCCATCGTGCACACGATGCCTGCTCGAACAGGCTATCTCAAGATGGGTTTGCCGGACGCATACGCATCTTGTAGTGCCAACCTTGGTCGGAATGCACGATCAGGCCTGCGACGCAATTGGTCCGCGAGAGCGCGGCCTCAAGCATGCTGGAAACCATCTCGAAGACCGGCCGCCTTGCCATGCGATACGCGACGATCTCGCCGTTGTACAGGTCCATGCAGGCCGACAGGTAGAGCTTTTGCCCGCTTACATTGAACTCGGTGACATCGGTCGCCCATTTCTGGTTCGGCGCGGTCGCGCAGAAGTCGCGCTGCAGAACGTTGGATACGTGTGCATCGCTCGTGCCCGGGACATGCCAGGAGCGCTTCTTCGCCCGGATCAACGCACGTAGCCCCATCTTTTGCATCAGACGCTGCACGCACTTGTGGTTGACCGGCTGTGCCATTGAATTGCACAGCGCTGCCGTGATCCGCCGGTATCCGTAGCGACCCTTGTGCTCGTCATAGACAGTGCGGATCCTAGCCTCCATGGCGCTGTGCTGGTCGGCGCGCCGGCTCGCTTTGCATTGGTAGTAGAACGTGCTGCGTGGCAGGCCTGCGACCTGCAACAGGTATGCCAATTTATGGTGATGCCTCAACCCGGCAATCAGATGCGCTTTGTCGGGGCAGCTGATCTCTTCGACCGAATCAAGGCCTGCAATTTTTTTAGGTACGCGACCTCCGCGCGCAGTCGGTCGTTCGCTTCCCGCAGGGTTTTCTCCGCATCGGCAACGACCGTGCTAGACGGTGCGGCAGAGCGTCGTTTTGGCTTCATATTAGGCTGTTCTTCATTCCCGCTCTCGCGCGCCTGCAGGCAGCCTTGATCGAGATTGCGCCGCCAGACCACGATCTGGTTGGGATTGCGGATGTCATAGAGCGCCGCGACCTGACGACTGGAAAGCTGCTCGCGATCCTGATGAGCTAGCACCTGCAACTTGAGCTGCGCACTGTACGCGCTGCGCTTGGGGCGCAAACCGTCGATGCCGTGCAGGCGGTAGTGGCTCACCCACGTGCGGACCTTCTCCTCGGGAACCGACCACCGCCGAGCCAAGAGCTTCGCGCCGCCTTCGCCTGCCAAGAAGCTTTGGACCACTTCCAGCTTGAACTCCGTTTTGTACTTCTTCATGAAACCCCTTGAAGTTTGTCCAACTTCTAGGGGCTAGTTCAAAACCGGGGCGATTCACAGCCCATTCGAGAGGCGTTCAATAGCTAGTGCCGAATTATTTGAACATCGCTAGGTCCACCGCAGTGGCCAATTTGGCGTAACCAGCGTCGTTTGGATGTAGGCTGTCACCACTATGTAAATGGGTAGGAATCCGAAGCGGGTCCTCTGGATCCTGTATTGCCTTGTCGAAGTCGATTACACCGGCGACTTCTTGATTTGCTCGCACCCAGGCATTTATCGTCTGACGCTTCGCTTCGCCTTCAATTGTGTAGAAAAATCCCCCTTTGAACGGAATGAGAGTACCGAGATACACCTTCACGTTTTTGGCCTTTGCCAGAGAGATCACTTCCGTCATGGCCGCAATGACCTGCTCAGCCGTGACCACCTGATCTTGATATAGCTGTGAGAGCCCTAGATCGTTTGTGCCGAGCAAAATGATGGTGTGAGTGACGCCCGTTACGCCGAGAACCTGCTCAGTGAAACGACGCACACCGGGGAGACCAAACGGCGTGTTCAGCCATCTATTTCCCCCCATTCCTGCATTCACGACTGAAATGTTGCGGTCGATTTTCAGTGCACGGTTAGAGAGCTGGCTTGGGTAGTCTAAGAAGGCATTCGTGCTCGAAGCAACGCCGTCGCTAATTGAGTCACCGAACGCCACCACTACCTTACTCGCATCACTCCTTTCCACAGCTATCTCACTCATGAAATAGCTGGATGAGCGCACATTCTCGGCGGCGGAGAAAATATCACGCGCGGTTGTTTGATCGCCGGTACTGACGTACGTAGAAGAAGTAGAGAATCGATGTCCTGTGGCAATAGTCGCTTTTTCCATGTAAATACTGACTGCCAGCCGTATTTGGGGCTCCACTGGAAGGGCAACAGCATCGCTCCATCTATCTTGACCGGCTTCAATGGTTACGCTGGGAGCTCCAGCAAAGGTGACTGCATGGTCGCTCGAAGTGTCAATCTCTGCAGCACCAACGCTCCGCGCAACGTGCACCTTGTTCAGGGTCAAAGGGACTTTCCCGAAGCGGTTTGAGAACTTGATGCGAACAAGATTACCGTCCAACGAAAGCCTGGCCACCTGTCGAATGGTCTGATTCGTAAACTCCGCGGGGGTGGGCTTCGGAATACCGAGAGCGCTAACGTCTTCTGTAAGATCGCTCTGTGAAGCAGTCCACGCGGCCGCTCTGGTAGCAGTCGAGTCAACGTTACCTCCGCCACAGGCAGTCAATACATATGTAAAAGCTAAGATAGCACTGCACTTAAGCAGTTTTCTGCGGACCTGTGATGACCGCATGTATTTGTGTTCTGGAACCGGCATTGGGTGTCTCCTATATTTTTGGAAAGTTCTCGTGTGTACATCGCGAGCGACCAAAGATAACTAGGATTGAGGTTCACATATATCAAGAATTGCGAGCGCTATCGAGAAACGCCGAAGGATTTCCCTTAGCTTCTGCGAAGGGTATTCCCCAGTGAGGGGCTGAAGGCCGCAACGCTACTGTTATCGCTTCGGTCTGAATTCGTTATGAGTACTACACACAAAACATCAAGCGGCAACACCGGTGAGCTCCTGCTTACTACGGATGGCCTCCCATCGTGGGGCGGGTTTCCCATTGTTGTAGCCCGATCTGCGGAACGCGGGACTTGGGCTGGGGAAGCGCTATCTCACTTCTACCTAGCCGTCGTTTTACGTGGCGCTTGTGCCGTGGACCTCCGCTATGGCACCAAACGAAGGCACGTAAACTTCACACCCGGTTGTGTTGCCGCTTACCCTGCTGGGCAACATTGGGACAGCCTAAGCTACGAAGGAGCCGTGGAAAGCGTCAATGTTTCTTTCGACTGGAGTGCGCTCGGATCCTTGGCTGATGAACCTGCGCTGACGCACCAACTCAGCGCTGTCTACGCTTGTGTGACAGATGAGTCGATAGTAAGTCTCGCCAAGTGCCTGGCTCGCGAGGCAGCAGATGGAGGTAGGTCGGGGCGGTTATACGCGGAGTCGCTCTGCATCGCCTTAGCACAGCGCGTACGGAGCATTGCCGATGAGGGTGCGGGACGGAAAGCCAACAAAGCCGAAAGTGCTCGCTTCTCACCAATCCAGGTGCGATTGATCAGGTCATATATCGACGCTTTTCTATCAGAACCTTTAACCGTTTCGGCACTTGCAGGGAATGCGGACATGAGTGCTAGCCACTTTGCCGCTCGCTTCAAAGCGACATTCGGCCTCCCGGTTCATAGATATGTCGTACACGAACGGATACGCAAAGCGAAGGAGTTGCTGCAGACTGGGTACGAAGCAGCGCATGTTGCGTCGGCATGCGGGTTCGCGACGCAAAGTCATTTCACAGAGACCTTCAGAAGGCTGGAGGGCATTACTCCAGTAGCCTACCAAAAGAGCCGCCGGTGATTCAGTAGGTAGGGACCAGTAAGCCGGCGCCAAATCTCGACCAGCGTGTTGCGAGAAATACGTCTGCTAGGTTGGCAGGGTTTGACCTTCTTACCTCCACCCATCTCACGGGGATACCAGCCTACGCAATCGTAGGAGACGAGGCGACCGATAGCTCATTTCTAACAATTGTTGGCTTGCTCAGCGTTGGGTGGAACACCGGCTCGTCGAGCACATCGCTTACCGTGTGTATCCAGAGCACTTGTGAATCGCCCCGGGTTTGAACTGACCCCCAGAAGTTGGACAAACTTCAAGGGGTTCCATAGATCATTCAACATGACGGACGCCAGTGCGTGGGCGAGTCGCGGCGATTTGTGCGCCAGGGCGGTAGAGATACGGGAAACAGCCTTGATGTTGGCTGCGTTCTTCTGACTAGCATTGGCCGGGAGTTCGCGCCGATCTGCGATTCGAAGATCAATCAGGACTGCCATTGGCTGCTCCTGGCCGCGGGATGCCCTTCGTGATCCCACAGCTTCCGGTGATCTAAGGCCCACAGCTCAGCCGCCCCCTGTGAGAATTTTGTGCTCCGTCAACTCAAATCTCAGTCTGTTCGGATAGCTCAAGAGCATCGTCGACCTCAATGCCAAGGTAGCGGACAGTTGACTCGATTTTTGAGTGGCCCAGGAGTAGCTGGACTGCGCGGAGGTTCTTCGTTCTGCGGTAAATGAGCGTAGCCTTGGTGCGCCGCATGGAGTGCGTTCCATACTCTGCTGGATCCAAGCCCAGCTGCAACACCCAGCGCCCGAGAATGCGGGCGTACTGACGCGTCCCTAGATGCGGCGACTTGTGAAGTCGGCTCGGAAAGATAAAGTCTTCTGGTTTCAGCTTTGCGGTCTTGATCCATAGCTGAAGCGCTTCACGAGTGGTCGCCGTTATCTCGAACTGAACGGGATGATGAGTTTTGTGCTGCATGACCGTAGCTCGTGAAGCGACTTGGTCGCCATGGCAAACATCGCGTACTTTTAGGGCGACCAAGTCGCACCCGCGTAGCTTGCTGTCGATTCCCAGATTGAAAAGCGCAAGCTCACGCACCCGGTTCTCCATCTGAAGGCGCACGCGCAGCGCCCAGATGTCTTTGGGCTTAAAGGGCGCCTTCTGACCAACGATCTTTCCCTTGTTCCAGGGCTCGCGATGAACCAAGTTTTGAACGGATTCCATACTGGTCTCCCATCAAGTAAAGGGGTCAAAACCATGCGCCTTATGTACGCGAATGTCTACGGGTGACCACGTTAGCCGTATCAGTTCTTTGGGGGGACAGAGAACAGCCTTGGATCTTCCCCACTGTCTGCTATTGGTCGCAGCGGCCGTCCAACGACTGCAGGCCGAAAGTCAGCAACCAGCCTGAAGCCGCCTTCGCCGTGACGACCCACAGCTCCACTGACGTTGTTGTTATCTACCGATCGTAAGCGTAATCGCGCTTGGTGCAACAACCAGTCATTCGACCAACGACCCCTTGTCGTTAGTCTGGTAGCAGCACCAGCCCTTTTGAAGAAGAAGTCCTCAACAGTCTGGAAAATCAGAGAGATGTAGTCCTTGAGTGTGTCTCGATAGGGGGCAATGTCGAGCCGTCCCGGGATCCACACCCAGCAACGATAACGCCTATCAGCCGATCGGATGCGTCACCGTGACTAACCGCTGTCGAAGCCGTTAGGGGGCCTAGGAAATATGAGGGTCTGAATGCTCGATGGTGAGACATTCGTTGCTTAGCGCATCCGGACCGATTTGTGTGCAGTGCGACTGGGTACATCGGTAGCCCGGGCGATCACAGGCAACAGAACTGCAGTGGCATTGCCAGGGGATCTGCCGACAGCATTGAACTGCAACTGGCAAGCCTTCACTAGCGCCTGCAACTGCGTGCATGGCGCCTGCTCCTCTCCCTGAGGCGTCGCCCACTTTTCCACTGCCCAGTTGCATCCGCTGGCGTCGCGCTCCGGCAAGGCTACCAACCGCGGTTGCAGGTCGCTCAGGTGCTCGTGCCGCTGCGCTTCGTGGACCATCAGTGTCCGGAGTTGATCGAAAGTCTTGAGTTGGCGCATCCTGACCTCGGGGCGTTGTGTGTGTATGAGCAAGAACACTCAAATTGTCACAAGCCCGGCATCCAAGTGTCAAATTGTGCAATCCAATTGCGTATAGACAATAGATTCGGATTCTGATCTTTCAGCATTTCGGTCGCCGGAAAGAGCGTAGCAAGCCCCTGTGCGCAACGAATTTTCGATTGCCGATAGGGGTCGTCTTAGCAGGAAGAGTCGAGCCAAGGTTCCGACGCGCTCACCACATTCATGCAGCACTTGGGTCGCCGCACGATGCCCCGTGCACCCGGTCCCTTCACTCCCGCACGCGCATCCGCACGCCCGAATAGCGGCAAAAGAGTTGCTAATCAATTTTTGAAATGATTGTCTGTATACAACCAATTGTTGTATTTGACAATTTGAACCTAGAAATCGAGACTGCATGCACCAACACAAGGAAGCCATGCAGACATGAAACGCCTTACCGACTACACGAGCTATGCCGATGCCCAGAGCCACTTCGCTACTGAGAGGTTGTGGGAGCTTTTCGATGGCGACCGCAGCGTCTTCAACATCGCCCACGAATGCGTAGACCGCCATGCGGGCCGAGGTCGCGAAGCGGTCATCGTCTGCCGCGCGGATGGCACGGACGAGAAGATCAGCTTCGACGATTTGTCGCGCGACTCGTCGCAGTTTGCGCACTACCTGGAGCGCAAGGGTGTGCAAAAAGGTGATCGCGTTGCGATCATGCTGGAGCCATCGCGTGAGTTCTATACCGCCATGTTCGGCGTGATCAAGCGCGGCGCCATTGCAGTCCCGCTCTTCACTCTGTTTGGACCCGATGGCGTGCGTCTGCGCGTTGGCGATTGCAAGCCAGCCCTCCTTGTAACCAACGAGGACAAGCGGGAAGTGGCGGCCGGCCTAGGCACTACACCCTACGAAATTTTCAATTCCGCCCTCTGGCAAGAGCTTGGCGTCCTGCCATCAATGTATGAAATCCAGTCGTCCCCCGACGAGCTGGCAGTGTTCCAGTACACCTCAGGTACCACGCGCGAACTGCCCGAGGCCGTGAAGCACACACACAAGGCCCTGGTCACTCTGATGGTGGCTGCGCTCTATGGAACGGGGCTGCGCCCAGGAGACCGCTTCATGTGCCCATCTTCCCCCGCCTGGGGCCACGGTCTGTGGCATGGGACGCTCGCGCCGCTGGCCCTAGGCCTCACGGTGGGAAGTTACAGCGGCCGATTCAACCCTGAACGGTTGTTGCAGGCTCTATCGTCACATCGCTTCACCAATATGTCGGCGGCCGCTACCCACTACCGCATGATGAAGAACTGTGGCAAGGCAGGTGACTACGAGTACCACTTCAAGAAGCTGTCCTTCACCGGCGAGCCCATCGACGACGACACGGCTGACTTCGTACAAGAGTGTTTTGGTCTGCCTGTGTGCAGCATGTACGGCACCACTGAGATCGGAGTGGTGCTGGCGAGCTACCCTGGAGCAGAAGACTTTCCCGTCAAGCGAGGTTCGCTGGGCAAAGCCGTGCCGGGCACGGTGGTCGAGGTCCACGACGCCGAGGGCAAAGTCTGCCCTCCTGGCACTACGGGCCAGCTGATGGTGCTGCGTCGTGGCCAGTGGGTACCTACTAAGGACTTGGGTCGTACCGATGAGGACGGCTATTTCTACCATGGTGGCCGAGCAGACGACGTGATCATCTCTGCCGGCTGGACCATGAGCGCGGTGGAGATAGAGAACGTGATCCTGATGCATGAGGACGTCCTCGAAGCCGCCGTTATCGGCGTTCCGGACGCAATCCGTGGTCAGGTCGTCAAGGCATTCGTGGTCTCAGACCGAGCATGCAGCGATGCCTTTGCCGACGAGGTGCAGAGCCTTGTCAAGACCAAGCTCAGCCAGCACGAATACCCGCGCCACATCGCCTTCGTAGCGGAGTTGCCAAAGACCCCCGCTGGCAAGGTGCACCGCAAAGTCCTGCGCGAGCGCGAGGCCGCTGCTCTGACTGCTTCCCCTGTGTGAGCCGGCATTCATGCCACACCCCTTTCGCAGACTCATTTCCCGTTCCAACCAACCGCAAAAAAAGGAGACACACATGTCAACCGAAACGCAACGCACCTTTCCTAAGATCACCGATAGCGGCCTTGACGAACTTCGCCAGCGCATCGGCGTGAAGATTGGACAGACCGCCGAACCGTGGTGCTATGAGGCCACACGCGACAACATTCGCCACTACGCTCACGGAATAGGCGACGACAACCCGTTGTGGTGCGACCCCGATTACGCGGCCAAGAGTCACTACGGGGGTATTGTGGCGCTGCCCAGCTTTCTGTTCTCGACCAGCCGCATCGTGTCCGGTTATGTGGGCGGATTGCCCGGCGTGCACGCCATGTGGTCTGGCGCCGACTGGACCTGGCATAAGGAAGTGCGACGCAACGACGTGATCTCCACCGAGTCATACCTCAAGGATTTGGTCGAGCATCAAACCCGCTTTGCCGGTCGCGCCATCCAGCAGATCTATCACGTGGACTTCTTCAACCAGAGCGGTGACAAGGTGGCCGAGGCCGACAGCTGGTGTTTCCGCACGGAACGTGATCATGCTCGTGAAAACGGCACCAAATACCGCGAAGTGCGTGAACGCGGCGTGCGTCGCTACACCGACGAGGAACTGGGCGAGGCCTACAAGTTGTACCGCGATGAAGAAGTGCGCGGCGCTGTGCCCCGTTATTGGGAAGACGTCAACGTAGGTGACGAGTTGCCGACCATGTTCAAGGGCCCGATGACGGTGACTGGCTTCGTCGCCTACGCACAAGGCTGGGGCGGCCTCTACATCCGTGCCAACAAGCTGGCCTGGAAGCTGATCGACGCGCATCCTGGTGTCGGCATCAAAAACCGCTTTGGCATCCCGGACGTACCAGAGCGAGTGCACTGGGAAGAAGACTTTGCTTTGGAAGTAGGGGCACCCGGCGCATACGACTATGGCCCGGAGCGTACCTCGTGGATGACGCACCACCTGACGAATTGGATGGGCGACACAGGCTTCCTGCACAAGGCCAGTTGCAAGGTCCGTCGCCACAATCCGGAGGGAGACATGGTGTTCATCAAAGGCAAGGTGACTCGCAAGTTCCTGGAGAACGGCAAGCACATGGTGGAGATTGAGCAGGAAGCGCAAAACCAGGACGGCGAACAGTCCGCAGTAGGCGGTGGCGTGGTTGTTCTGCCCAGCCGCGGGTGAGCACTATGGCGACCACCAGCGCATCCACTGCGCTGGGGGGCCTGCGGGTCGTAGATCTGACCCGGGTACTCGCAGGCCCCCTTTGCACCCAGATGCTCTCCGACAACGGTGCCGACATCGTCAAGATAGAGCCTCCAGGAGGTGACGAGACTCGTCACCTTGGCCCGCCGTATGACGCAATGGGGAACTCTGCTTACTTTGCGGCGCTCAACCGTGGCAAGAAAGCGCTGAGTCTGGACCTCTCCCAGCCCGAGGCGCAAGAGGTACTGCACCGCCTGCTCGATGGTGCTGACGTCCTTGTGGAAAACTTCCTGCCAGGCACCATGGAGAAATGGGGCTTGGGCTACGAGGACGTACTGGCTACGCGCTACCCACGGCTTATCTATTGCGCCATCTCCGGCTTCGGCCGCGACGGCCCGCTCGGCGGCCTTCCCGGGTACGACGCGGTGCTGCAGGCGCAATGCGGTCTGATGAGCATCAACGGCGAGTCCTCCAGCGGGGCTACACGCATGGGCATCCCCATCGTGGACCATCTGACCGGCTACGTCGCGCTCACCGGCATCCTCATGGCGCTGTGTAGCAGGCAAGTCAGTGGTAAGGGCCAGCGGGTGGAGGCAACCTTGTACGACACAGCGCTCAGCCTGCTACTTCCGCATGCGTCGAACTGGTTTGCATCTAACCAGACGCCGGGCCTGCTCGGCAGCGCGCATCCGAACATCGCGCCTTACGACAAGTTCAGAGCGCGCGATGCTCACGTGTTCATCGGCATTCTCAACGACGGCCAGTTCCGCCGGTTCAGCCGCCACATCGGATGTAGCGAACTGCCTGACGATCCGCGCTTTCGAACGAATGCCGAGCGCCTGGCGCACAGGCCGCAGCTCAAAACTCTGATCGAAGCCGCGATTGCCAAAGACGATGCCGAGACCCTGTGTAGGGAACTGATGCGCGTGGGGGTGCCTGCAGGTGTAGTCAACGACGTGCCTCAGGCGCTAGCTCAAGAGCACTGCGCACATCGCCAAATGATCATTCAGCGAGGTGCGTTCACTGCGCTCAGGGGACCGATGCGCCTCTACGGGACCCCGGCATCGCCGGGCGACCCGCCACCGGGTTTCAGTCAGCACGCGGAAGAGGTGCTGTCCGATCTCGGATTCAACGAGACCCAGAGGAGAGATTTCTACGACAGAGGCATCGCCCGCGCCCACTCCCCTCTTTGACCTTCAGAATACAAATACAAGGAGACAAGCATGCGAAACATCGCTGCCAGAATGATCACCACGACTGCCGCCAGTCTGCTGCTTTTCAACGTACAGGTAGCCCAGGCGCAGTCACCCACCTATCCCAATAAGCCTATCCGCATCATCGTTGCCTACGCTGCCGGCCAGGGCACCGACGTGGCCACCCGGCTGCTGGGCGAGCAGCTTTCAAAAGAGTTGGGGCAGCCCATCGTTGTGGAGAACAAGGCAGGCGCCGGGGGTATTTTGGGGACCGAGATGGCGGCCCAGGCTGCTGGTGACGGCTACACCCTGACCATGGGCACCAATGCCACTCATGTGCTCAACCAGTTCCTCTATGCCAAGATGCCTTTCGATCCAGCCAAGGATTTCGAGCCTATCGCAATGGTCGGGACGTTCCCCATGGTGCTTGCGGCAGGCGCAAATACTCCTTATCGCACCGTAGGCGACGTTCTGGAGGCGGTAAAGCGTACGCCAGGCTCGGCAGACATCGCCATGCCAAGCACATCGGCGCGTCTGGTTCTGGAGTTCCTGAAAGAGCGTTCAGGAGCTCCGCTATTCGGCATCCCTTACAAGGGCTCTGGAAGTGCGATGACAGATGTACTCGGTGGACAGCTTTCCGTAACGATTGACACCCCACTCGCACTCCGCCCCCATCTGGCATCTGGCAAGCTACGCGCCTTGGGAGTCACATCGGGCACTGCAAGCAGTCTTGTACCTGGAGTCAAGCCAGTCGCAGAGCAAGGCCATCCTGGTTTTGAATTCGTGGCATGGAATGCACTCTACGCCCCCAAAGGAACGTCAGCAGAAATCACTCGAACGCTCAACACAGCCGTCAATAAAGTGCTGGCAAAACCCGATGTTCGCCAACGCCTGCTAGATCTGGGGTTCGAACCTGCGGGTGGGAGCTCTGGCTATCTTGGTGTCTTTGCCAGGAAGGAACGTGAACGGTGGGCACCCATCATCAAGGCTGCCGGCATCCGGGCAGATCAGTGACACCGAGAGCGGGCTGGGCGGCGAGTGTCGCCCGCTTAGCGGTGAGGGCGTTGGGCCAAACTTAGGCTGCATTGCTCCGGGAGGCGAGCCGAAATGTGTGACATGCGGCCTTTCTGCCTCGCCATATTCAATCGACGAACGCCGACGGACACTTAGGACGTGCTCACAGTTGTCTGGCTTGCCCGACATACGAGAGATGCGTCTATGGGACTGATGGAGAAATGAAAAACTGGACAGCGCCCTCAGAGCGCAATAGCGGCTCAGAAGCTTCCTGGAAAAATATTATCGGGCACTTCCACGACAGCGGGGACATAGCGTAATTGCGCACCGAGCAATTTCTCCTCCCCGATCTGCCCACGGTCCTCACTGCAAGCTTCGATGTCAAGCAATGCGTGGGCCGTATCTCCAGCTATCCAACGGCAGCGAAAGGTTATGCACTGTCCCAAGCGAGGTCGCCCGCTAATCGAGATACCTGACAGACCAATCAATTGCACCGGGCCGCGAAAATGCTGGCCCGGTAGAACGGCACCAGCTAGATCCATTTTTGCCAGCAGCCACCCTGTTGGGACATGGCCACTTGCATCGATGTCTGCGGGCATGGTGATGGTCTTTAAGACCGTATGCCAGTTCGGTATCTCTAATTTCTTGGACATGACACTATGCTCCCAGGTCCAGCAACGCTGAAAGATCAGCCGCTTCACGCTGCATCGCCTGAGCCATTTTTTCAACTCGTGGCGCACCAAGCTGACTCGTAAGTCCCACAGCTACAAGTGTGTGGACCAGTCGTCCACTCGATGAGAGGACCGGCACCGCCACCACGGTGATGCCGGCCATGAAATTGTCTCTGTCCAAGGCCCATCCGCGCAGGCGGGTCAACTCGACTTCTTTTTTCCATGCTGTGTAGCTTGGCGCCTTGTCCCAGGCAACCCGGGCAAATTTCTCTTTAAGCGCTGGCCATCCTTCCCCGCTATGGGCCGCAATCAATCGTCCCGTGGCGCTTACCAAGGTATCGAACTGGCTACCCACATCGGTGTGTACGCGAAACGGTTGGTTGGACTGCGAAATGGCCAGCACCATCACCGTCTGCCGGGCAGAAATCTCCACGCCCATAGCGGTCACGCCGAACTGTGCTGCCATGCGGTCCAGCACCGGTTGGACCAATTGCTTGAACCCGCCGCCCTCAAGTACGCTGCGAGCGAGACTGATCATGCCCGTTCCCAGAGCGTAGCGTTTAGTGTCGGGATCCAATGTGACGAGATCTTCTGAGACCAGCACTCTCAGAATGTGCAAGCAAGTACTTGGCACCAGGTCGAGTGCCTGTGCCACGCTTTTTAGCGTGAGCGGCTGCTTCTGTTCGCCCAATAGCCTCAGGATAGCGATCGAGCGTGTAACTGCCGGGACGGGACGCACGCGCACGCTCCGACCAGTTTTGGTTGCTGAAGGCGCTGCGGCTGAGGTGGATCGGGATGCCATGCGGGAGTGCTTCTTCTGGAGCTGCAATCCGGCTAGGTTAACCCCATTTGCATCTGCTTCAGGCGATGCTCCGCCCGTCGCCATGCCATACAAGGCCATCAAGCTGTGCTGTGCGGGAATGCTTCTTTCCATGGCGTTTCCTCGTTCATACACTTCGCGGGGCCGACTGGCAGCATGGCCATGCCCCACCGGGGATTAAGGACTCCTCTTCAGTGGCTTCATCAGCGCTTGGGCACCCAGCACCAAGCTATCGTCCACGCGCAAATCGCCACGCATGAAAATCAGGGAGCCAGTGCACCGGGTGACTTGGGCCCGCGCTTCAACGAATTGGTCCGCCAGCACCGGGGCGGCGAAGTGCGAATCCAGCTGTAAGGTGACGCAAGGCACCCGGCCAGCGGCCTCCCAGGCCACCGTGCTCATTGCGTGATCCATGAGAGTGAGCAGGGCGCCGCCATGCACCACGCCGGCGGGGTTCAGGTGCTGTGTGCTGATCGCAAAGCCATAGGCCCAGCCATCTCCTTCGCGCCGCGCCCAAAGGGGGCCAGCATGGGCTATGAACCCTTGGATGGCGCGCATCCTCCATTCCGCGGTTGCCTCAGTCTCCAAGACAAGCTCCTGTGCCGTGAATCGGCACTGATTCATTATTGTACATTTGTCTTTATAATTGTACTTAGACAATTTATGAATGCCGTCCGAGGGCGACTGATGATCGTCGTAGCAAAGCTCATTGTCTTCAGCAACGACCCTTTCAGGAGTTGGATACTCAGCCGGTGTGTTTCGGGAACGCTGATGCCTACGAGTGTTCCTGCGTTGGCTTTCGCCTGCTTGATAAGGTTGCTCAGGGTTAGAGGGATGCAGCCAATGTTGAGGAGGCATCACTGGACAGTCGTCCACCGGTCGTTCCACCACTTAAGGTGGCTGAATCGTCCACTGCGCGCTACCCTTGAGTTCCTCAAGCAGCTTCCATCCCACGGGCATCGAGACCCCCACTCCGGGCCGTGACCGCGCAGAATAGGCGCAAGCTGTGGTCTGCAGACGGCCTGGTCGAGATTGCACCGCCAGTCCACGATCTGGCAGGGATTGCTGATGTCATAGAGCGCCGCGACCTGACGACTGGAAAGCTGCCCGCGATCCTGATGAGCCAGCACCTGCAACTTGAACTGCGCACTGTACGCGCTGCGCTTGGGGCGCAAACCGTCGATACCGTGCATGCAGTAGTGACTCACCCAAGTGCGGACCTTCTCCTCGGAAACCTACCACCGCCGAGCCAAGAGCTTCGCGCCGCCCTCGCCCGCCAAGAAGCTTTGGACTACTTCCAGCTTGAACTCAGTTGTGTACCTTTCATGAAACCCCTTGAAGTTTGTCCAACCTCTGGGGGGCAGTTCAAACCTGGAGCGATTCATAGAGCCTCTGCCGCTATGGCTCACACGCAATCGCAGGCATCTTCATCAAGTCTGTCCATCTCCACGAAATGCCCTGGCCTCTTGCTGCAACCAATCAACAAGGGCGGCCACGCCCGGATTCCCCCTGCCCCGGTGCGGCAGGATCAGGTGGTAGCCAGCGGCCAGGGGGACGTGGTGCGGCCAGGCTTCGACCAGCCGGCCCGCGCCCACATCGTGCGCCACCAGGGCGTCGTGTCCGATCGCGATGCCCAGCCCCTGGACGGCGGCGGTGAGGGTGGTTTCGGCGTCCTGCAGCTTCATGGACCGGGTGCAGGTCAGATGCATGGCGTGGCTTGCCACAAGCCACTGCTGCCACTTACTTCCGCGCAGTGAGTCATGCAGCCAGGGAAACCGCTGCAGGTCTTCCAGGGTCTTGATCGGCCGTTCGCGTGCAAGCTGGCTGGAGATCACGGGAACGAGGCTATCGTGCAGCAGGAGTTGCGATCCGGGCAGTGATCCGTCGCCATAGTGGATGCCTATATCAAACCGCTCCTTGCGAAACTCCGTGTCCCAAATAGAGGTCGCCAGCTCGATATCAGCATCGATGCCCGCTAGGTGCAGGCGCGCAAGGCGCGGGATGAGCCAGCGCGAGGCGAACGAGGGCATCGCCAGGATCTTCACCGTGCGCGATCGCGGCGCACTGTTCGCCATCCGGGCGGCGCCGCGCTCCAGTTCCTCGAGCGCGCGCTGGGTCGACTGTAGGTAGATCTCGCCCGCTGGTGTCAACTGAACGCGCCGGTGCCCGCGCAGTACCAAGGTCTGCTTCGTGGTGCGCTCCAGAAGCGCGATGTGGCGGCTGATCGCGGATTGCGAGCACAGCAAGTCAGCAGCGGCGGCCGTGAAGCTTCCGCACCGGGCCACGGCCCGAAACGCCTGCAGTGCTGCAATGGTGATATCGCTCATCGGCTCCTTCGCAAAATGGTGGCTGGCAAGCCGCTGGGGCGGCAGCCGCGCCGTGGCTTCACGCCGCAGCCACGCGCACCGGCAGGCTGCGGGGGCGCTGACCCACCGCTGCGGCCACAGCGTTGGCCACCGCAGCAATCACGGCGGATGTGCCGGGCTCGCCGATGCCGCCAGGAGCGTGGGTGCTGGGCACCAAGTGCACATCGACGCTCGGTGCCTCCGCCAGTCGCAGCAGCCGATAGTCATGAAAATTGCTCTGCTCGACGCGGCCGCCCGCCAGGGTGATTTCGCCCCACAGGGCTGCCGTCACGCCAAACTGGATGCTGCCGTCCACCTGCGCCTGCACTGTATCCGGATTAACGACCACACCGCAGTCCACCGCGCACACCACCCGGTCCACGCGAATGTCGCCGGAGGTGTTGACCGTCACCTCTGCAACCTGGGCCATGAAGCTACCAAACGCCGACAGGACTGCCACACCCCGCCCCCGGCGGGCGCCAGCAGCCGGGCTGGCCTGCAGCGGAGTGGCCCATCCAGCCTTCAAGGTGGCCAGTTCGAGCACGCTGCGGGCCCGCGAGTCTGGAGCCAACAGGGACAGGCGGTATGCCACAGGGTCTTGCCTTGCCAGTGCGGCCAACTCGTCCACAAAACTCTCGACAACAAAACAGTTGTGCGTGGGCCCCACGCCCCGCCACCAACCGGTGGCCAGGCCCGCCATGGGTTCCTGGCGCACGTAGTCGATCTTTGCTGCAGGCCAAGCGTAGGGCCCAAGGCCTGCTTCCACAGCGTCCACATCGAGCCCGTTGCGTACAAACCCTGGGGCCACGCGCGCCAGGATCGATGAACCCACGACCCGGTGCACCACGGCCGTGGGCTTACCCTGCGCGTCGATGCTCGCGCTCATTCTGTCGGCATACATCGGCCGCAGTATGTCGTGCTGAATGTCGTCTTCGCGTGACCAGATGAACTGCACCGGCTCCCGGATGTATCGTGCCAGGGCGACCGACTGCTCCACGTAATCAGCCTCCAGCCGTCGGCCGAACCCGCCGCCGATCAGGTGGTTGTGGATGCGCACCTTTTCGGCGGGCAGCCCCGAGGCCTGCATGGCTGCATCTTGCGCCCGGGTGGGAGCCTGGGTGCCTACCCATACGTCGCAGCTATCGGCTCGCAGATGCACCGTGCAGTTGACCGGTTCCATGGCTGCATGGGCCAGAAAGGGAGAGTGGTACACCGCAGAGTGGCGCGCGACTGCGTTTTTCATCGCGGCGTCGATATCACCTTCTGAGCGTGCCACCGCCGCGCTCTCGCGCTCCAGACCGCGCTCCAGATCCTTGCGCAGCTGGGCGGTGGAAACCTGTGCGCCAGCGCCGTTGTCCCATTCGAGCTTCAGGGCGGCGAGCCCTTGTCTTGCAGCCCAGGTGTGGTCTGCAACAACCGCCACGGCGTTCTCGATGCGCACGATCTGTCGCACGCCGGGCACAGCTTCGGCGGCTGTGCTGTCGACGCGCGCGAGCTTGCCGCCAAATACGGGGCTGGCCGCCACAGCGGCATAACGCATGCCGGGCAAGCGCACGTCGATGCCATAGATCGCGGCGCCGTTGGCCTTGTCCGGGAGGTCAAGGCGGGATACGGGCTTGCCCACCAGTTTAAAGAGATGGGGCGGCTTGAGCGCTACGTTTTGCGGCACTGGCAAGCCTGCCGCTCTTTCGGTGAGCTGACCATAGCGCAGACGCCGCCCGCTGGACGGATGGCTCACTACGCCATCCAGCGCCGCACATTCGGACACCGGCACACCCCATTGCTCCGCGGCCGCCGTCACCAGCATCACCCGGGCTGTGGCGCCCGCAATCCGCATGGGCTCCCAGGCACCTATGACGGAATTGGAGCCGCCAGTGATCTGCGCCCCCCCTGCGCGGGGGTTGCCATAGCGGACGGCGTCGGCTGGCGCGTGGGCCAGTTTGACCTGCGAAAGCGGGACTTCCAGCTCTTCGGCAATGAGCATGGAAAGCGCGGTGTAAATGCCCTGTCCCATCTCGACCCGCGCCATGGTCAGGATCACGGTGTCGTCGGTGTCGATGCGAATGAATGCATTGGGAGCGAATGGCGCCGTGTTCTGTGTAGCGGCTGCGGTAGAGCCGAGGCCACCTGGAAGAGCGACCCCCAGCGCCAGGGATCCCCCCGCCGCGAGAAACACTCGGCGCGAAAGCACAGGCGCCTGGACAGCCATGGGCGCCGTCTCTTCGGTCATCGGGGGCGTGCCATGACGTGGGCTGGTGGCTACGGATTGGTGAGTCATGCCTTGTCTCCCGCGCTGGCCGCACGGTGGATGGCCACCCGGATGCGCGAATAGGTGCCGCAGCGACAGAGGTTGCCGGACATCGCAGCGTCGATGTCTGCGTCGGTGGGGCGGGGCTTTTCGCTTAGCAGCGCACATGCCGCCATGATCTGGCCCGACTGGCAGTAGCCGCATTGCGCCACGGATTCTTCGATCCAGGCCTTTTGCACCCGCTGCCCCACAGAGGTCTCGCCAATGGCCTCGATGGTAGTCACGCGCTTGCCCGCCGCCGCTGAGATGGGCGTCTGGCACGCACGCACAGGGACACCGTCCAGATGCACTGTGCAGGCCCCGCACAAGGCAAGCCCACAGCCGAACTTGGTTCCGGTCAGGCCCACGACATCGCGCAGGGCCCACAGCAGCGACATCTCGGGCGCAAGATTCATATCGATCGGACGGCCGTTCAGTTCAAATTTCATGATGACTCACTCCACTGCGATAGCGTCGATTTCAATCAGCCAGTCCGGGTTGACCAGGCCGGCCTGCACCACGGACATCGCCACCTTGTGATCGCCCAGATAGTCCTGGCGGATCTCGGCGCCCCGCCGCCAGTCGCTCGCGCTGGCAAGCCAGACGGTCAGCCTGGCCAGGTTCTGGCGGCCCATCCCGGCGGCGGCGAGCGTGGCGTCGATGTTGGACCACACGCGGTGGGCCTGGGCCTCGAAGTCGCCCGCGAGGTTCCCCTCAGGCGTGAGTCCCATGGTCCCGCTGATGAAAAGCAGGCGCTGCACAGAGGTGGCTTCGACCGCCTGGGCGTAGGGGCCGATGGGCGCGTAAATATCGGATGGCGTATGCACTTTCAGCATGGAATTCCTCACTTAGGGCTGTTAGGCGATGACCTATTAGAGGAGAGAAGCTCCGCAGGCTCATGCGGCCTTTTGATCTCATGCCATTCGAACATCGCATGGCATGCCCGACCCGCGGCGGGCGGAGTGCAGGACTACGGTCGCCGTCCCAGCGCGCGATACCGCCCCCAGCTGTAAGGCGCGAGCTCGATTGCGGCGGGGCGCCCGAGCACTAGATCGGCCACGGCGCGCGCGCTGCCGCAGGCCATCGTCCAACCCATGGCGCCGTGGCCGCAGTTGAGCCACAGGTTCCGCTGTAGTGCGGCGCCCAGAAAGGGGACATTGTCGGGCGTCATGGGGCGCTGGCCGATCCACCGGGCGGGCTGCAACGCCGCCAACTCCGGGAAAACTTCGGCCGCAAAACGTTCCAGCGCCTCGAAACGCCGCCTGGCGCGACTTTCGCCCGGTATCCCGATGTCGGCATAGCCGGTAAAGCGTACCGTCTCATCGCCAAATGCGGCCCATGCGACCTTGTGGGGTATCGACACCGCTCCAACGCGCGGCCTTTTCGACCCTTTGACACGGTATGTGACCGAGTAGCCGCTGACCGGATGAATCGGCAGTTCATGGCCCAGGGGTGAGAGTAAATCGCGCGACGACAGGCCGGCTGCCATCACCACCGCATCAGCGACATGGTGGCCACGATCCGTGGTGACGCCAACCACCGCGTCGCCCCGCGTTTCGAGGCGAAGCACCCGCTGTCCAAAGCAGGCAGTAGCCCCAAGCCGGATAGCCTCGTCTACACAGGCAGCCGCATACCGTGCCGCGTCTCCGGTTCCATCGTTGGGGCAATACACCCCCTGCGAAAAATGCACCCTAGCTTGGCGCAGCAGCGGCTCGTGCTGCAAAAGCTGTTCAGCATCGAGTTGCGCGAACGCCTCCCCTGCGCCGCGCAGAAGGGCCGCATCATGGGTGCTGGGCGCATGGTCGGGCCCGTAAAGGTACAGAATTCCGGCATGCTGACCACCATAGGCATCGACGGGGATGGCAGGCGTGCCAAACTGGATGTCCCTGGAGTAGCTGGCCAGCGCCAAGGCCGCCTTGGAGTTGGCCAGCCAACGCTCGCGTGTGCTCTCGCGTGCAAACAAGGCGCCCCATCGCAATAGGGCGGGGGTCCATGGCTGGCAGATTCCGATGCCGTCGCCCCATCCAAGCAGGGACTTGGCCGCCATCGTCATGACGCCGGGTTCTGCCCAGCTGAAGCAGTGGCCCGGCGAGATGAGTCCCGCGTTGGCAAAGCTCGCGCCCATCGCAGGTGAGGGTACCGCGTCGATGATGCTGACCGAGCAGCCCTCCTGAGCGAGCGCAAGCGCCGTCGTCGCTCCCGCTATCCCTGCTCCCACCACAATGACATGCATCTCACATCTCTCCGCTGCATCGAGGGCACGGGCGTCCGAATGGGCGCGGCGTGTGGTCCACAAGGAGCAAGTGTAGAAGAATTTTGCGTATACGCAAAATTCAGTGCCAGTGGATCTTGTCCGGGAGCACCCTTGCGGGTGTGCCCAAAGGGCAAGGTGCTGGCAGAATCCTTCGCAAAGGAACACCTCAGTGACGGACCAGAAAACACGCCGCCCGCGCGCGCAGAGCCCTATGGACCCGAGCACCCTGGGAGACCGCTTGCGCACTGTACGCAAGCAGCTTGGATGGACGCTTACGCAGTTGGCAGAGCTGTCTGGCGTTTCCATCACCACCATCTCGCGCGCCGAGCGAGGCCAACTCGCGCTGGGGTACGAGAACGTTGCTGCACTGGCGGAGGCCCTGCAATTGGACTTGGGTGCGCTGTTCTCAGGAGAAGCCGGCGGGTCTGCGGCGCATCAGACGTCCATGGCGGTCACGCGCGCGGGGCAAGGTTCTGCCTACCGGGGCCACGCACTCACCTATGAATTCCTTGCCACGTCCGTGGTGGGCAAGCCCATCAACCCCGTGCTGGGCACAATTCACGCCCGCCGCGTGCAGGGGCCGCAGGACTTCGCCAGGCATGCAGGGGTGGAGTTCGTGTACGTGCTCGCGGGGGAGGTCGAAGTGCACTTCGAAAACGGTGAAAAGGTGCGCTTGGCAAAAGGCGACTCACTGTATTTCGACAGCCGAATTGGCCACGCTTTCACCACTGTAAGCCGGCAGCTCGCCAAGGTGATCGGCGTGATCACCGCAGAAAGCAAGCACATGGCGCTGGCGCGCCAGGGTGAAACCCACGCGTAGTGCATTGAAGTGGCCTAGGAGACCCGTCCGCCCGTGCGCAGCGCGGCGCGGTGACCGCCGCTTTGCACGGCAACACAGCCCGTACAGTTCATCGACTTAATCGAGAAGCTGCGCTCGGATTGCGGCGCGGAGCGTAGGTCTGCACCGCGAAACGCTTCCCCACCCGACAAGCCATTGCACGAAGTGCTGTGGTGAACGATGTTCTCAAGAAGCCGCTTGGAGGCTCCGGTTGGTTCGCCGAGGGGTCTGCAGTTTGAACCCGTGCCCACAAGGGAAGCCAGCCGCGTCGAAAGCGTATCGTCGAGGTAAGGCGTGCAATCACGCCGCCCGCGCGTCAATGTGGCGTATCAGTGTTCTTGCCTCATCTCCCTCGGGGATCGGGCGTCCGCTATCTCGCCATTCGATGGCCGCTTTGAATCCGTGCTCTTGCGCATGGCGGCGGAACCACAGGCCTTCTGGGTTGTGCCGGGTGATGCCATCGAAAAGGGTGGCAATCATCTGGGTCTGCTCGACTCCCATGTTCAGCATCACCTGGTTAACCACCATCTTGTGCATGGCCAGATGCGAACGCGGCACGCCAGCGATCCGGTTGGCCAGCTTCATGGTGGCGGCCTCCAGCTCTTGCGGTGGCACAGCTAGGGTGGCAAGACCCCATTCAGCAGCCTTCCTGCCATCAATGAGATCGCCTGTGAACATCATCTGCTTGGCCCGCATGGGGCCCAGACGAAATGTCCACATGGCCGTGGTCGGGCAGCCCCACACACGCGTTGGCATGTAGCCAATGCGGGCGTCTTCAGCCATCACCAGCAGGTCGCAGCACAAGGCGATGTCGCTGCCCCCCGCTGCCGCGGCGCCATGCACCTTGGCGATGGTGGGTTTGGCGCTCTTCCAAAGCGTCATGAAGTCTTCGGTATTGCGCTTCATGTAGGCGTAATCAACCATGGGGTCCCAAGGCGACTTCTCTTGCTGGCAGGGATGCTCAATATGTTGCTCGGCGTACCCGGCCAGGTCGTAGCCACCACAGAAGCCTTTGCCCGCACCCTCGACGACGATCACATGCACCTCATCGTCTGCGTTGGCCCATTCCACCGCCGCCCGGATCTCCCGGGGCATCTCGTCGCTGATGGCGTTGAGCCGCTCGGGTCGGTTCAGGAGCAGGCGTGCGATGCGGGGATTCTGGGGGTCTTTTTCAATCTGGAGAGTGCTGAACGTAGGCATGGCTGGATCCTTGGTAGGGGAAAACGTGGACTGTTGTCTTGACAGTCAGTGTTGACTGTATGCGCGCCGCGCCGTACAGTCAACACTGACTGTTTAACCATTCCCGTCCATGCAAGTCACTTCGACAAAAACCAAAAACCTGACGAACGATGCCGCCCCGGAGCGTTCCATTCGCGATCGGATCCTTGATGCAGCCGTTCAGTCGTTGATCGAGCAAGGCGCGGCCCGTACCACCACCTTGGAGGTGCAGCGCAAGGCCGAGGTCAGCCGTGGGGCGCTACTTCATCACTTTCCCACCCATGCCGAGCTGCTGTCGGCCACGGTGACCGACCTGGTGCGCCGCAATGAGCAAAGCGTGTTCGAGCTTTTGGACAAGCTGCAGAGTGCGCCGGATGCAGTGGAGCGCGCGATTCGCGCGCTGGCATTGATGATGGCCCAGCCGCCCTTCATGGCCGAACTAGAGCTGTGGACCCTGGCCCGCACGGACGAAGGCCTCAGAGAGGCCCTGCTCAAGGTCGAGCGTGACGCACGAAAAGAGAGCGAGCGCGTCCTGCGTGCGCTGTTTGCGCCGGTGGCGGACAGGCCCGGCCACGATGCCGTAATCGCCATGACCACGGATTTCCTGCGCGGCTTCGTGCTGTCCGGCGTGTTACGCAGGAACCCCGTGCGTCGCCAGCAAATGATCTCCAACTGGGTGCGCGCCACCCAGATCCTTCTTGCACACTGGAAGTAAGCAACAACATGCCGAGACTGCCCGACCCCACCCTTTCTTACTGGCCCGCCGATACGTCCCGACCGCTGCTCGACCTGGCCGCAGGCGATGCGCTGCGACAGGCGGCAGAACGCCATCCTGACCGATGCGCCCTGGTCGAAGTGGTGCCAAAGGGCTTTGCGACCTTGACCGGAGCCACGCGCACGGACAGGCGCTGGACGTACGCAGAGTTGCTCGCGCAGGCCGAGCGGTGCGCCCACTGGATGCTGGGCCGCTTTGCACCTGGCGACCACATTTGCCTGTGGGCCCCTAACGTGCCCGAATGGGTCATCCTGCAGTACGGCGCTGCCTTGGCGGGCATGGTGCTGGTCACGGCCAATCCCGCACTACGGGCCGAAGAGTTGCGCTACGTGCTCAAGCAGTCACGGTCCGTTGCACTGATCCATGTCGATGCTTTTCGGGGCACGGACATGGCTTCCGTTGCCGAGCAGATGCTTGAGGAGGTAAAGGAGGTGTTCAGCCTGAGCCGATGGAGCGAGGTGCAAGCCAGTCGACCAACGAGCGCACTTCCAGTCGTGGCGTCACGTGCACCGGCGCAACTGCAGTACACGTCCGGCACGACTGGGCAGCCCAAGGGGGCTTTGCTGCACCACATGGGGCTACTCACCAACGCCAGCTATGTCACCGCACGGCTGGAGCTGAGCGATGGCGTGCTGGTCAGCCCCATGCCACTTTTCCACACCGCTGGCTCGGTGATGAGCGTGCTGGGCAGCATGGTCAGCGGTGCCACGCTGGTACTGCCCCAGTTCTTTGACACGGATGCGGTGCTAGCGGCCATCGAGCACGAGAAGGCAACCGTTCTCTATGGCGTTCCGACCATGCTCATTGCCATGGTCGAGCATCCCAAGCGGGTGCAATACGATCTATCGAGCCTGCGCTGTGCGAACTCCGGTGGCGCCCCTGTGCCCCCAGAACTGCTGCGTCGGGTGCAGGCCGGCCTCGGCTGCGATCTGCTGTCGGTTTATGGCCAGACCGAAGCCAGTCCAATCATTTGCCAGACTGCGCCGCACGATGCACCGGCGGACAAGGCGGAAACGGCCGGTCAGCCCTTGTGGCAGGTGGAGGTAAGGATTGCGGACCCGGTGAGCGGCGCGATCATGCCCGTCGGCACGGATGGGGAGGTGCAAGCAAGGGGCTACCAGACGATGCTCGGCTACTACGAAATGCCCGAGGCCACGGCCCAGGCGTTCACTGCGGATGGTTGGCTGCGCACCGGAGACTTGGGGGTGATGGATGACCGGGGTTATGTGCGGATCACTGGGCGGCTCAAGGACATGATCATCCGGGGTGGCGAGAACATCTACCCCGTGGAAATCGAGGCGCGTCTGCTGGAGCACCCTGAGGTCGTTGATGTGGCGGTGTTCGGTATGCCAGACCCCCACTGGGGCGAGGTCGTCTGCGCCGCACTGCGTTTTCGCACGCCCCAGTCCATACCCACGGCGGTTGAGTTGCGGGACTTTTGCAGGCAATCGCTTGCGCCTCAGAAGGCACCTGCGAGGTACTTTGTGAGCAACCTGTTTCCGCTCACAGGGTCGGGAAAGGTGCAAAAGTTTCGACTGATCCAGCAGGCACGTGAAGGTGCCATACCTCCACTTCAATAGGATCTGCAGTCAATAGGCACGGTAGGCTTGAGCAAATACTGCGCTTCAGGAGAAGGCTCGGGCTCAAGTCTTGCTGCAAAACAGACGGTTGAATGACTGAATGCGTTTGCCCGTACCAGTGAGGTCACTGGCAGCTACACAGCCTTCACAAAGGCGTAGAGGACTCGTCTTCTGACTTTTCTCTCCTGCATTTTGGTCCGGCACATACGGCGGCGCGTTAGACAGGAACTCGTATCCCTCGATGGCTTCGCCATACCTGCCCTCGAGGTCGAAGAAGCGAGAAATTGATTTGATCAGTTCAGCTTCACCGAGTTTCCATTTGATGTTCTCGCGAGAATCGGTCTTGACTTGGACAGCAACAAACTTCCCCGAGGCTAGCTCTATCAGATAGTCCTCATGGTGCTCACACCACAACGCATGCATGTCTCGAATGCCGACGAAGCCTTGGGCTAACAGCAGCACTCCAGCTGCCCATTGGTAGCGCAGGCGCTCCTGCATTTCATCGCCGCGATCTATTGGTGCAGTCGCACGCCCATTGACTTGATCCGGCACTCCCAGTGGGATTCCCTGATTGCTGCGCCGCATTACCCCTCCCTGAGCTTTCATGGCGTTAGATCGAATGTCTTCAGCGACTTCCTTTGGCTGGCGGAGGGTCTTGCCTGTTCTCTTGTCCAGCTTCTCTTCTTGGCGCTTAGCAAGCATCCTACCCTAGCACCTTCGCTGAGCGGAAACCGTTGGGTCAATGCAAAACGATCATCAGACTGGGTGATCTTTGAATGACTGGTTTCGGCGCAAGCAGTCATTGAATAGCTAAGACTCGACGGCCGCTTTCAGCCTGTAGTTGACTCCTAACTGTCCTGCATGCCTCTCCGCATCAAAGCAATCCTCCGGGATGCCTGGCCGGCCAATGGGCGCGGACATTGAAGCACCGAATCCCACCTCGCTCCATCACCGCGCCTTCTTCCACACCCCCATCGATATCCGCTGGGCACGCGGCGGCAGAACGAACGCCGGCGGCGCGATCGCCTCAGCACCGGCCTCCTGAGCCAGGCGATCCCAACTGTCGTGAATCATCTGGTACGCATGGTCGAGAAAGTCATCGGCCATCCCATAGTCCAGGCCAAACTGTTTGGCAGCCAGCAGCAAGTTGTCCGCCGTCGCTCCCGCCTCGCCATTGCGCAACACCCCCATGGACAACGACTTCACATCCAGCACCTTGCCGCCATGGGGCGTATAGGGCGCAATGTCATAGGCTGGCGACAGCCTCCAACCCTTACCGGTTCGCAAGAAGCCATGGTTGCGCGGGTGATCATCACCATTGCCCACCAGGACGTTGAACGCCATCCGGCGCCACAACTCTGGAAAGTGCCCCTGCACGCCCCAGCGTCCCGCCTGAAGGGCGAGCGCCAGGTAAGTGCGACCCAGTGCATCTCGGATGGCTGCGGCAGCCCCCAAGATCGTTGCGGCGCTGGCAAAGTGATGCCTCAGGCAGTGACCACTCTCATCCACCAGCCGATCAAACCGCCGAATCAGGACCGCAGCACGCCCGCTCTGCTGGACCCACTCGACTTCAGCAGCGTCAATGCCCACCAGGCTGGCCAGCTTCATGCACAGGTATTCCCGCAACGGTGATGTCGGATCGTCCTGCGGCCCGGGAAACTTGGCGATCCACCACTGGCCTTTGTGCAGGACCGTGAACTTGGGTCGCTCACCCCCCAGGCCAGTGGAGAGCAGATCCCGCAGACGGGCTGCCATCGGCGCATGGGCCTGAACAATATCCAGATCTCTCATCACGTCAAACATGTCTTGTGAAAGTGTCGGACGGAACGCGGACTTGGCCGCGATGTCATCACACACCTGTACCGCACCGACGGCATCACCGGCGCAGAACTCCAGGGCCTCCAGATCGCTGAGACTGTCCGAATCCCTGCGCTTCTGGAGCCAGTCCATGCCAAACCCCTCCGGCCTCGCATCCCGGAAGACATCGAACAGCCCTTGGTAGTCCGTCGCCTTGGCCACACCCTTGAAGCGCAGGAGTTGACGTTGATCCAGAGAGATCCGATGGTTGTTCTCGACGTACCCGGGATCGTATCCAAAGGTTCCCACGGGGCTGCCCGCAGTGCCGCCAAGCGTGAATGTCCCGGCCCGCGTGGGCTCGGCCTCGCCAGGCAACCAGACCCACACGGGTTTGCTGCTCATGCCAGGCAGCCCGTCGCGCGCAGGCGCAATGCAATGGGCGGTGTGCGGAGCTGGAAGGCGCGTTTCATGCGCGTTTCTCTATGGGAGTTGGCATGGAGGTGTGCCCACTATGACACTGAAGCCACCTGGCGCTCAACAAGAAATCGCAGGCCTCTGGCATCGGAGCACAGGAACGGCTGGGCAGCGTGGAAAGCCGCTCAGCGGGATTGAGTTTGCACCGTGGTATCACTGCAAACCAAATCACCGATTACCTTCTCCATTCCCCGCAAACCCAGTGTTGACAAGGTTTTCGCGCTCCTGGATGATGAGCTGCATGTCCCGCCACACCGCCTCCATATCCACGGTCTCCATAGTCGTACGCACGACCGTCGAGCGGTGCCTGGTACCCGGTTGAAGACCTAGTTCTCCGATTCCACCAGCCCGCAGTTCATCACCGCGGAGCCTGGCACCCCACCCTCAGGCCACCCCCACCGGGCTCCGCAACCAGGAGCCCACCATGCCTTTCAGATTCCCATCGTTATCCCCGCATCCTGTTCCCAGCAGTTGGCGAGGGCAGCATGGACTTTGACAACGCTCTGGATCTCTTCGAGCGCACCCTTGCCACAGAGAGGAGCCGACCCGACGTGCACACTGCCATGCTTGCGTTGGCGCTGCCCGACACCATCGGCACAGCAAGCACACAGATCCAGCAGGCCCGGGCCCGTGGTGAGCGGGTCTGGATGACGGCGGACCTGCATCTGTGCCACGCCAATGTGATCCGGTACTGCAACCGGCCCTTCGCCAATGTCACCCAGATGAACAAGCACCTGGTCTCCCAGACCCAGAAGATCGGGGATGGCGAGTGGCTGGTGATCGTGGGCGACGTGGCCATGGGAGAGCACCAGCTGGCCATGGAATGGATCCGGCGCATTCCGGGCCGCAAGGTACTGGTGCTGGGCAACCACGATCTCACGCGGAGCGGGGAATGCCGGTACCTGGCAGAGCGAGCCCTGGACGGTCAGCGTCCGCTGTTTGATGCGGTGTTGCCCTTCCTGGCGTCGAAGGACGAGCTCGGTCAGAGCGTCTTTGTGAGCCACTACCCAGCGACTGTCGATCACAGCTTCGGCCGGCTCCTGAACTACCACGGGCATCTGCACCGCGAGGTGCTTGAGCCCACAGAAACCACCCACTTCGTGAACGTGGGCTGGGACGTCACACAAGGACTGGTATGCCTCTGAACCCACAAACCGTCAAAAGACGATCCGAGCCCTCTGGACGGGCCTGCATCGATAGCCGCTACCGCTTTCCGTTGCCACCGGAGATGGGGTGGAAGGTGGGGAGCCGCGTGTATTTTTCGCTGAAGGGTCCTGGCAAGGGACTCATGGTCAGCGCCAAACCAGGGCCGCTATTGAACGGACGGTTGATCTCAAGTCGGATTCAGCGAGTCAGCTTTACGCCGTCTGCCAAGGTGCGCAAGAAGCCCCGCCGGAGTCGACCATGAATCCGCACAACTCTCCGATGGAGCCTCCATGAAACTGCTCGTTTACTCTGACCTGCATCTGGATCTGTACCCCCTGAAGCTGCAGCTGGACCCCGACTTCCTCAAGACCATCGATGTGGTGGTGCTGGCCGGCGACATCACCGAAGGCACCAAGGGCCTGCACTGGGCACGCGAGACCTTCCCGGACAAGGTCATCGTCTATGTGGACGGCAACCACGAGTTCTATGGGCAGAACTGGGACAAGCACGTTGATGTCATGCGCGAGTTGGCGCGGCAACGCGAGATCCACTACCTCGAGAACGATGCTGTCGTGATTGGCGGAGTGCGCTTCCTGGGCTGCGCGCTGTGGACGGACTTTGCGCTGCACGGGATCGACAGCAAGCTGGAAGCAATGAGCACTGCGCGCCAGCGCATGAACGACTACAAGCGGATCAAGATTTCTCCGCAGCCAGAGATGTACTGGCAGCGCAAGCACCGATTGTTTCCGGCGATGGCAGCGCGTCGACACCAAGAGAGCAGGCAATGGCTGGAGGAACAGCTAAGTCAGTGTGATCCACAGAACACGGTGGTGGTCACCCACCACGCGCCGCATCTGCGGTCGATTCCCGAGGACTTTGCCGGGCACCCGTTGTCACCCTGCTATGCGAGCGATCTGGACGCGTTGATGGGACGGGCCAGCACCTGGATCCATGGGCATATCCATGACAGCGTGGACTACCGGGTGCGGGGGACTCGGATCGTTTCCAATCCCCGGGGATACAAGCTCGGGGGTGGAGGGATGGAGAACCTGGAGTTCAGGGAGGATTTCCATGTCGATGTGAACCCATAGCGCCTCCTCCACTCCGAGTGTCCTGCACTGTGATTGCCTGAAAGTCTTGGGTAGGTTGATTTCACAATGCAGGAAATGACCGACAGACTTTATTTGCATCCGACGAACTTTATTTCTTGTAATCAATCAAAGCCAGCGCCCCCAGCGCGTCACTCCACAGTGACACTTTTTGCCAAATTTCTGGGCTTATCCACATCCGTCCCCCGCGCACACGCCGTGTGATACGCCAGCAACTGCAGCGGCACGACATGCAGCAGCGGGCTCAGCGGGCCATAGTGCTCGGGCATGCGGATGACGTGAATGCCTTCGCCGCTTTCGATGCGGGTGTCGGCGTCGGCCAGCACGTAGAGCACACCGGCGCGCGCGCGCACTTCCTGCATGTTGCTCTTGAGTTTTTCCAGCAGCGCATCGTTGGGCGCCACCGTGACCACGGGCATGGCGCTGGTGACCAGGGCCAGGGGCCCGTGCTTGAGTTCACCCGCCGGGTAGGCCTCGGCGTGGATGTAGCTGATTTCCTTGAGCTTCAAGGCACCTTCCAGGGCAATGGGGTAGTGCAGGCCCCGGCCCAGGAACAGGGCGTTTTCCATGCGGGCGAAGTCTTCGGCCCAGCTGATGAGCTGGGGCTCCAGCGCCAGCACCGCCTGCAGCGCCACGGGCAGGTGGCGCATGGTTTTGAGGTGGGCAGCTTCTTGCTCCTCGCTCAGCCGACCTTTGGATTGGGCCAGCGCCAGCGTCAGCAGGAACAAGCCTGCCAGCTGGGTGGTGAAGGCCTTGGTGCTGGCCACGCCAATCTCCACACCCGCGCGGGTGATGTAGGCCAGCTTGCACTCCCGCACCATGGCGCTGGTGGCCACGTTGCAGATGGTGAGCGTGTGCGACATGCCCAGGCTTTGCGCGTGGCGCAGCGCCGCCAGCGTGTCGGCCGTCTCGCCCGACTGGCTGATGGTGACGACCAACGTGCGCGGGTTGGGCACGCTGGTGCGGTAGCGGTATTCGCTGGCCACCTCCACCTGGGTGGGGATGCCGGCGATTTCTTCGAGCCAGTATTTGGCGGTGCACCCGCTGTAGTAGCTGGTGCCGCAGGCCAGGATGAGGACGCTGTCGATCTCCTTGAACACGCGCCAGGCGGCGGCGCCGGGCTCGCCGTGTTGGCCCGCGCCGTCGAACAGCTCAGGCACGATGCCTTCCACGCCTTCGAGGGTGTCGGCAATGGCGCGCGGCTGCTCGAAGATTTCCTTTTGCATGTAGTGGCGGTAGGGGCCCAGCTCGGCCGCGCCGCTGTGGGCCAGCACGGTGCGCACGGGGCGTTGGGCGGGCGTGAGTGCGGCGCCGTCCTTGCCCACGATCCAGTAGCGGCCCAGTTGCAGGTCTGCCAGGTCGCCCTCTTCCAGGTAGACGATCTGGTCCGTCACGCCGGCCAGTGCCATGGCGTCGCTGGCCAAGAAGTGCTCAGGAGATTGCGAGGCCCCTCCGGCAGCGTCTTTGCCAACCCCCAGGATGAGCGGCGAACCGGCGCGCGCCCCCACCACGCGGTGGGGTTCGTCCTTGTGCATCACCGCGATGGCGTAGGCGCCGTGCAGCTCGGCCACGGCGGCCTGCACGGCATCGAACAGGTCGCCGGTGTAGTGGCTGTCCACCAGGTGGGCGACGACTTCGGTGTCGGTCTGGCTCGCAAACACATAGCCGCGTGCCTGCAGTGCCTTGCGCAGTTCTTCGTGGTTTTCAATGATGCCGTTGTGGACCAGGGCCACGCGGCCAGCGCTCTGGGCGTTGGCGTCAGCGCCCGTGCCGTGGCTGAAATGCGGATGGGCGTTGTGCACGGCAGGCGCGCCATGGGTGGCCCAGCGGGTGTGGGCAATGCCGGTGGCGCCGTCGATGCGTTCCGTGGTCACCTGGTCCAGCAGTTCGGCCACACGCGCCGTGCTGCGGGCGCGCTGCAGGCCCGCCGGGCGTGCAGCATCGAGGCTGGAGGCGTGCACGGCCACGCCGCACGAGTCATACCCCCGGTATTCAAGCCGCTGCAGGCCCTGGACGAGGATGGGAACGATGTTGCGCGTGGAGACCGCGCCGACGATGCCGCACATGGTGTTTGCCTTGGTTTGAAAGCGATGGGCGATGTTAGGCAGCCCAGTAAGAAATTGTTGATTGATATTTATTAATTTTTGAACTTTAATTTCACAAATCATTCATTGTGAAATTTTCTTTCAAATCACAAAAATTTATGGAATCCATATCGCTCGACAGCACGGACCTGCAGCTGCTCAACCTCCTGCAAACCGATGCCGCACAAAGCAACCAGGCGCTGGCCGAGCAGGTGCATGTCTCGCCACCCACCTGCCTGCGCCGCGTCAAGCGCCTGCACGATGTCGGTCTGATCGAGCGCCAGGTGGCCATCCTGCAGCCCGACCGGCTGGCGGCTGTTCAAGGCCACGGGCTGGCATGCATCGTCGAGGTGTCGCTCGACCGCCAGGGCGCCGAGCAGCTCGAAGCATTCGAAGCCCGCGCCGTGGCCGACGACGCCGTGCAGCAGTGCTGGCGCGTGTCGCCCGGGCCCGACTTTGTGCTGGTGGTGCACACCCGGGACATGCCGGGCTACCTGGCGCTGTCGCAGCGCCTGTTCACAAACGATGCCAACGTGCGCAATGTGAAGGCTTTTTTCGCTACGCGCCGGGCAAAATTCGATACAAAAGTGCCTCTAGCGCTTGATTAGAAAGCGTTGCATGCTATTAATTTTGAAAACCCCAACGGCAACCACACTGCAGCGAATCCATGGCGATACCGTGCCGCCGCTGCCCGTGCAGTTGCCCTCTGCGGTGCCTGGTCATTTCGTGCTGGTATCGCTCCTGGGGGAGATGTAAGCTCCCCAGCCACCACCACCCCTCGTGCCCAGCCCATCGGGGGGCGCTGCGGGCCGCCCCCATTCCGCCCATGCCCACACCCCGCCGCCAGATGCCCCGACGTATCTATCCCCTGCGCATTCTGGGCATGGGGCTGGGCGGCATGGTGGTGGGCGTGGTGCTGTGGGAGCGCCATGCCAGCGTCACCGCCTGGCTGACCATGGCGCTGCCCGCATTCGTCTGGCCGCATGTGGCCTATCTGGTGACGCGCCACAGCAAAGACCCTTACCGGGCCGAGACCCGCAACCTGCTCATCGACTCTGCCCTGGCCGCCAGTTTTGTGCCGCTGATGCACTTCAACCTGTTGCCCAGCGTGCTGCTGCTGACACTGACCATGGTGGACAAGATCACCACCGGCATCCGCGGGCTGTGGGCGCGCGCGCTGCCCGCCATGCTGGCCGGAGGGCTGGTGGGCGCGGCGCTCTCAGGCCTGCACTGGGCGCCTGAAACCTCCATGCGCGTCATGATCGCCTGCCTGCCGGTGATGGCACTGCACACGCTGTCGGTCAGCCTGGTCAGCTACCAGCTCATCCGCCAGTCAGCGCGGCAGAACCAGCTGCTGGACGAGTTGCGACGTGTGGATGCACTCACCGGTCTGTTCGGGCGCGGTCACTGGCAAGAGCAGGCCGAGGCCGCGCTGCGCCGCCACCACACCAGCAACGAACCGGCCTGCATGCTGATGCTGGACATCGACCATTTCAAGGAGATCAACGACGCCCACGGCCATACCGTGGGTGACGAAGTGATCCGTGCACTGGCCCATGTGGTGCGCGGCAACGTGCGCGCGGGCGACTGCGCGGGGCGCTACGGTGGTGATGAATTTGCCATCGTGCTGCCCGGCATGCAGGCCAAGGACGCGCTGGCCATTGCCCACCGCATCCGCGAGCAGACCGAGAGCGTCCGCCTGCGCAGCCTGCCCGGCGTGCGCGTCACCAGCAGCATTGGCGTGGCCCCCGCCGACCACCGCCACAGCAGCCTGCGCGCCTGGATCGACGCGGCCGACGCCGCGCTGTATGCCGCCAAGAACGGCGGGCGCAACCGCGTGGCAGGGTGCATGGAGCCGGACCTGGTGCCAGCGGTGTAGCGGGCGGCCGCCGGTTCAGCGTCAGGGGTTGGTGGCCCCGGGGTCAGCCTCCGTCGCAGCACACTCCACGGGCCATTGCACACGCACCGTGCAGCCCCCACCCGGCATTGCCGTAGCGCTGAGGTGTGCGCCATGGCGTTGCGCCACCGCACGGCACAGCGCCAGACCCGTGCCCACGCCGTCAAACTCAGTCTCGCGGTGCAGGCGCTGGAACACACCGAACAAGGTGCCCGCACGCGCCGGGTCAAACCCCACGCCGTTGTCTCGCACCGTAAAGGCCAGTTGGCCCCGTGGCGCCACATCGGCCTGCACGGTGATGCAGGGCTGCGCCACGGGGCGCGTGAACTTCAAGGCATTGCCCAGCAGCTGCACCAGCAGCTCCTGCAGCAGCGCGGGGTCGGCCTGCAGGATGGGAAGGTCGGGGGCCACATGCCACTCCACCACGCGCCCGGCCCCTGCAGCGGCCAGCGCGGCGCGCGCCTGGGCGACGGCATCTGCCAGCGGCACAGGCTGCTGGCGCAGCGGCGCGCGGCTGGCGTGCACCAAGGCTTGCAGGCCGTCGATCATGAGCCCCATGCGCCGGGCCGACTGGTCCATGGTGGCCAGAAAGCCCAGCGCCTCCTGCACCTCGGCGCCTTGCAGCACCTCGGATGGCAGGTCACCCAGCACCTCGCGCACCAGCTTTCCGTACGAGGTCACATGCCGCAGCGGCGCGCGCAGGTCGTGCGATACCGCGCGCAAGAACTCCTCCTGCGCACCGGCCATTTCGGCCACCTGCTGCTGGCTGCTGGCCAGCGCGGCGCGCAATTGCTGCAAGGTGTGTTGGGTGTCTTCGTCGTTCATGGACATGTATTCACCCTCATGAAAACTGACGCGGCCGCTGCGAGTGCACCCGTGGAACTGGCTTTGCCAGGCCACGGGGTGCGTCCCCTCCCGAAGGAGAGGGGGAAGGCGCGCAGCGGCTCAGGGGGTGTTTCACTTCTTTGGCCGGACCCAGTTGGCGATGCTGACCTGCTTGCCCCGCGACACACTGAGCGCCCCTGGCGCCGTGCTCTTGGTGATGGTGCTGCCCCCACCCACCGTGCCGCCCGCACCAATGGTCACCGGCGCCACCAGCACGCAGTTGCTGCCCACGTGCACGTCGGCCTCGATCACGGTGCGGTGCTTGTTCGCGCCATCGTAGTTGGCGGTGATGCTGCCCGCACCGTAGTTCACGCGCTCGCCCACGGTGGCGTCACCCAGGTAAGCCAGGTGGTTGGCCTTGGCGCCGTCGGCCAGGGTGCTGTTTTTCACTTCCACAAAATTGCCGATGTGCACCTCGCGGCCCAGTTGTGCACCGGGGCGCAGGCGGGCAAAGGGGCCGATCAGCGCGCCCTCGCCCACGGTGGCGCCAGCCTTCTCGCCGTCGATGTGGGTGAACGGATGGATCACGGCGCCCGCCGCGATGCGTGCGTTGGCAATGCAGCAGTTCGCGCCAATGCTCACGCCCTCGCCCAGCTCCACGCGGCCGGCGAAGACGCAGTTCACGTCGATCTCCACATCCTGCCCACACACCAGTTCGCCGCGCACACCGGTGCGGGTGTCATCGCGCACATCGAACCGCGCCGGGTCGGCCAGTCGCACGCCCTGCTCCATCAAGGCCCGGGCCTCGCGCAGCTGGTGCGCGCGCTCCAGCTCGGCCAGTTGCAGCGGGCTGTTCACGCCCGCCACCTGCAGCGCATCGGTGATGCGGTGCGCCACCACGGGCACGCCATCGGCCACGGCCATGGCGACGATGTCGGTCAGGTAGTACTCGCCCTGGGCGTTGTCATTGGTCAGCCGCGCCAGCCAGCCGCGCAGCAGCTTCGCGGGCACGGCCATGATGCCGCTGTAGACCTCGGTGATGGCGCGCTGGGCGTTGGTGGCGTCCTTGTGTTCGACGATGCCTTGCACGGCATCGTATGCATTGCGCACGATGCGGCCATAACCCGTGGGGTCGGGCAGGGTCACGGTCAGCAGGGCCAGCTTGCCGCCTTCGCTGGCCGCCACCAGGGCACGCAGGGTGTCGGCCTGGGTCAGCGGTACATCGCCCGACAACACGACCACCGTGCCGTCATCGCGCAGGTGGGGCACGGCCTGCTGGACGGCGTGGCCAGTGCCCAGCTGGGGCTCCTGGCGCACGAACTTGAGGTCAAAATGGCCTCCAGCGCTTGCTGCACCTGCGGTAGCAGCTTCTACTTCTGTAGCACCATGGCCGGTGATGACGATGGCGCTGCGCGCCTGCAAATGCGCCGCCTGGTCCAGCACATGCTGCAGCAGCGGGCGCCCGGCCAGGCGCTGCAGCACCTTGGGGAGGCGGCTTTTCATGCGCGTGCCCTTGCCGGCCGCCATGATGAGGATGTCGAGTGAGGTCATGAAAAAGGAGGTGGGGTTGCGCAGCAAAAGCCCGGCGTGCGGGCATGGCGTGGATTATCGGCTGCGGCCAACACAGCGCAATATGCTATTCAAACCATAGCTTCTTACGCTTACCACACAAGCGCCAGAGGCCAATTTGATCAAATTTCTGCCGCAGCAGTACCTCTACAACAGCGGCATCAGCCGGGGCGGCGTGTCGTAGTACTCGGCGATGCGCGCCAGCGCGCGGGTGTTGAGCAGGCGCAGCCGCCCGTTTTTCAGCTCATGCAGGCCCAGCAGCGACAGGCGCCGCAGCGTCTTGTTGGTGTGCACCAGCGACAGCCCCAGTGCATCGGCAATGTGCTGCTGGTTCAGCGGAAACGCCACCGCGCCGTCCTCCACCAGCCCGATGCGGTCGAGCCGCCGGTACAGGTGCATGAGCAGCATGGCCACGCGTTCGGTGGCGTTGCGGCGGCCGGTGGTCAGCAGGTTGTCGTCCACATGGCCTTCTTCGTGGGCCGACAGCCAGGTGATGTCGTAGCCCAGGCGCGGGTGCTCGCGAAACAGCGCCCACAGGCTGTCGTTCTGGAACACACACAGCGAACAATCGGTCAGCGCCTCGATGCCGTGGGTGGAGACATCGCCAAACTCCTGCTGCAGGCCCACGAGGTCGCCAGGCAGCAAAAAATTGAGGATCTGGCGGCGCCCGTCGCTCATGGTCTTGTAGCGAAAGGCCCAGCCCGAGTACAGCGTGAACAGCTTGGCGTTGGTCTGGTTCTCGCGCACCAGCGCGCCGCCGGCCTCCACGGCCAGGCTGTCCGTGCGAAAGCCTTCAATGAAATCCAGCACCTCGGGCTTCACGGCCGTGAACGCGCCGGTCTTTCGCAGCCGGCAGTCGTGGCAGGTCGGGGGACAGGCGTTGGCAGGCAGGGTGACATTCATGGTGGCGCAATTCTCATCGATTCACACTGGGCGACAGCACCACGACGCGCGGGGTGGTGCAGCAGTTACACCTATGTCTTTTGACATTGTGCAACCGCCGCGCGCCCCCTACATTGACCTCACTTATGAACGTATCCCCCGTCCTCTACGAGGTTCTCTATGTGAGCACCCTCGCCCCCGATCAACCCTTGAGCGTGGTGGCCGAGATTGCAGGGCGCGCGCGCCATGTCAACGCGGAGCTGGACGTGACGGGGTTGCTGATTTTTGACGGCCAGCGCTTTTGCCAGCAGCTCGAAGGCCCGCAGAAGGCGGTGCTCAAACTCATCGAACGCATCCGCAACGACCCCCGCCACGTCAACGTCGAGGTGCTGCACCACGGCCCGCTCGCGGGGCGGCGTTTCCACCAGTTCAGCCTCGCGTTCAGCACGGTGGAAGACGTGGACGCGCTGGCGCGCATGGAGCATCTGGACGGGGACGCAGCGCTCGCGGCCTTTGAAGCCGTGCGCGGCGAACTGGTGCTCTGAACAGGCCCCTGCCCGTCACGCGGCTTCGGGCCAGCGCCGCAGGATCAGGGTCGCGTTCACGCCCCCAAAACCAAACCCGTTGAGCATGGCATGCGTGAGCGCCATCGGCCTGGGCCGCAGCGCCACCATGTCCAGCCCCTCGGCCAGCGGATCGGGCGTGTGCAGGTTCAGCGTGCCCGGCACCACCTGGTCGCGCAGCGCCAGCGCCGTGAAGATGGCCGCCACCGCACCCGCCGCCCCCAGGAGATGGCCGGTGGCCGACTTGGTGGAACTGATGGCCACCTGCGCCCCCGTGCCAAACACACGGCGGATGGCGGCCAGCTCACCACGGTCACCCACACCGGTGGACGTGGCGTGTGCGTTCAGGTGCTGCACATCCTGGGCTGTGAGGCCTGCCTGCGCCAGCGCGGCCAGCATGCTGCGCGCTGCGCCATCGCCATCTTCGGGGCCGGAGGTGATGTGGTACGCGTCGGCCGACGTGCCATAGCCCACCAGCTCGGCCAGTGGCTGTGCGCCGCGCGCGAGGGCGTGGTCCAGCGCCTCAATCACCAGCATGCCTGCGCCCTCGCCCATCACAAAACCGTCGCGCTGCGCATCAAACGGCCGCGAGGCCTGCTCGGGGGTGTCGTTGAACGCCGTGCCCAGGGCCTTGGCCGCTGCAAAACCGCCCAGGCTCACGCGGTCAATGGCCGCCTCGCTGCCACCGCACAGGGCCACATCGGCCTCGCCGCTGCGGATCAGGCGCGCGGCATCGCCAATCGCCTGGACGCTGGCGGCGCACGCGGTGACCGGCGCGCCCAGCGGCCCCTTGAGACCATGGCGGATCGACACCTGCCCTGCCGCCAGATTGACCAGGAACGACGGCACCGTGAACGGCGACAAGCGCTGCGGGCCACGCGTGTCGGTGGTGCGCACGGCCTCGGCAATCGCGCCAAAGCCACCAATGCCCGAGGCGATCACCGTGGCCGTGCGCTCGCGCGCCCGCTCATCGGCAGGCGGCCAGCCGGCCTGCGCCAGCGCCTGCTGCGCCGCGCCCAGCGCAAAGGGGATGAAGCGGTCCATCTTGCGCTGGTCCTTGGACGAGACGATGGCATCCACGTCCCAACCCCCCTCCGCGTCGTCCGCGACGCTGGGCACCTGCCCCGCCACCTTGGCGGCAATGCCGTCCGTGACCGCCTCCGGCAGGCGCGACAGGCCCGAGCGCCCTGCCAGCAGGCGCTGCCAGACCAGTTCCACACCGCAGCCCAGCGGCGACACCAGGCCCATGCCCGTGACCACAACGCGCCGCATCAGGCCACCGCCTTATCGCAGCACACACCACTCCACACCTCGGCACCACAGCCGCCAGGGATAATTTTTTTCATGCATTCACCTCGTCAGACAGATTGGGCGCAGCACCAAGAACCGGTTCCAAGGCACTGCAGCGACGCACGGAAACGATCCGCGCCTTTATGATTGCAGCCGTCATCATAAAGGCATCACCACTTTTTGCGTACGCTCGCAATCAATAAGAGGCAGCATGAAGGTTTCCAAAGCACAGGCCGCAGAGAACCGGCAGGGCATCCTCGACGCGGCCTCCCGCCTGTACCGCGAGCGGGGGCTGACCGGCGTGGGCGTGGCCGACATCACGCGCGACGCGGGGCTCACCCATGGCGGGCTGTACCGGCATTTCGCCTCCAAGGACGCGCTGGTGCAGGAGGCCTGTGCGCGGGCGTTCGACTGGTCCATCGCCCCGCTGGACGGAGCCACCCCGAACACCACCATCGGCGAGCGCATAAAGAGCTACCTCTCGCCCCAGCACCGCGACTCGCCGGGCACAGGTTGCCCGGCCGCCGCGCTGGCGGTGGATGCCGCCCGGGCCGGCAGCGAGCTGTCAGAAGTGTTTGCCCAGGGCATCGAGCGCAACATCGGGCGTTTTGCGCAGTTGCTGACAGACAGCAGCGCCCCTATGCCGCCAGAAGACCGAGCGCGCGCCATGCAAGTCCTGGCCACCATGGTCGGCGGGCTGGTGCTGGCCCGCGCCACTGCGGCGGCGCGGCCGGCGTTGTCCGATGAAATACTGACGACGCTGCAGGCCCAGTTGATCGGGCTGTTGGGCGAAGCGCCGCGCCAAGGCCTCGAAGGTTGAGCCGCTTGAGGCGCTGGCGCTGCACATGTCGCATGTACAAACGCTATCAAAAAAAGAGCTGCTAGCGCTTGATGATCAAGCGCTAGCAGCTCTTTGAAGCTCTATTGCACACCAGAACCGAGGCGAGGTCAGCCCCCCCTTTCCCGGATCAGGCCAGCGCCCTCAGGCGCAGCAGGCGTCGCCCCACGCGGGAGCCCCGTTGCCAACGGACGCACGGCGCCACCACGATGCAGGGCGGGCACTGGCAGCCTCGCCGCGCACCCAGCGGTACTGCAGGCGGCGGCCATTCAGGGGCTCGACCACCACCGATTGGCCTGCGGCCACGGGCAGCGACTGCCCGGCGCAAAGGAACACGTCGCTGCTGTCGCCCAGGCCCTTGCCCAGCGTGACCCAGGCTTGGCCTTCGGCTATGCGCAAGGTCATCGCAGCCTTGGGGGCCAGGCTGACAGCGGCGCCAGCGGCCACCGTGCCAGTGCCACCCGCTGCCGCACCCACAGCGCGGGAAGATGAAAACAGATGAAGAGCGTGAGAGGTTGTCATGGCTTTCTCCGGGTTAACCCTAGTAATACCGTATGGTGCGCGGCTTGCAGAACAACGTCCAATGAAAAGCACGGCACCTATTGATGCTTTTCCTGCATATGCGTTTCAAGCTGGCTTGCGCTGTAGCGGTGCTGCTATCCGATGCAGAGCAAACCGGGCCAGACCTGCGGCAAAACGCCCGCCCGCGCCCGCCACATCCGCCAGCGCTGCACCCAGGGCACGCCCGCCTTGGCCCAGTGCATGCACCAGGTCGCGCAGCGGCTGCACCACACCACATTCCCAGTCGCGGGCAGCCAGGCTGGCGGACTGCGCCGTGGCGGGCGCCACCACGCTGTCCCAACGGAACGCCACGGCATCGGCGTGCCCCGAGGGGTTCCAGGCTTCCATCACCACATGCTGGCCCGGTGCGATGACCAACCGGTCACCCGCCCGCAGCACGTGGTCTGCCGCCGCACCCGGAAAATCCGCCAGAGGCCCGCTCAGGGTGAGCCAGACCTGCCCCTGCGCAATCTGCAACACACCATGGGTATGCGGGTGCAGCGACAAAGCCTTGCCTGTGGTCAGTTTCCAGCAACCGGCCGCAGGACGGCCAGCCAGGCTGGCTTGCACGGATTGTTGCGATTCCAGAACGTTGCGGGGGGACATGACAGGCTCCTTGGCTTCAGTAAAAGGTGTTTCGGAGACTGGATAGTGCGCTTCGCCATGCACACAGTCCAATGAAAACGCGGTACGCTATTCATTCCGACAACGCATGAATCGCCTCCAGGACACCTGCCATGGCCTCTGCCGAATACTCCCCCGCCGTTCTGCGCACCCGCCCCGTGGCCACCGGCCACTGGCGCGCCTTTCTGGCGGTGGCGCGCCATCTGAACTTCCGCGCCGCTGCCGATGAGCTGGCGCTCACCCAGTCAGCCGTCAGCCGCCAGATCCAGGCCTTGGAAGAAGAAGTGGGCGTGGCGCTGTTCCTGCGCCACACGCGGGCGGTGGAGCTGACCAGCGCGGGCGCGCAGCTGCAGCGCGCCGTGGCCCCGGCGCTCGAGCGCATGGACGCCGCCGTGCGCCTGGTGCGCCAGACGGCCGGGCGCCGCAGCGTGGCCATCACCACCTGGGCCAGCTTTGCATCGATGTGGCTGATCCCGCGCATGGAGGAGTTCCAGCGCGACAACCCGGGCATCGACATCCGCATTGATGCGAGCGACGTGCCGGTGGACCTGGAAACCTCGGACGTGGACCTGGCCCTGCGCTACAGCATGCCGGGCGCGGGCACCCTGGGGGGGCAGCGCCTGTTTGGCGAGCAGCTGGCCGTGGTGGCCAGCCCCTGGCTGCTCAAGAGTGGCAAGCCCCTGCGCACGCCGGCCGACGTCACCCAGTTCACGTTGATCGAGGCGGGCGACGCGCACCGCAGCCAACACCTGGAGTGGCTGAGCTGGCGCCGCTGGTTTGATGCGCGGGACCTGGCCAAGCTGCAGCCCGAGCGCTGGCTGTATTTCAACTACGCCCACCAGATCGTGCAGGCTGCCCTCGCCGGCCAGGGCCTGGCGCTGGCGCGCATGCCGCTGATTGCCGATGCCCTGGCGGCTGGCGATTTGGTGGAGGTGCTGCCCGGCCACCGCATCGACTCGCCACTGGCCTACTGGCTCATGGTGGGGCCCCGCAGCGCGCAGCGGCCGGAGATCAAGGCGTTTTGCGCCTGGCTGCAGCTGCAGGCCCAGGCCACACGCGAGGCGATCGGGGATGTGCCCGACCCGGACTTGAACGACAACCTGGACTGACCATAAAAAAGCGCTGAGCCCGGCTGGGTCAGCGCTTTTATTTTGATAGCTACTCGCGCTTATTCATCAAGCGCTAGCAGCCCATTTGACCTAAAAATCAGGACAAAGTCACCCGTGCAAACTTGCGCTTGCCGACCTGCACGACGTAGGTGGCGGCGGCCAGCTTGAGGCCCTTGTCGCTGACAACACTGCCATCCACCCGCACACCGCCGCCGTCGATCAGGCGGTTGGCCTCGCTGCCGGACGGGGCCAGGTTGGCCTGCTTGAGCAAGGCACCGATGCCCAGCGGCGCACCCGACAGGGACACTTCGGGAATCTCATCGGGCACACCGCCCTTGCTGCGGTTCATGAAATCCTGCTCGGCCGCATCGGCCGCCGCGGCGCTGTGGAAACGCGCGGTGATTTCCTTGGCCAGCATCACCTTCGCGTCCTTGGGGTTGCGGCCACCTGCGATCTCAGCCTTGAGCGCTGCGATCTCGGCCAGACTCTTGAACGACAGCAGCGTGTACCAGTCCCACATCAGCGTGTCGCTGATCGACAGCACCTTGGCGAACATGGTGTTGGGCTCTTCGGCAATGCCGATGTAGTTGTTCTTGGACTTGGACATCTTGTCCACGCCGTCCAGGCCCACCAGCAGCGGCATGGTGAGCACGCACTGCGGCTCCTGGCCGTATTCCTGCTGCAGATGGCGGCCCATGAGCAGGTTGAACTTCTGGTCCGTGCCCCCCAGCTCGAGGTCGCTTTTCAGGGCCACCGAGTCATAACCCTGCATCAGCGGGTACAAAAATTCGTGCACCGCAATGGACTGGCCGGTGGTGAAGCGCTTGTGGAAATCGTCGCGCTCCATCATGCGCGCCACGGTGTACCGGGAGGCCAGCTGGATCATGCCGCTCGCACCCAGGGGCTCGCTCCACTCGCTGTTGTAGCGGATCTCGGTGCGCGCGGGGTCCAGCACCATGCTGGCCTGCTTGTAATAGGTCTCGGCGTTCACCTTGATCTGCTCGGGCGTGAGCGGCGGGCGCGTGCTGTTGCGGCCCGACGGGTCGCCGATCAGGCTGGTGAAGTCCCCGATCAAGAAAATCACCTGGTGGCCCAGATCTTGCAATTGCCGCATCTTGTTCAGCACCACCGTGTGGCCGATGTGGATGTCGGGTGCCGTGGGGTCCAGCCCCAGTTTGATGCGCAGTGGCTGGCCCGTGGCCTCCGAGCGCGCCAGCTTCTTGACCCATTCGTCCTGCGGCAGCAGCTCTTGCACGCCGCGCAGCGAGATTTCGAGGGCCTGTCTTACACCATCAGAGACCGGGGTTGTTGTAACAGCAGATTGATTCATAAGGGTTTTTTGGGATGTCTAGACAGCATGCACCGCTATACTTCAGCCCACATTGCTTGAGGCGGATTCTAGTGGGCCCGCCGTTTCGACCTGTTTTTCACCATTCTGTCGAATGGCTGCAGCCTGACAGTCTGTGCTCCTGGCCTCGCCCCGTCTTCGCACCGGGGGAGTTTCAGGAAATCACGTTCACCCTGGGGATAGACCATTGATTCACGGCCTCACTACGGTCCGCACCGCCAGCACCGCTTTGCTTGACCGACTGTCCCGCACGCTCCAACAACATCCCAAACGCATTACCGCCGCCGTTACAGCCATCCTGCTGACGGGTGGCGGCGGCGCATTCGCCGTGGCGTCCTTTGCACCCGACCCGGCCGAACTGCCGGTGCGCATGGTGAGCTATCCCGTCGAGTCGCTGGCGGAGAACCTCGTACTGGGCGAGCTTGACGCTCCTGGCTTCTCGCTGTTCCGCTCCGAGCAGGTGCGCAGCAGCGACACCCCCGAATCCCTGCTACAGCGCATGGGCGTGGCCGACCCGGCTGCCGCCGCCTTCATGCGCGGTGACACTCCTGTGCGACAAAACGTGCTCGGCCGCACCGGCCGTGTCGTTTCGGCCGAGACCACCGACGACCACCGCCTAGTCCGCATGACCGTGCGCTGGGTGCCGGACGACAGCGGCAACTTCCGCCGCCTCATCGTGGAACGCAAGGGCGACAACAAATTCACCTCGCGCATCGAGACCGCCAAGATGACGGCCAGCAGCCGGCTGTCGGGCGGCGTCATCAACAGCTCGCTGTTTGCCGCAACCGATGCGTCCAACATCCCCGACGGCGTCGCGGTGCAGATGGCCGAACTGTTCTCGGGCAACATCGACTTTCGCCGCTCGCTGCGCAAGGGCGACCGCTTCTCGGTGGTGTACGAAACCCTGGAAGCCGACGGAGAACCCCTCTCGAGCGGCCGCGTGCTGAGCGCCGAGTTCGTCAACAACGGCAAGACCCACCAAGCCATCTGGTTCCAGGAGCCCAATGCCGCCAAGGGCGCCTACTACACGCTGGACGGCGAGAGCATGCGCCGCGCCTACCTCACCTCACCGGTCGAGTTCTCGCGGGTGACCAGTGGCTTCAAGATGCGCCTGCACCCCATCCTGCAAACCTGGCGCGCCCACTTGGGCACCGACTTCGCAGCCCCCACCGGCACCGCAGTGCGCACCGTGGGCGATGGCGTGGTGGAGTTTGCGGGCGTGCAGAACGGCTTTGGCAATGTGGTCTTCGTGAAGCACCGCAACCAGCACGTCACCGTCTATGCCCACCTGAGCCGCATCGATGTGCGCCAGGGGCAGTCGGTGGAACAAGGCCAGACCCTGGGCGCCGTGGGCGCCACGGGCTGGGCCACCGGCCCGCACCTGCATTTCGAGTTCCGCGTGAACGGGGTGCACCAGGACCCGCAGACCATCGTGGCCCAGAGCGAGGCAGCCACCCCGGTGTCGGCGGCTTCGCGCCCTGTATTTGATCGCCTTGCGGCCAACATGCGCATCCAGTTGTCTGCCGCCGCACTGATCGAGCAGGCCAGCGCAGATTGATGTGAAGCCCCCCCTGAGTCGCTTCGCGCCTTCCCCCCACGGGGGGACGCCGCCAGCGCACGCAAGCGAAGCGCCGCATACGCGGCGGGGCGGCCCTTGCGCGGCGGCCGCTGACCTTCGCTGCGCCCGTTGCAAAGGCCTTGGCGCCTCTGGACGCGGGGCATTCCAGTCCACGCCTTCACAGTCCACACGGCTCCTGTGAGCGCATCCGAGTTGTACATCGGCCTGATGTCGGGCACCTCGCTCGATGGGATCGACGGGGTGCTGGCCGATTTTTCCGGCCCGCACTGCGTCGTCACCCACCATGCCAGCGCGCCCTTCGCGCCCGAGTTGCGGGCCGAACTGATGGCCCTCAACACCTCTGGCACCGACGAACTGCACCGCGCCGCGCTGGCGGGCAACGCCCTGTCACAGGCCTACGCGCAGATGGTGCAGACGCTGCTCGAACAAAGCGGCCTGCCTGCCACGTCCATCCGCGCCATCGGCGCCCACGGACAGACGGTGCGCCACCGTCCCCAGGAATTCGATGGCACAGGCTACACGCTACAACTGGGCAGCCCCGCCCTGCTCGCGGAACGCACGGGCATCACCGTGGTCGCTGATTTCCGCAGCCGCGATGTGGCTGCGGGCGGGCAAGGTGCGCCCCTGGTACCTGCGTTCCACCAGGGCGTGTTCGGCCGTGCGGACGAGACCGTGCTCGTGCTCAACATCGGCGGCATCTCCAACCTCAGCGTGCTGGGCGCCGACGGCAATGCGCTGGGGTTTGACTGCGGCCCTGGCAACGCACTGATGGATGACTGGTGCCAGCGTCACACAGGCCATGCCTTTGACGCGGGGGGCGCCTGGGCGGCCAGCGGCCGGGTGCTGCCGACCTTGCTGGCCTCGCTGTTGGATGAACCCTTCTTGCGCAAACCGCCCCCCAAGAGCACGGGCCGCGATCTGTTCAACCCCCAGTGGCTCGCACACCACCTTCAGGCATTTGGAGATGCAAACCCGGTCGACGTGCAAGCAACCTTGACAGAATACACCGCTAGCGCTTGCTCCATAAGCATTAATAGCTACAAACAAGATAGCAAAATTGTGGCAGTGTGTGGAGGCGGCGCGCTCAACACGTACTTGATGGCCCGCCTGCAGGCCACCTGCCCCAGCGTGCAGGTTGCCGCCACCGATGCACTGGGCCTACCCGCCTTGCAGGTGGAAGCTGCAGCCTTTGCCTGGCTGGCCCGGCAGACGCTGCACGGATTGCCAGGCAATCTCGCCAGCGTCACAGGCGCAGCAGGCGCCCGGGTGCTGGGCGCGGTCTACCCGGCCTGATCGGAGCGGGGGCTGGTGGCTGCGCCCTCGAACCGCAATCAACCATGGTCCGTCGCATCCGCCGTGGCGGCCACCTGGCTTCTGGCGCGGTCTTGCGGTGGCAGTTGCCAGAAGATGCCCGCCGAAGCCACGGTGATGAGCCCCATGCAGGCAAACGTGGCCTGAAATGCCATCAGGGTCTGGTGGACGGCGGCAGCGTGAAAGAAGTCGGTGAACGCCACCAGCACCGCCCCGGCGGCGGCCACCCCCATGCCCATGGCCACCATCTGCACCATCGACAGCAGGCTGTTGCCGCTGCTGGCCATGGTGTGCTCCAGATCCTTCAGGGTCACGGTGTTCATGGCGGTGAACTGCAGCGAGTTCACGGCGCCAAACACTGCCAGTTGCACGATGTGCACCCACAGCGGCTGCGTGGGAGTGGCCAGGCCAAAGCTGGCCATCACCAGCCCCACAAGCAGTGTGTTGCCGACCAACACCTGCCGATAGCCAAAGCGGGTGATCAGCGGCGTGGTGAACCGCTTCATCGACATCCCGGCCACGGCCACGGGCAGCATCATCATGCCGGCGTGCAAGGGCGAATAGCCCATGGTGACCTGCAGCAGCAACGGCACCAGAAACGGCATGCAGGAACTGCCCAGCCGCGAGAACAGATTGCCCAGCAAGCCGATGCGCAGGGTATCGACGGAAAACAGCCGGGGCGAAAACAAGGGGTCCGGCCGCCGCGCCGCGTGCAACCAGTACGCCACCAGGCTGGCCAGGCCAAAAATCATCAGAACCAGCACACCGGCCTGGCGCAAACCCAGGCTCGCCAGCCCGTCCAGCGCCAGAGACAGGGCGACCATCCCGAAAGCCAGCATCAGATAGCCCGCCAAGTCGAAGCGTGGCATCACGCTGGCGGGCTCGCCAGGCATATAGCGCCACGTGGCAATGCACCCTACCAGCCCCACCGGCACATTGATGAGAAATATCCAGTGCCAGGATGCGACCTCCACCAGCCAGCCGCCCAGCGTGGGGCCAATCAGTGGCCCGATCAGGCCCGGGATGGCCACGAAGCTCATGGCTTGCAAGAACCTTTCGCGCGGGAAAGTGCGCAAGACCACCAGCCGCCCCACCGGCAGCAGCAACGCCCCTCCGAGTCCCTGCACCACGCGCGCAGCCACCAGCTGGCTGAGGTTCTGCGCCAGGGCGCAGCACACCGATCCCGCCACAAAAAGCACGATCGCCGCCAGATACACGCGGCGTGCGCCGAAACGGTCCGCCACCCATCCCGAGGCAGGGATCAACATGGCCATGGCCAGGGAATAGGCCACCACCACCGATTGCATACGCAAGGGGCTCTCCCCCAGGCTTCGGGCCATGGCAGGCAGCGCGGTATTGACGATGGTGGCGTCCAGCGTCTGCATGAAGAAACCGATGGCCACCAACCACAAGAGCACCGTCAAGGATCTGTCTTGCTGCATCAGTGCTGTTCAGAAAAATCGGGACGGAGTGTCCCCATGAAAAAAGCCGCCCGGTTGGGCGGCTGATCTTATTTGCTCCAGGCCGCAGACACGACCTGGAACCCCCATGAATCTCAGGCAGAGAAACTGGAGCCACACCCGCACGTGGTGGTGGCGTTGGGGTTCTTGATGACGAACTGGGCGCCCTGCAGGTCTTCCTTGTAATCGATCTCGGCGCCCACCAGGTACTGGTAGCTCATGGCGTCGATCAGCAGCGACACGCCATTCTTGGTCATGGTGGTGTCGTCTTCGTTGGTGATCTCGTCGAAGGTGAAGCCGTACTGGAAGCCGGAGCAGCCGCCACCCTGCACGAAAACGCGCAGCTTCAGGTCGGGGTTGCCCTCTTCGGCAATCAGGTCCGCCACCTTGGCCGCCGCACTGTCCGTGAACAGGATGGGGGCAGGCATTTCGGTCTGGATGTTTTCGGCAACAGCGCTCATGGGGTACTCCGGGTTCAATGTTTGCGGTGAATAGTACTGCAGACCGCTCGGGAATTCAGATCACTGGCCGTTTGACGCTAACTTCAGTGGGGGCTTTTCCTCCACCAGCACGGCCACCGGGCACATCTGCCCGGCAATCACGGCACCCTGGTGCATCTCCAGCGCCTTGTAATGCACATTGCCGGTGATCTTGGCCTTGGGCTGCAGTTCGAGCAGTTCTGCGGCATGCACGGGCCCGATCACCTGGCCATTGATGATCACGTGGTCGGCATGCACCGCACCTTCCACGCGCGCCGTTTCGGAAATCACCAGGATGCTGGGCTGCTCGGAGCCCGCGCGGATGTCCCCCACCACCTCGCCATCGATGCGCATGCCTTCTGCGAAGTGCACATCCCCCTCAATCCGGGTGCCCTGCGCGACCAGGCTTTTGATCGGCGGCTGTTTTTTGCGGGAAAACATGGGTGAAAACTCCTGAAAGCGCATGCTCCGATCCAGAACATACAAAATAGAAAACGATGAGGGCGCCCAGAGAAGGTTGCCGTACTGCGCGTGCGAGGCGTCTAGAAGCCAATAGGAGCGTCAGGCTGCTCCCGGCCCGACCACAACCCTCTTGCCTAGTCGATGGCCATCGCCTGGACGGCGCGAACCGTCGTGCCCTCCAGCACCCGGGCCGTCACGGTTTTTACCACGGCGCTGGGGGGCAGATCGAGCACACCTTCCACACGCCGGTATTGCTTGACCTGCAGAGGCTGCCCCTGGGCTGGCTGGGTCTGGGTCCAGGGCTTGCCATCCTGGGTGCCAGTCAGCACCAGCTCCAACCGGCCATTGAATTCTGGGGCATTGCGCGCCGCCTGGATCACCAGAACCTGCCACCGCAGCTGCATCCCACCCAGCACTTCGGCCTGCAGGCTGCGGATCGCCAGCCCTTCGGTCTTTGCGGCGGGGATCAGTTTTTCAAAGAACCCCAGGTCTTCACGCAGCGTGCGGTTGTCGGCCTCCAGCTGCCGAACCTGCGCCATCAGGCTTTCCTTGGCCGCCCGCTCGGCCACGAGCAGGCTCTCGGCCGTGTGGGCCACCGTCTGCTGCTCCTGGCCCTCGGCGCGCCAGCGGTCTACTTCTGCCCGCAACTGAATCAATTCGTCACGGGATACGGTGTCCAGACCTGCGATGGACTTTCCAAACTCGAAGGCCCACAGCGCTACCGCGGCACAAAAGCCGAAGACCACGGCCAGGGCCAGCCAGCGAAATGGCCAGGGCAAGGCACTGCGGATGGCGACCCGCGGGGCGCTGATCGTCAGCCGACGGCGCAGAAGGCGAAGGCGCATGGTGGGAGCAGGTGGATCATCAGGATGGCGCGGAGAAAAGAGCGCACCTTAAACGAAAAAACCGCCCTGAGGCGGTTTTTTGATCTGTAAAGCAGTCCGGGGACGCTTTCGCAGGGTGGGATGCCAGCCCGGAAGCTGACATCCACGCAGGACCCAGCCAGCTTAACGCTTGGAGAACTGCTTTGCGCGGCGTGCAGAGTGCAGACCGACCTTCTTACGTTCGACTTCACGGGCATCACGCGTCACGAAGCCAGCTTGGCTCAGGACGGGCTTGAGGGATGCGTCGTAATCGATCAGGGCGCGGGTGATACCGTGGCGGGCAGCGCCAGCCTGGCCGGATTCACCACCACCGTGCACGTTGATCTGGATGTCGAAGGTTTCGACATGGTTGGTCAACGCCAGGGGTTGCTTGGCAATCATGATCGAGGTTTCGCGGCCGAAATAGGACTGGATGTCCTTGCCGTTCACCGTGATCTTGCCGGAGCCTTTTTTCAGAAACACGCGGGCGACGCTGGACTTGCGACGGCCGGTGCCATTGTTCCATTCACCAATCATCTCAAGGCTCCTTAGATTTCCAGCACTTTGGGCTGCTGGGCGGTGTGGGGATGCTCAGCACCACCGTACACCTTGAGTTTCTTGATCATCGCGTAGCCAAGGGGGCCCTTGGGCAGCATGCCCTTGACAGCCTTTTCCAGCGCGCGGCCGGGGTGCTTGGCTTGCATGTCGCGGAAGTTCGTGGCCGTGATACCGCCGGGGTAACCCGAGTGACGGTAGTACACCTTGTCCAGGGACTTGGTGCCGGTGACCTTGAGCTGGGCGGCGTTGATGATGACGATGAAGTCACCGGTATCGACGTGAGGCGTGTAAATGGCCTTGTGTTTGCCGCGCAAACGGAGAGCAACTTCGCTGGCTACTCGTCCGAGGACCTTGTCGGTCGCGTCAATCACAAACCACTCGTGCACGACCTCAGCGGGCTTTGCGCTGAAAGTAGTAGTCATGAGTTTCTCTTCAAAAGAGGGTTTGGCGGGTCCTTTTCCACGGTCGGTGCTTCTCTGAAGGAAGCCTCTTAGGTGGGAGTCAGTCTTCGCCGCGGGACCACAAAGCGCTGCGAAGCCCTCGATTATACGAAGTTGCCCACCTGTGGCGCAAGCCCGGTTCATCGCGGAACTCATTTCGACATCCCCGGGCGCTCGGCAGCGGCTAGTTGGGGGTCTGGCGGCGGCGCTGTTCTTCGGCCTCGTAGCGGCGGCGGTTCTCTACGCAGATGGGCTGGTTGGCCTGGGAAGGCTTCTGGCATTCCTGGTGGACGCACATAGGACGAGACAGGAAATTGGCATCCGCGCAGGCCTCCTGCGGGCTGGGTACCCGTGGAGGTGGGCGGGGCTTGGGCTCGGCCACCACGGGCGGGGGTGGCGGCGGTGGTTCCTCACGCACCACGATCGGGGTGGGGGCGGGTTCAGGGACAACACGCCGAGTGACCCTGGGTGGCGTGCGCGGCGCAGACGCAGGAACCAACGCAGACGCTGGCACGGAGGCCGCTGCCGCCGCATCGCTCGCAACGCCATCCACCGCAGCGGATGCCCCGGTGGCCGGATTCGCCAGCGCAACCTCGACCACTGGGGGGGGCGGCGCGGCGGCAGGAGGTTCCGCCATCTCGGTGATGATGTCATCCTGGGGAGCCTTGCTGCTCTGGACCCAGCGCAAGCCGGCAGCAGAAGCCACCACGGCAAAAACAGCAATTCCAAGCCAGACCATGGCGGGCGAACGCCGCGTCTTTTTTCCCGTTTTACTGTGGGGGCGGGGAATCTCCCGCTCCATCTGACGCTGCCGAGGCTCCGGCACATGCCGTGTGGTTGCGCCCTGCTTGTGATTGCCCGCAAGATCGTCATAGCGTGAGTCATCGGCGACCACCGTGTCTCCCGCGTCGATGAAGACCGTGTCGCCCGCCTCTGCTGCCACCGTGTCCGGCCCTCCCAGCATCACGGTGTCTCCGCCTACATTCGGCTGGCCTGCGGGGCGGCCGTCCTCATCGGCATCGTGGGGAGATCCTTCCTCGATTGCGCGCAGTGCCTGGGCATGCATCTCTGCCACGATGCTGGGTGCCGATGTCACATCCACCGTGGGCGTTATCAGGCCAGGGCCAGGCTGGTCGGCAGGTTCCACCCAGATATCGCCCAGGTCGGTCCGGAAGTCGAAGTGCTCGCTCCCTTCCGGCGCAGAGGTCATCTCCATGAGCTGCAAGAACGCGTCGATGCTCTGCGGCCGGTCCTCTGGCTTCAGCGCCAACGACTGTGCGATCGCCGCAACGAAGGGCGGGGAATACTCCACGCCAAACTGCCGCTTGACGGTTCTGGCGACGCGGGAGAACGACACCATGCGATCACGGATGGAGCGCAAGGTCGCAGGCAGCGGCGTGTCATTGCACAGGCAGCCATGCACCACGGCAGCCAGGGAATACAGGTCGCTCCAGGGCCCCTGGCGCAGGTCCTCGTCGCCATCGGAGTACTGTTCGATGGGTGCGTAGTTGACCTTGAGGACGGCGGTGTGTTTGCGGTCCTGGTCGTTGATCGCATGCCGGGCAGCACCGAGGTCCAACAGCACAGGCGGGCCAATGTCCTGCAGGAAGATGTTGTCGGGCGAAATATCCCGGTGCAGGGTTTTGCCGTCGTGCAGCACCCGCAGGGCACCCAGCACGGACCACAGCACCTTGCGCAGCCAGATCTCGGGCGGCGGCGTGCGCATCTGGGCACGGGCCTGCTTGAAGGTCATGCCGCTATAGAGGGGCATGACCATGTAGGCGGTATTGTTGGCCTCCCAGAAGCGGAACACCTTGACGAGCGAAGGGTGGTCAAACTGCGCCAGCAGGCGTGCCTCGCCTACGAAAGAGGCCAACCCGGCTTGGAACGTTTGCTGGTCGGACGACGACCGGACCCACAACGACTGGCCCTGCGCCCGGCCCGCCAACGCCGACGGCATGTATTCCTTGATGGCCACCGCCCGGTGCAGCGAATGGTCAAAGGCCTTGTAAACCATACCAAACCCACCGACCCCCAGGAGCGCCAGGATCTCGAATTCAGCAAGGCGGGTGCCCGGCGGCAGCGCATCCACATGGCTGACACCGCTGGCTGGGGCTTGGCTGAAACTTGCGATCATGGTGAAAAGGGTGTGGCGTGCATGCGAGCTTCGACGGAGATTGTGAGCGAACGGGTGCCAAAGCCGCTCCAAACGCAATCATGAAGCATGCCAGCATGCGCTACAGAAACAAAAGGCTTCCGGTCTGCCAAAAAAGTTACACACCCTGGTCAGAAAAGCGTGATTGTGCCGTGCCATGGTCCCAGGCAGCACCCAGCCCCATGACAAATTCGCATGGGACCATGATTCGTGGCCCAAGGGCCTGCGGTCGGGCGCAGGCCTCTCCCCGGCTGCTCCTGGAGCGCACTCGTTACCATAGAGCCATGTTCAGTTATCGCCACGCCTTCCACGCAGGCAACCATGCCGATGTGCTCAAGCACACGGTTTTGATCGCCGCCTTGCAACACCTTACCGAGAAAGACGCGGCACTGACCGTGCTGGACACCCATGCAGGCGCAGGCCTGTACCGGCTCGACGGCGACTACGCCAGCACCAGTGGCGAAGCCGCAGATGGCATCGTGCGCCTGTTTGCCCCCACGGCCCCCGCCCTCACGCCAGCCCTGCAGGCCTATGTGGACATGGTCCGCGCCTTCAACCAGGGCAACACACTGCGGGTTTACCCAGGCTCCCCATTCATCACCCAGCGCCTGTTGCGCGACCGCGACAAGCTCAAGCTCTTCGAGCTCCACCCCACCGATCTGCGGGCACTGGCCGGCAACGTGGCCCAGCTCGAGGCTGGCCGCCAAGTGGCGGTATTGCACGAAGATGGGTTTGAAGGGATCAAGAAATTTTTGCCTCCTCCAGCCCGCCGCGCTTTGGTGCTGTGCGATCCCAGCTATGAAATCAAGAGCGACTATGCAAAGGTGCTCGACATGGCCGCTGATTCGCTCAAGCGCTTTGCCACGGGCACCTATGCGTTCTGGTACCCCATCATCCCGCGCCCCGAGGCCCATGACCTGCCGCGGCGGCTCAAGACCTTGGCCACCAAGGCTGGCAAAAGCTGGCTGCACGCCACGCTCACGGTCAAAAACAGCAAGCTCACCGAAACGGCTGCGGGTGACGTCAAGCGCCCCGGGCTGCCGGCCAGTGGCATGTTCCTGATCAACCCGCCGTTCACCTTGAAGGCAGCGTTGAAGACCGCATTGCCGCAAATGGTGGAATTGCTGGCCCAAGACAAACACGCCACACACACGCTCGAATCGGGCGGTTGACGGCAACATCCGTGATCAGGGGGCGGGGCAATCCCGCTCGCCCTCCTCCAGGGCAAAAAGCTCCACAGGCTTGAGCCCCAAGCCCACCATCCCCAGCACTTCGGCAGCGCCCCGGCTCAGGTCGATCACCCGTTTTCCCGTGTGCGGGCCCCGGTCGTTGATGCGGACAACCACGGAGCGGCCGGTGGCCTGGCTGCGCACGCACACGCGGGAGCCAAACGGCAGCGTGGGGTGCGCGGCGGTGAGCGCCTTCATGTCGAACGGCTCCCCGCTGGCTGTGCGGCGCTTGTGGAACTTCGCGCCGTACCAGGACGCCAATCCCACCTGGTCTGCCGGCATGCGCAGTTGGGAGGAGGCCTGCGCGCTTTCGGCACTGTCCTCCGTTGCAGGGCGCGGCGGATCGATCAACATCGCCTCGCCCGGCACGCTCAACAGGTGTGGCGCCAGTGCGTCGGCCTCGGCTGACAGCCCTTGCGCGCGCCCCCAGGACGAGCAGCCCCACACCGAGACGCAGCAGACCACCCCGAACACCCGCCACCACCAGGCCGCCCGGCGTCCACCCCCCTTGCCTGGTTCGGCGGCATTGCCGCGCGGCTGGCGCATCAGATTCCCAGCCGGCGACAGATCTCCAGCGTCGCGGCACTCTGGTTCATCGTGTAGAAGTGCAATGCAGGTACTCCCGCGCTGCGCAGTTGGTCACACAGGTCGGTCACCACATCCAGCCCAAAGGCCTTGATGCTGGCCGTGTCGTCGCCAAACGCCTGCAGGCGCAGCCGGATCCAGCGGGGAATCTCGGCGCCGCAGGCGTCCGAGAAACGCATCAACTGGGTGGAGCTTCCGATGGGCATGATGCCGGGCACCACGGGCACATTGGCCCCCAGTCGCTGCGCGTCTTCCACAAAGCGGAAATACGCATCGCTGTTGTAGAAATACTGGGTGATGGCCGAGTCCGCGCCAGCTTGCACCTTGGCGATGTAGGCCTTCAGGTCAGCCTCCGGCGACTTGGCCTGGGGGTGCACCTCGGGGTAGGCGGCCACTTCGATGTGGAAATCCCGGCCAGTCTCCGAACGGATGAAGGCCACCAGATCGCTGGCGTAATGAAACTCCCCGCCCGCACCATAGCCGCTGGGCAGATCGCCACGCAACGCGACAAGGCGCTTGACGCCCATGTCCTTGAGCATCGCCAGCTGCTCGCGCACGGACTGGCGTGTGGCGCCAATGCAGGAAAAGTGCGAGGCGGCACCCACACCTTCGGCCAGGATTTCACGCACCGTGCTAAAAGTGCCCTCCTGCGTGGAACCACCGGCGCCGTATGTCACAGAGCAGAAATCAGGGTGCAGCGCATACAGCTGCTGGCGCGCGGCCCGCAACTTGTCGGCCCCTTCCGGCGTCTTGGGCGGGAAAAATTCGAAACTCACCGGGAAACCGGTGCCCTGGGCATTGGCAGCAATCATGTTGCCCTCCTCGCATAAACAAAAAATTCACGGTTGCCATCGCCGCCCTGGATGGGGCTGTCGAGCCAGGCCTGTACGGCCAAGCCGAGTTCGGCGCAGCAGTCACGGATGCGCTTTTCCACCACCGCGTACAGCGCCTCATCGCGCACGATGCCACCCTTGCCCACCTGGCCCGGCTGCAGCTCGAACTGCGGCTTGACCAGCATGAGCAGGTGGCCGTCGGGCCGCAGGAATGCGGCGATGGCAGGCAGCACCAAGGTCAGCGAGATGAAAGACAGGTCGCCCGTCACCACATCGAACACCGGCGTCGTGTCCACCCCCGCGCATTCGGCACGGCGCCGGCGCTGAACCGGCAGCGTGCCCTTGGCACGGGCTTCGGCGCGCTGGGCGCGCTCGGACTTGAAGGCTTCGATGTCCTGCTCTTTGGCGTCGCCGCTGTCATCGTAGGCTTCGTCCACCAGGCCTCCGTTGCGCATCCAGCTGTAGGGCGCCTCGGGCTGCGTCTCGTTATCCTCCTCAGCATCGACGACTTCGGAGAGCGCCAGTTCGCACGCCTCCTGCAACACCTGGGCGGTCAGCGAACGCGCATTCGCACCCTCTACACACACCACCCGCAAATCGCTGCGCAGCCGCTCGTGCAACTGGCCGTGGCCCACGTCCACGCCGACAACTTGCACCGCACCGTGCTGCAGCAGGCAATCGGTGAAGCCGCCGGTGCTCTGCCCCACATCCAGGCAACGCAGCCCGGCCACAGACAGGCCCGTGGCCTGCAACGCCCCTTCGAGCTTGAGGCCGCCGCGCGAGATGTACTTGGCCTCGGCATCGTCCAGCAACTTCACCTCGGCCACGGACGGGATGTCATCGCCGTTCTTGGCCACCTTCTGCCAGGGCGCCAGCGGCGACAGGCGCCACTCCACGCCCGCAGCAATCAGCCGCTGCGCTTGCGAGCGCGTGGCCGCATGGCCGGAGTCCACCAAAAAAACATCTGCGCGCATGCATCACTCTCTCGTCAATCGACGATGGATTTCATAGCCAAATTGGCATCTACCGCTTTATCCATAATGACTTTTTGCTCCAAAAACAGGAGCAAAAAATCAAAATAGATCAGTAGCGGTACGTATCGGGCTTGTACGGGCCTTGCTTGGACACGCCAATATAGGCCGCCTGCTCGTCTGAGAGTTCGGTCAGCATGGCACCGACCTTCTTCAGGTGCAGGCGTGCCACCTTTTCATCGAGGTGCTTGGGCAACACGTAGACCTGGCCGTTCTCGTAGCGGTCCTTGTGCAGGAACAGCTCGATCTGGGCAATGGTCTGGTTGGCAAACGAGCTGGACATCACAAAGCTCGGGTGGCCCGTGCCGCAGCCCAGGTTCACCAGGCGGCCCTTGGCCAGCAGGATGATGCGCTTGCCGTCCGGGAAGATCACGTGGTCCACCTGGGGCTTGATCTCTTCCCACTCGTACTGCTCGAGCGACGCGACCTGGATTTCGTTGTCGAAGTGGCCGATGTTGCAGACGATGGCCTGGTCCTTCATGGCCTTCATGTGGTCATGGGTGATCACATCCTTGTTGCCCGTGGTGGTCACGAAGATGTCGGCCTTATCGGCCGCATATTCCATGGTCACGACCTTATAGCCTTCCATCGCGGCCTGCAGGGCGTTGATGGGGTCGATCTCGGTCACCCAGACCTGGGCCGACAGCGCGCGCAGGGCCTGGGCACTGCCCTTGCCCACGTCGCCGTAGCCGGCCACGCAGGCCACCTTGCCGGCGATCATCACGTCGGTGGCGCGCTTGATGCCGTCCACCAGCGACTCGCGGCAGCCGTACAGGTTGTCGAACTTGCTCTTGGTCACCGAATCGTTCACGTTGATCGCGCGGAACAGCAGCGTGCCCTTGGCCGACATTTCCTTCAGGCGGTGCACGCCCGTGGTGGTTTCTTCGGTCACGCCGATGATCTGGGCGCTCTTGCGCGTGTACCAGGTCGGGTCCACGGCCAGCTTGGCCTTGATCGATGCGTACAGGCAGGTTTCTTCTTCGCTGGTGGGGTTGTCGAGCAGCGACGCATCCTTCTCGGCGCGCTGGCCCAGGTGCATCAGCAGCGTGGCGTCGCCACCGTCGTCCAGGATCAGGTTGGGGCCTTCGCCTTCGCTGCCGGCAGGGCCGAAGTCGAAAATGCGGTGGGTGTAGTCCCAGTATTCGGCCAGGGTTTCACCCTTGATGGCGAACACGGGGGTGCCGGCAGCAGCAATCGCAGCCGCAGCGTGGTCTTGGGTGGAGAAGATGTTGCACGAAGCCCAGCGCACTTCTGCGCCCAGGGCCTGCAGCGTCTCGATCAGCACGGCAGTCTGGATCGTCATGTGGAGCGAGCCAGTGATGCGCGCACCCTTGAGGGCTTGTTTGGCAGCGAATTCCTCGCGGATGGCCATCAGGCCAGGCATCTCCGTTTCGGCGATGCGGATCTCTTTACGGCCCCATGCGGCCAGGCCGATGTCGGCAATGATGCAGTCGGTATTGACCGGGGCGTTGACGCGTGCGTTCATGATGGTTTGCTCCAAAGCATGTTTGAAAAACCACTGGTCGCGGGAGTGAAAAAGCTCACCACACGAGAAGTGGATGAGCGTCGTTGCTAGATGACTCCGAGCCTCACGCCCCGCCTGTGCTGGGGACGCTGCAACGCTCCTCGGATCGACAGATTATAAAAGCAAGTGCTGGAGCCCACGCCCCCCCTGCTTTCACACCTGCAGTCGGGCTACGGAGCAAGCACGACCACATGGCCCTCCTGCGGATCGATGCGGCCCGCATGGATGTCCGCAATCAAGGCCTGCGCCGCCGCGAACCCCTGGTGTTCGCGCACCCGCATCCAGGGCGGGCTGGCGTGGCTGACACGGTCGATGAACGCGCGCTGGGCGGCATTGAACTTCTGGTTGACCACCTCGGGACCCCAGTCGGCATTGCGCTTCTTGATCTGCACCGGGGCGAAATAGAACACGGGCGTCGGCCCCGGCAGGGCCGTGCTGCGCAGAAAGCGCGTGTTCTGCGCCGATCCCGCGTAGCAGTCGTACACCAGGGCATCGCCCAGGTGGTGGTGCACCAGCGAGCGCAGATCCTCATCGCCGGAGAAATCGACATACAACGTGGGCACATCGGCCTCCAGCGCTTCCAGTTCGCCATACGCCACCGTGCGCTGGTAGCAGCCCAGGCCTCGCACGAAGGCGATGTTGCGGGGCGAGGTCAGCCCCACACGCTCGATCTGTCCGGGCCCCTCCAGGCAGAACGCGGTTCCGTAGGCCGTCTTGCTCGATGCGCTGGAGAACACCAGCCGCTGCGCGCCGAAAAACCCGTTGTCCTGCAAGAAGTCCGCCAGCATGAACGAGGTGATGAACAGCGGCCGCACCAGCATCTGGTAGTTTTCATCGCCCGCCCGGTACGCCGGGTCGGCGCTGGTGCGCGTGTACTGGTTGTAGGCCGAGGTGAGTGACTGGCGGTGCTCCGCTCCGTCGTAGAAACCCCGGGCCGTCACGCGCACCGGCTCCATGCGCAGATGGCTCGCGATGGGCCAGTAGCCGTAGAAACGCTCGCCCACGGCCACGCCTTCCACGTCGGAGGCCACCACATCGGCAAAGCCCCACACGGGCATGTGGCCCCAGCCCGCCTCGCCCGTGGGGAAGAAATCCCAGTACTTCATCGCATCACCAAAGGCGGCATAGGTAATGTTGTTCGTCGTCACCGCCACGCGGTCCACACGCAGCAGAGCCTCGCCGGGCTGCAGTGGAGCAAGGGGGAGTTCCTCGGTGCGGGTGTGATTCAATGCATTTTTGTCGGTTAACAGGCGGGTCAGCAGCGTCATGGAAGGTCTCCGTTTGAGGGATGAAAAAGCACTCAGGGCACTGTATGGCGCCACGCCGCCGCGTGGGTTCGGAAACCGATGAACCCGCCGCGCAAGGCCCTTGCTGCCGGCTCCAGCACGGCCCCCAAGCCGCTCAAGCGCCCTCGCCAGGCCCGGGCGCGCTTCACGGTGCAGGCCATCTACGACGCCTTTGTTCGGATTTGGCAACGTGACGGCTGGGACAAGCTCACCACACGCAATGTGGCGCTGGAAACCGGCATTTCCGTCGGCACGCTGTACGACTATTTCCCCAACAAGACAGCGCTGCTGTCGGGCTATGTGCGCCACTGCATCGAGTCCCTGCTCGCCGCCATCGACCGCGAGGCCGTGCAGCCCACCGACCTGCCCTGGACCGCGCGCGTCCACCATCTGGTGCGCCTGGTGTGCGGCGTGGATGCGCCCGAGCTGCCGCCCTTCCACCCCGACATGCTGGCACTGGAGGCGCAGATGGCAGAGCCTCGGCACCACCGCCGCGTGCACGAGGAACTGGTGACCGCCTGGGGCCGGGTGTTTGCAGCCTGCTCCGACCTGCCCTGCCCGCCTGGGCAGGAACTGCTGCAGGTGCTGCACCTCTCGGCCTGGGGCGGGCGGCGCTACGTGTTGCTGCTGCAGCTTGACGCCGTGCAGATGCGCCAGTGGGCCGAGGGTGTGGAGCAGCTGTGCTGTGCGGCCATCCGCCAGGCCCCGAGCCCACCGGACTGAGAACCTGTCGCCTGCGCGGCTGCCTTGCCCGGCGGGCCGCCCGACACTGGCGCCCTCACCGAACACCACCAACGGAGCATTGCATGGACGCCAAGGACAAAGTCATCATCGTCACCGGCGGCGCCAGCGGCATCGGCCGCAGCATCGCGCGGCGTTTTGCACAAGAGGGGGCCCGCGCCGTGGTCGTGGCCGACCTGCACCTCGCGCCCGCCCAGGCTGTGGCCGACGAAGTCAAAGGCCTGGCCGTGCGCTGCGATGTGTCGAAGGAGGCCGACATCCAGGCTTTGGTCGCCACCACCCGCGAACGCTATGGCCGGGTCGATGCCTACATCTCCAACGCCGGCATCCTGGGCCGTCCGGGAGGCATCGAGCTGGAAGACCCGCTGTGGGAGGCCATGTGGAACATTCACGGCATGGCCCACGTGTGGGCAGCGCGTGCCGTGGTGCCCGAGATGGTGGAGCGCGGCGAAGGCTTCTTCCTCGTCACAGCCTCGGCAGCCGGGCTGCTGACCATCGTCGAATCCGCCCCTTATGCCGTCACCAAACATGCGGCCATGGCCTTTGCCGAGTGGCTGCGCATCGCCTATGGCCGCCGTGGCGTGGGCGTCGCCTGCCTGTGCCCGCAGTCGGTGCAGACCGCCATGGTCACCGGCGACGGCGGCTCGGCCTCGCACGACGGCATCCTGCCGCCGGAGCAGGTGGCAGGCGATGTGTTGGCCGCCATGCAGGACGGGCGCTTCCTGGTGCTGCCCCACCCCGAAGTGGCGCAATACTTCCGCAACAAGGGGCAGGACTACGAACGCTGGCTGGGCGGCATGCAGAAGATGTATGCCCGGCACACCCAGGCACAGCTCAGCTGAACGGAAACAGGGCGTTGAAGAAGGGTCTGAAAAGGGTTCGCAGCGGGCGCCGGTAAAATCGCCGCTTCCGGGCGCCGCTGCGCCTGCCGCGCCGACTGCCGCAGAACCCTGCCGCAGCGCGCCCTGACCCCCTTCTGGAACCACCCCCTGTGTCCTACGCCTCAGAAACCCGGCGCCGCCGCACCTTTGCCATCATTTCCCACCCCGACGCCGGTAAAACGACGCTGACGGAAAAGCTGCTGCTGTTCTCGGGCGCGATCCAGATCGCGGGTGCCGTCAAGGGCCGCAAAGCCAGCCGCCATGCCACGTCGGACTGGATGGAAATCGAAAAGCAGCGCGGTATCTCGGTGGCCTCTTCGGTCATGCAGATGCTGTATCGCGAACACGTGATCAACCTGCTCGACACCCCCGGCCACAAGGACTTCTCTGAAGACACCTACCGCGTGCTTACGGCCGTGGACTCAGCGCTGATGGTGATCGACGCCGCCAACGGTGTGGAAGCGCAGACACGCCGCCTGATCGAGGTCTGCCGCCAGCGCGACACGCCCATCATCACCTTCGTGAACAAGATGGACCGCGAAGTGCGCGACCCGCTCGACATCCTCGACGAAGTGGAGCGCGAGCTGGGCATGCCCTGCTGCCCCATCACCTGGCCCGTAGGCCAGGGCAAGAGCTTTGGCGGCATCATCAACCTGCGCACGCAGACCATGACGGTGTTCACCCCCGGGAGCGACCGCGGCCCGAAAGACTTTGAAGTGGTGCCGCTGGCCGAGGCCGACAGGCTGCGCAAGCGCTTTGGCCAGCCCTTTGACGATGCGCTGGAGAGCATGGAGCTGGCCGTGGGTGCCTCGGCGGCCTGGAGCCACGAAGACTTCCTGGCCGGCAAGCTCACACCCGTGTTCTTCGGTTCAGGGGTGAACAATTTCGGTGTGATGGAGGTTCTGGACGCCGTGGTCGACATGTCACCGCCGCCCGGCCCGCGCGTGAGCACGCTCGAAGTCAACAAACAGCCCGTCGTGAAGACCATCGCGCCCGAGGACGAGGGTTTTGCGGGCGTGGTGTTCAAGGTCCAGGCCAACATGGATGCCAACCACCGCGACCGCATCGCCTTCGTGCGCGTGGCCTCGGGCAAGTACATGCCGGGCATGAAGCTCAAGGTGCAGCGCACCTCCAAGGAACTGCGCCCCACCAGCGTGGTGACCTTCATGAGCCAGCGCCGCGAGGCGGTGGAAGAAGCCTACGCGGGCGACATCATCGGCTTTACCACCCACGGCGGCGTGCAGCTGGGCGACACCATCACCGACGGCGCCAACCTGCAGTTCACCGGCCTGCCGTTCTTCGCCCCGGAAATGTTCATGACCGTGGTGCTCAAGAACCCCTTGCGCACCAAGCAGCTGCAGCAGGGCCTGGCCCAGCTGGGTGAGGAAGGCGCGATCCAGGTCTTCAAGCCTGACGCTGGCGGCAACATGCTGCTGGGCGCCGTGGGCCAGCTGCAGTTCGAAGTGGTGCAGCACCGCCTGAAGGCCGAGTACGACGCCGACGTGCGTCTGGAAGGTTGCCAGTACACGGGCGCCCGCTGGATCACCGCGGACAACGCGGCCGACCTGCGCGCCTTCACCGACGCCTACCCGCTGCGCCTGGCGCACGATGCGGCCGACACGCTGGCCTATCTGTGCACCAGCCCGTATGACGTGCGTCTGGCGCAGGAGCGGTTTCCCAAGATCCACTTCCACCCGCTACGCGAGCATGCGGGGCTGGCGCTGCAAGGAGCCTAGCCCGCACAAGATGGGAAGTTATTGCGCAGTCAGACCTTTTGTTTTTTCTTGCGCAGACACGACTCGCCCAGCCCTCCACCATGGAACAGCCACCACTGAAGCCCCGTCCTGCCTCGTTGACGATCATCTGCCCGATGAAGAACGAGGCCGGCAATCTCGCTGCTTTTCTTGCCCGCCTGGTCCCTGTTTTGGAATCGGCTGCGGACACCTATGAAGTCGTGTGCATCAACGACGGAAGCAGTGACGACACCCTGTCACGCTTGCTGCTGGCGAGGGAGCAGAACCCCCACCTGCGCATTGCCGACCTGTCGAGGAATTTCGGCAAAGAGGCGGCACTCACTTGCGGCATCGAGTTGGCGAGGGGCGACGTCGTCATCCCGATGGACGCTGATCTTCAACACCCGCCCGAAGCTATTCCAGAAATGGTGTCCCGCTGGCGCGAAGGCTACGAAGTGGTCCTGGCGAAACGGCAAAGCCGTGAAGCGGAACATTGGGCTCGCCGCAAGACCGCCGGGTGGTTTTACAGCTTGCAGAACCAGATTTCCGAAGTCGATATTCCCGCAGACGTCGGCGATTTTCGGCTCATGGACCGCAAGGTCGTCGAAGCCCTTAAAAGACTGCCCGAACGCCGCCGCTTCATGAAGGGCCTGTTCGCTTGGGCCGGCTTCCGGCAAACGACGGTGACTTTTGTCTGCGAGCCCCGTTTTGCGGGCGCCAGCAAATTCTCGGGATGGCGTTTGTGGAACTTCGCCCTGGAAGGGATCACCTCGTTCTCCACGGTCCCGCTTCGCATCTGGACTTACATCGGCTCCACCATTTCCGCCCTGGCCCTCGTCTATGCCATCTTCCTGTTGCTCAAGACTTTGATCCTGGGGCGTGATGTGCCGGGCTACGCCTCCCTGATCACATCCGTCCTGTTCCTCGGTGGACTGCAGCTCGCGGGGCTTGGCGTGCTTGGTGAGTACATCGGCCGCATCTACGGGGAAGTGAAGCAGCGGCCCATTTATATTATTCGCGACCTCTATGACTTTCCGGATCGCTCCTGACTCCTTGGCGGGCAAGATTGCCAAGTTTTCTGGCATCGGTGTGATCAATACGCTGATCCATACGGCCGTCGTTGTCTTGTCCGTCGAGCGCTTCGGGGTTCACCCGTCCATCGCCAACGCCATCGCGTTTGTGGCGGCCAACAGCTTTTCCTATTGGGCAAACCGCCGCTGGAACTTCAAGACAGAGGCATCACTGGGGCAATACGGGCGCTTTCTCCTTGTATCCCTGGCCGGGCTTGCGATCACCGTGCTGGTCAGCGGGTTTGCGGCTTGGGCAGGCTGGCATTACCTGGTGGGGCTCGGACTGGTCTTCGTCGCGCTTCCGGCGCTCACTTTCCTCCTCCATTGGCGATGGACGTTCAAGCATTGAGAGCCGCGCGGCTCGCGCTGCGCGAGCGCATCGACCGCCACCCCTGGATCGAATATCTCGGCGCCACACTGCTTCTGTCCCTGCTCACCCTGCTGGCCCATGGCGCATCACTCCAGGGATCTTGGCGCTGGGATGACGGCGCCCACCTGAGCTACGCCGCCCAACACACACCCTGGCAATATTTCTTGGAGCCCCACATTGCCCAGGGGCACTCCAGCGCCAATGTCGCTCCGTGGAACCTGCTGTTCTACGACATCAACCTGAGCCTGTTCGGCATGGCCGCCGCGGGCCACTATGCGCACCTGCTGCTCATCGTTGCGCTGGGTGCAGCGCTGTTCTACGCCGTGTTGCGGCAGTGGCTGGCGCCCCTGCCCGCGCTGATCGGTGCCGTTGCGCTGTTGCTTGGCAAGCCCACTGCCCACATCGCGGCGGGACTGATGCATGGGCACTATGCGACCGGCTTCGTGTTCGCCATGCTGTCGATACTGGGGTGGACTCGGTATCTCAAAGGCGGGCGCGGATACTGGCTGGGGCTGTCGACCCTGGCCTACCTGCTGGCGACTACCTGCAAGGAAGTCTATGTACCCCTGGTCGTCCTCTTGCCCTTCCTGCCCGTGGGCACGCGGCAGCAACGGGTGCGTGCTCTGATACCGTTTGTGCTGATTGCACTGGTCTACATAGGGTGGCGCTACCTGCTACTTGGGCGCCTCGTGGGCGGCTACAGCCAAGGGGTTTTCGATGCCAGCGAGGCCCTGCGCCAGTTGCTCCGGGTTCCCAAATTGCTCCTCGGCTCCAAACCGCCCGGCAACATCCTTGCCGTTGTATTTCTCGGCCTTCTGTGTCTTGCGGCCGTGAAGCGCCGCCTCCATGCGCCTGTGTTCTTCGTGTCCTTGGGCATCGTCCTGCTGCCGCTGATACCGCTGACGGCTTTTCCGGGAATTCACAGTCCAGACCGCTATCTGTTCGTGCCGTGGATTGCGTTTTCGGCCTGTCTGGCGGCCATCTGGCCCCGAGAGGCACGCCCTGCTGCTGCCCTTGCCGGAAGCGCTGCGCTTGTTGCAGCCCTGGCGGGTGTGCATGCGCAGGAGACCCAGGCGCTCAGGCCCAACCTGGCGTATTGGGACACGCTGTATCGCTTTGCGCTGTCGCTCGACAAAGAGCGGCAGGCCATATTCGTAGTCCCAGAGTTCGGAGGCACCGATGATGGATACAAACGCTCTGTACTGATCCGCGCCAGAAACACCGCCGACCTGTTTGCGCCAAAGCCGCAGCCAGGCGATTTGCACGTCGTGGACGAAAAGGGCCGTGGCCTGGAACAGGTCCCATTGGCCACCCTGCAGCTATTCGAGTTCCGTGGCGGGGACATGGTGCCCATGCCCCCCGAAAGGGTCGCAGAGAAACTCCCGAGCCTGGCGCGTGGGCAACCTGCCCAAAGTGTCCGTTAGAAGCAGCCATCTCTTCGTCCACAGAAAAAGGTGCAAGCCCGAGCGACAGCCCTCCGCGACTTTCACCAACGCCCCCTCTCGCCATCCCTATGCCTTCTCGTTCCCCCATGCTTCCGTTGAGTACCTGGAATCCTCCCGCCCGCCTAGTCGGCCTGCTCACCGACATCGACGACACGCTGACCACGGAGGGGGTTGTGCCTGCGCACGTGGTGCAGGCGATGGAGTCGCTCAAGGCCCGGGGACTGGCCGTGATCCCCATCACGGGTCGCCCCGTAGGCTGGAGCGAGCCCTTTGCGACCGCCTGGCCTGTGGATGCCATCGTGGCCGAGAATGGTGCTGTGGCCCTGCAGCGCTCTCTGGAAAAGCGCGATGCGCTATTAAAACGATATCAGCAGGATGCAGCCACGCGCGCAGCCCATTTCGCCCGCATGCAGCAAGTGCTGGCTGACATCGAAGCCAGGGTGCCCGGCGCCCGCCGCGCGACCGACTCGCCCGGACGCGAAACGGACATCGCCATCGACCACAGTGAGTTCACACACCTGCCCCAAGAGCGGATCGACCAATGCGTGGCGATCCTGCGCGCCGCAGGCATGAACGCCACCGTGAGCAGCATCCACATCAACGGCTGGTTCGGCGCGCACAACAAGCTGGAGGGCGCGCGCTGGATCGTGCGCGAGTTGCTGGGACGCGACCTCGACGCGGAGATCGACCGCTGGGTGTATGTGGGCGACTCGACCAACGACCAGCTCATGTTCGAGCACTTCCCCCACAGCGTGGGGGTGGCCAACATCGCGCGCTTTGTGCCACAACTGCAGCACCTGCCGCGTTATGTGACCCAGGGCGAACGTGGCGCGGGGTTTGCCGAAGTGGCACGGGCGATCCTGGCGGGTCTGGATCGCAGCGGGAGCTGAGCCTGAAGCAGCCTTGGCCGAGAAATTTGAATAGAAATATGGCCTAGCGCTTGAGGGATATGCGCAAATAACTATATTTTTAATAGCAAAACTTCACAACCCCACGCCCTTCTCAGGCCTTGAGGAAGATGTCCGTATCCGGCGCGAAACACGCATGCAGCGGCAGCAGCGCCCCACCCAGCGCGCGGGCGTCCGAGCCCATGGTGCCCAGCTCCAGCCGGGGGGGCTGGTGCAGGCCTTCCCAGTTGTAGTCGGCCAGCGCGTGGCGGGCACTTTCGCACAGCGCCTGCAGCAGCTCGGGGGCTGCGGCGCCATCGACCACCACGGCATCCAGGTCCAAAAACGCGGTGGCCGAGACGATGCAGTGCGCCAGGCCCGCCGCAGCGCGCGCAATCCAGCCCCGGCTGTGTTCTAGCCACGGGGCCTGCAGCACACGCTTGTCGTAGGCGGCCATAGGGTCGAGGCCATGTTCGCGAAAGCGCTGCTCCAGCTCCCACAGCGATGCCTGGCTGATGAGCTGCGCGGGCGCCTGGCCCGGCTGGGCGGGTGACAGCGGCAGCGAGGCCACCGCACCTGCGTTGCCGTGCAGGCCCCGGTGCAGGTGCGAGTTGATGACCAGCCCGCCGCCCACAAAGGTGTCCATGAACAGGTACAGAAAACTCGGGATGTCGCGCCCGCGCCCCTGCAGCAGCTCGGCCACGCAGGCGGCGGAGGTGTCCTTGGCAAAGCTCACGGGCAGCTCGGTCATCTGCTGCACCTGCTCGGCCAGGTCGATGTTGTTCCAGGCTTCGGACTGGGCCTCGGTCAGCCCCAGCATGCGGTGCCAGCCGCCGAGCTGGAACGGCGCTGCCACGCCCACACCCACCACGCGCGAGCGCAGCGGGCCCAGGCCGTCGAGCAGCTGGTTCAGGTGCGTGCGGATAGCGGGCAACAGCACGTCGATGTCGGGGAAGGCGTAGTCGAGCACGATGCGCTCGCGCACATGGCCGGTGAAGTCGACCAGCAGCCAGTCGGCGCTGCGGCGGCCGATCTTGATGCCGATGGCAAAGGCGCCGTCGGGGTTCAGGCCAATCGGCACCGAAGGCTGGCCCACGCGGCCACGCACCGGGGCTTCGCGGCGCAGCAGCTGGTCTTCATCGAGCCGCGCAGTAATGAGCCCGATGGTCTGCGCCGTGAGTCCCGTGACCCGCGCCATCTCGGCCTTGGCCAGACTGCCGTGGGTGCGCAGCGCCTGCAGCACCACCCGCTCGTTGAACTGGCGCAGCCCCACGTGGTTGGAGCCGCGCTGGCGCAGCAGCGCGGGGCTGGCGGCAGTGTTGTCAACGGCAGAGGGAGAAGCGTCGGTGTCCAGCATGGTGATGAAACGGTCAGGCGTTCAGAGTGTCGCCGATGACGCCCTTGCGCAGCAGGAAGTTGCCCCAGGGCTGCAGCTCGCCGGTGACGACGATGGCATAGGCTTTTTTGACGCGCTCGTAGAACGCAAAACGCTCCACACCCTCGGCCTGCTCGCTGGCCACGCCCTCGCGCGCCAACACGTCCATGGTTTCGCGCTGCAGGGCTGAGCGGTACGGCACCTCGGTGCCACCCACCTGCATGTAAGCCACGGGGTGCGGCACATCCTGTGCCAAGGGCAGCACACTGGCCACGGCCTGCACAGCGCGCGCCATGCCAATGCCAGGCAGGCGCAGCACCGGCTTGCCTGCGCCCAGGCTCATGGCCGTGAAGTTGGCGTCGGCCAGCACGATGGCGTCGTCATGGCCCATCTCGGCCAGTACCTTGAGCAGGTCGGGGGTCAGCAGCGGATCAATGTTCTTCAGCATGGGAGGCGTTTCAGGCAAGGCATTCTGCGGGCAGGTCGGACGCTGCCATGGCGCCCGTCATCACGGCCACGGTGTCGCTCATGCTGATCTTTTTGGGGTTGACCACGGCCGCACGCTTGCCCAGGCGGGCGATATGGATACGGTCGGCAATCTCGAACACGTGGGGCATGTTGTGGCTGATGAGGATCACGGGCAGGCCCTTGTCGCGCACGCGGCGGATCAGCTCCAGCACCATGTTGCCCTCCTTCACGCCCAGGGCGGCGGTGGGCTCGTCCATGATGACCACATGGCGCGCAAAGGCTGCCGCGCGCGCCACGGCCACGCACTGGCGCTGGCCACCCGAGAGTGTCTCCACCGCCTGCGTCATGGAGCGGATGCCGACCTTCAGCTCGGCCATGCGGGCCACGCTTTCTTCCAGCATCTTCTTCTTGTCGAGCATGCGCAGCGCGCTGCCAAGCAGTCCGGGGCGGCGCAGTTCGCGACCCAGGAACAGGTTTTCGGCAATCGTCATGGCTGGGGCCACGGCCAGGTCCTGGTACACGGTTTCGATGCCCGCGCGGCGCGCATCGATGGGGCTCTTGAACTGGATGCGCTGGCCGTCGAGCAGAATCTCGCCTTCGTCGGGCACGGTGGCGCCCGACAGCGCCTTGATCAGGCTCGACTTGCCCGCGCCGTTGTCGCCGATCACGGCCAGGATTTCACCAGCGCGCAGCTCAAAGTCGGCGCCGTCGAGTGCAGTAACTTGGCCGTAGCGCTTGACCAGGCCCTTGGCCTGCATGACCAGCGGGGCGTTCGTGGTGTGTGGGGAGTTGGTCATGATCAACGCACTCCTTTGCGCGAGAGTTGGTCGGTGGCCACGGCCAGGATCACGAGGATGCCGGTCACCAGGATCTGGTACACCGACGACACGCCCATCAGCGTGAGTCCATTGCGGAACACGCCCACAATCAGTGCCCCCACCAGCGTGCCCAAAATCATGCCGCGCCCGCCAAACAGGCTGGTGCCGCCCAGCACCACGGCGCTGATGGCGTCGAGGTTCTCGGTCTGACCCGCATTCGGGTCACCCGCGCCGGTGCGGGCCACCGACAGTACCGATGCGATGCCGTAGAACAGGCCGGCCAGCACATACACGCCCAGCAGCACCTTGTCGGTGGCAATGCCGGTGAGGCGTGTGGCTTCGGGGCTGTTGCCCACGGCGTACACGTGGCGGCCGGGCGCAGTCTCGCGCAGCGCAAACCAGGTGACGAGGTACAGGGCCAGCATGAGCACGGCCCCCCACACGATGGCGGTCTGCCCCAGCTGGAAGGTGTTGCCCAGCGCGGTCATGCCGGCCGGGATGTCGGTGATCGTCTGCGCGCCCGAGTACAGCTGCGTGGCGGCAAACGCGATGTTGAGCGTGCCCAGCGTGACGATGAAGGGTGGCAGCTTGATCTTGGTGACCAGCAGGCCGTTGATCAACCCGAATAGCATGGTCACCGCCATACCGCAGGCAATCGCCACGGGGGCCGAGAGGCCGTAGTCCGCCGCCATCTTGGTCATCACAATGCCGCCCAGCGCCATGACCATGCCACACGACAAATCGATGCCTGCGGTGAGGATGACCAGCGTCTGGCCAATGGCGATGACCGCCACCACCATGACCTGCTGCAGGATGAGCGCGAAGTTCTGCGCCGACAGGAAACGCTCGCTCTGCGTGGCAAAAAAGGCGCACGCCAGGATCAGCGCGATGAACGGCCCCAGCGTGGCCAGGGGCGGTAGTTTGGAAGCGGTCGAGGACATGGCGGCTCCGTGCGGGTGGATGAGGTGACTCTCAGAGAGAAGGCGTTTTTTCAGAGCTGCTCGCAAAACTCAGCGAAGCGGTTCTGGCTAGGCGCTGCGTCGCAGGCAGTACGGTAGTACGACAAGACGCAGCAACGACGCCAGAAGAGTTTTGAGAACGGCTCTTACTTGGCGCCCCAGCACAGGTCGGTGCCGGTCTTCACATCCTTGCTGTCCACGCCCGCCATGGGCTTGGCAGCGATCAGCGTCACGCCGGTGTCGGTGTAGCCGCTGACCTTCTTGCCGGTCTTGGCGTATTCCACGCCTGCCGCCACGCCCATGGCGGCCATGCGCAGTGGGTACTGCTGGCTGGTGGCGGCGATCACACCCTTGCCCACGTCGGCAATGCCCGCACAGCCACCGTCCACCGAGACGACGAGCACGTTCTTCTCCTTGCCTGCGGCCTTGAGTGCGTTGTAGGCACCGGCGGCAGCGGGCTCGTTGATGGTGTAGACGATGTTGATGTCAGGGTTCTTCTGCAGGCAGTTTTCCATGCCGGTCTGGCCCTTGGCGCGGTCACCAAAGCTGTCGGCCATGCACACCACTTCGGCGGGGCGCGACAGCTCATTGCTCTTGGCATCGTTGGCCTGCAGGCCAAAGCCCTTCAGGAAACCGTTGTGCCGCTGCGCGCCCACCGGGTGGCCGGGGAACAGGTCCAGCGTGGCAATCACGGGCTTCTTGCCTGCAGCGGCGGCCTTGGCGTACTGGCCGATCAGCTCGCCGGCCTTGTAGTTGTCGGTGGCAAACAGCGCGTCGGTCGCATCCATGGGCTCGGTGGGACTGTCGAGCGCAATCACCATCACGCCGCGCGCCTGCGCCTTCTTGATCGCGGGCACGATGGCCTTGGCGTCGCTGGGGGTGATGAGGATGGTCTTGGCACCGGCGGCGATCAGGTTCTCCATGGCCGTGACCTGGCCCGCGTTGTCGCCATCGGTCTTGCCTGCGGCCGACACCAGCTTGGCACCCAACTTCTTGGCCTCGGCCGTGGCGCCCTCTTTCATCTTCACAAAGAAGGGGTTGGTCTCGGTCTTGGTGATGAGGCCGATGACGGGCTCGGACGTCTGCGCCTGGGCCAGGCCGCAGGCCAGGGCGCCGGTGAGGGCAAGGGCAGAAAGCGCGAAGGCGGGGGTGCGTTGCATGGTGTTGTCTCCGGGTGTTGGGATGGCAGATTCCTGTCGGCCCCGTACTGCGCGGCTGGCAGGTGAACCACTCTTGTCGGGTGGATGGGATCGAACTATAGTGGCCAACGAGTTAATAAATCAAGTGGATTTACTTATGGTTTTCCCTATCCAGTCCGCCGACTCCAGCCCCGCCCACACCGCACCGCCGCTGCGGGTGGCCACGGCGGGCGAGGCCTTGTTTGACCTGATCGAAGAGCCCGATGGCCGCCTCAAGCCCTGCGCGGGCGGCGCGGTCTACAACCTCACGCGTGCGCTGGGCCTGCAGGGCGTGGGCACGCTCTACCTCAACCCGCTGTCGGGCGACCTGCTGGGCCGCCAACTGGCCCACGGCTTGCAGGAGGCGGGCGTGGCCCTGGCCGCCCCAGCGCCGGTGCGTGCGCCCAGCGCGCTGGCACTGGCCGCACTGGATACCGAGGGCAAGGCCAGCTACAGCTTCTACCGCGACGGCGTGGCCGACCGCCAGGTGACGGCCGATGCGCTCATTGCCGCGTGCGCCGCCCAGCCCCACCTGCAGGTGGTGGCCACGGGCTGCCTGGCGCTGGTGGCGCAGGACGCCGCCATCTACCTGCCCTGGCTGGCCGCGCAGCGCGCTGCCGGGCGCATGGTGGTGGTAGACGCCAACCTGCGCCTGTCCGCCGTGGACGACGCGCCCGCCTACCGCACCAATGTGATGGCCGCGTTGCAACAGGCCCACCTCATCAAGGTGAGCGACGATGACCTGGAAGCGCTGGCGGTGCCGGGCGCCGATGCGCTGCAACGTGCCCGCCACCTGCTGCGCCAGACGCCCGCCCAATGGCTGGCACTGACCCTGGGGCCCGGCGGCGCCTGGCTGCTGCAACGCGACGGGCGGGCCGTGCATGCGCGTGAGGAAATGCCGCTCACGGTGGTGGACACCGTGGGCGCAGGCGACTGTTTTCTGGCGGGTTTGATCACCGCCCTGCTGGCGGGTCCGGAGCGCGGCGAAGAGGCCTTGGCACTGCGTCCTGGTGGCCTGACGGCCCCCGTCACCGAAGCCCGTTTGCTCGCCGTGCTGCACCACGCGCTGGCCAGCGCCAGCCACTGCGTGGAGCGGGCAGGCTGCACGCCGCCCAGCTATGGGGAAGTGCGCGAGCGGTTGGCGTTACTGCGCACGGCCACTACCCCTACCGCAGCCGCCCAGTAGCCGTCACTCGGCCGGTTTGTCCGCAGGTTTGCGGGTCCGGCTGCGCGGGCGCGCAGCGGACGGTTTGGTGGGCGCTGCACCCTCCGCGTCGGGTGCGGTTGGCTCTGGCGCGGCGGTTGCCGACGGCTGCGAACCCGCGGCATCGCTTGCATCCGCCACGGCACGCGGGCCGCGCGCACGGGGCGCTGCGGTTTTGCGGCCGGCACCGCCTGCGCTACTGCCGCTGCTGCTATCGCCCTTGCTGCGAGCCCGGCTGCGGCGGGGTGCTGCAGCATCGACGCCATCGGGTTCTGCGGGAGCCAGTCCGGCCGGAGGCGAGGCGCCATCGTCGGCCTCGGGAAAGGCATCCGGTAGCGGCGCGGCCTCGGCCGCGACCGGCTGGCTGAAATACCGGCTTGCTGGGCGCTCTGCGGGGGCATCGGCCTGCTCGGGCTCGTGCGACTCGCTGCGGGGTGCGTTGCGCATGTCCGCGCGGTCTACCCCCTCGCTGCGGCGGCCTCGGCTGCGCCCGGCAGGCCCCTGACCATCGCTGCCGCCAGCGGGCAGGTCGGGCGCAGTGGCCACCGCATGGAAGTCGTGCCGCACCGACGCGCCCTGGGGGACCCGCTCGCTCCCTGCCTCGGACCGTGCTGGCGCCGCCGCCCCCGTGGACTGACCGTGGCTGCGGTACACGTACGCACCCGATTTTTCGTCACGCCCAAACTCCAGCAGCCCGCGCGCCTGCGCTTCTTCCAGCAGATTGCCAAACGTGCGGAAGCCGTATCGGCCCTCACTGAAATCGGGCTTGCGCCGCTTGATCGCCTCCTTGAGCACCGAGGCCCAGATCTTGCCCGTGTCGCCGCGCTCCGACAGCAGGGCTTCGAAGGTCTCGGCCGCCAGTTCGACGCCCTGGGTGCGGCGTGCATCCTGGGTTTCCTTGCGGCTGCGCTCTTCTTCAGCGCTGCGGCGTGGGGCGGGCGGGTTGTTGTTGCCGGGGTTCTGGCGGCGCGCCTGGGCGCGCTGGTTTTCGCGCACCAGGTCGTCGTAGAAGATGAATTCGTCGCAGTTGGCAATCAGCAGATCGGACGTGGACTGCTTCACGCCCACGCCGATCACCTGTTTGTTGTTCTCGCGCAGCTTGGAGACCAGCGGCGAAAAGTCCGAGTCGCCGCTGATGATGACGAAGGTGTTCACGTGCGACTTGGTGTAGCACAGGTCCAGCGCGTCCACCACCAGGCGGATGTCGGCCGAATTTTTGCCCGACTGGCGCACGTGGGGGATCTCGATCAGCTCGAAGTTCGCCTCGTGCATGGTGGCCTTGAAGCCCTTGTAGCGCTCCCAGTCGCAATAGGCCTTCTTGACCACGATGGAGCCCTTGAGCAGCAGGCGCTCCAGGATGGGCTTGATGTCGAACTTTTCATACTGCGCATCGCGCACGCCCAGGGCGACGTTTTCAAAGTCGCAAAACAGGGCCATGCTGATGCTGTCGGAGGGGGATGCCATAGATGTTCCGTTCAATGTCTGCACGGATCATCACACGGAACGCCTTTGCCCCCTCCGAGGGTTGGGCTCTCAAGCGGGCTTGGCCAAGCCCAGCTTTTCGACCAGGGCCTTCTCGCGCGTGAAGGTGTCCTGCGCAAACTTCTTGTACGCCGCCGTGCTCATGTACATCGGCACCATGTCATAGCGCGCCAGGGCGGTGCGGTAGCTCTCCTGCTCCATCGCCTGCTTGAAGGCATCATGCAGGCGCTTGACCACCGCATCGGGCGTGCCCTTGGGTGCGCCGATGCCAAAGGGCGAGTTCTGCACCAGATTCAGCCCCAGCTCCTTGAGCGTGGGCGCATCGGGGAACTTGGCCAGGCGCTCTGCGCCCCAGGTGTTGAGCACGCGCAGCTTGCCCGCCTCGACCTGCGGAGCAAAACCGGTGGAGTCGGCCGCCGCCATGATCTGCCCGCCCAGGATGGACTGCATCAGGTCGGCACTGCCCTTGTAGGGCACGTGCAGCAGCTCCAGGCCCAGCTGCTGGGCGATGAGTTCCATCGTCAGGTGCGGGCTGGTCATGGTGCCGGTGGAGCCGTAGCTGAGCTTGCCGGGGTTGGCCTTGGCCCAGGCCACGAAGTGCGTCCAGGTCTTGAGCGGGGAGTCGGCAGGCACCACCAGCCCAAACGCATAGCCGGTGACGTTCAGCACATAGCTGATGTCCTTCACCGGGTCCCAGTTGATCTTGGTGGTGTAGGGCAGGCGGAATACGCCCAGCGGGATCTGCGCCACGGTGTATCCGTCCGCAGCGGCGGTCTGCAAGGCCTGCGCGGGCAGCGTGCCGCCCGCGCCGGGCTTGTTTTCGACGATGACGGGCTGGCCCAGGATCTTGCTGGCGTTGTCGGCCAGAGAGCGCATGGTGATGTCGGTGGGGCCACCGGCCGGGAAGGCGATCACGAGCTTGATGGGCTTGTTCGGAAAGCTCTGGGCCTGCGCCACGAATGCGGGGGCAACGAGGCTGGCGGCTCCCCATTGGATGATCTGGCGACGTTGCATGGCGGGGCTCCTGAAAGGCAAAACAAAGACTTCGCCATTGGACTGCAGCGGGCCTGACGACGGTGATGCGGAAACCCCCTAGCCGGTGTCGCCAATGTGGCACGACCCCCTTCAGGCGCTGCGCTGACTGGACGGTCGTGTGCCGACCATCGCCGTCCGCCAACCTTGGGGCTCAAGCCTTGTACGTGGACAGCAGGATGCTCGTCTCGGTGTTCGCAATGCCCGGCGTCAAGCGGATGCGCCCCAGCGCCGCGTCGAAGGCCTCCAGGCTCTCGGCCCGCACCTCGGCCACGATGTCCCAACGGCCGTTCGTGGTGTGCAGCGTGCCCACCATGGGCTCGCCGCGCAGCGTGCGGATCACCTCGGGCGCTGCGTTGCCTTCGACCGCGATGCTCATCCAGGCGCGGATGCGCTGGGGCTCGGAGTCGGGCCGCAGGCGCACGGTGTAGCCCACGATGACGCCGCCCTCCTCCATCTTGTGCAGCCGGTTCTGCACGGTGCCGCGCGAGACGCGCAGTTTGAGCGCCAGCGTGGCCACGGGCGTGCGCGCGTCGGCCCGCAGGATGCTGAGGATTTCGCGGTCGGTGTCGTCCAGTCTGTTCATAGTGGGCCTCTGGGTGATCAAAACGCCAGATTTTGCTGCATTTCGATCAGTTTTAAGTCTTTTGGTTGGTTGGCACTGTTCGGAAAATTCATGCACCGCCACCTTGCAGACATCTTGCAACCACTGACCGCCATGCCCTCACCCGCCTCTGCCCAAGCCCCATCCGCCGTCGTGATGGTCCGCCCCCACCGCTTTCACCCCAACCCGGACACCGCGCACGACAACGCCTTTCAGTCCGTAACCACCAACGCAGCCCCGGACGACATCGCGCGCCAGGCATACACCGAGGTGACGCAGGCCGCCGCGCAACTCGAAGCCGCCGGTGTGCGCGTGCACCTGTTCGACGACCTGGGCGAGCGCCACGCGCCCGATGCGGTCTTCCCCAACAACTGGTTCTCCACCCACGCCGGCGGCCATGTGGCCGTGTACCCGATGTACGCCGCCAGCCGGCGGCGCGAGCGCCGCAGCGACGTGCTGGACCTGCTCAAGGCCGAGTACCGGGTACAGGACGTGATCGACTACTCGGGACTGGAGGCCGACGGCATGTTCCTGGAGGGCACCGGCGCGATGGTGCTCGACCACATCGGCCGCATCGCCTACACCGCGCAATCGAACCGCGCCGACCCGGTGGCGCTGGAGCGGTTCTGCACCCACTTCAACTACGAGCCGATGGCCTTTGCCACGGCCGATGCGCAGGGCCGGCCGTGCTACCACAGCAACGTGATGCTCTGCGTGGGCACCGACTTCGCGCTGGGCGGGTTCCACCTGATCACCGACGCCACGCGGCGCGACGCCGTGCGCGAGCGGCTGCGCGAAACCGGCCGCGACGTCATCGAGCTAAGCGCCCACCAGATCGGCGAATTTGCCGGCAACGCGCTGGAGCTGACCGGCGCCCAGGGCCGCGTGCTGGCCCTGTCGTCGCGCGCCGCCGCCAGCCTGACCGCTGCGCAGAAGGCGGTCATCGAACGCAGCGCCACGCTGCTGCCGCTGGCCGTGCCCACCATCGAACTGGCGGGCGGGTCGGTGCGCTGCATGCTGGCGGGCGTGCACCTGGCGCGGCGCAGCGCGGTAGACGCCCTGGCCAACTGACCGCTCATAGAGCAGTCGGCGAGCACACGGCGTTGCTGCTGTGCCGCTCCGATAACGGAGATTTGATTTAAAAAAGCCCTCTACTGCTTGATAGGCAAGCGCTAGCAGCTATATTTTTAATAGCAACCACCTTCCAGGCGCTGCGTAGCGCACCGCCTGCTGCCCCATCCCGCCAACAGTTCCCTGGCCAGCCACCACCCAGTTCACGGGCGCGGCACGTCGGTGGTCGCCACATCCGCATCGCACCCTACGCCCGCCGCAATCCACCGCCGCGCCAACCAAGCCAGCGGCGCCATCAACCATCGCTGCCGCAGGCCCGTGACCTCGCCCGGGTCGGCCACCATGCCGCACAGGTACCGTGCGTGCGCATCGTCCCACCGCAGCGCCACGCAGGCACCCCGGCGGCGGCGTGACACCAGCATGCCCAGCGGGCAGGGCTCGGCCAGGCAGCACAGGCCGCAGCCATTGCAGGGCGCATCCACGGCCGGCTTGGGCGGCGCATCGGCCTGCAGCCAGACCACGGCGTGGCGCGGGGGTGGGGTCGTCATCGCGCCATTGTGCCGACCGTCCGCCTCCCAGCGCATCCACCACACCCCTGCGCCGCTTTGCAGCGCCCCGCGGCCGCTGCTGGCTTTTCAGCAATGGGCGCCAAAGCGCACACGCCCTGCTGCAAATCCAGCAGCCGTGCACAGGCGCTCGCACCCCAGCCGTGGCGCCCCCGACTGCTGTCAGCTGCCATACGCGTCAACGCCGCAAGGTGCGTTTACCCCAGCGACGCAGCGCAAAGGCGGGGCAGGCGCAGCGCCCCGGAGCCATGCGCGATTTCCGCATAAGCAGCCTCGACGCCATGGCACGCGGGTTGCGAAAGGCACAGGGTCTCAGGCCGCGGCAACGGCGCCCGGTCCGAGTGAATGCACACGCACTGCACTGCACACCTCACTGAACCACTGCAACGAAGGAACTCCCCATGCTCGATCTGTCGAAACGCTTCCTGCTGGTCTCCGCGCTGGCGCTGGGCCTGGCGGCCCCTGCCGCCGCGCAGAACCTGGAGAAATCCGAAATCCGCTACCAGGGCTGGGCCGGCCAGGTAGTCTGGATCGAACTGGCCGAAGACCTCGGCTACCTCGCACCGCTCAAATCCAAATGGGTGGGCAACACCATCAGCGGCCCGCAGGACATCCAGGCCGTGGTGACCGGCGACGTGGACATTGGCGGGGCCTTCTACGGCGCCATCATCAAGCTCGCGGCCAAGAAGGCGCCGGTCAAGGCCGTGCTGGGCTACTACGGCTCGGACGACAACACCTACAACGGCTACTACGTGAAGGACGACAGCCCCATCAAGGGCCCGCGCGACCTCATCGGCAAGAAGGTCGCGGTGAACACGCTGGGCGCGCACCACGAGTTCATGCTGCGCGAATACCTGGAGCGCGGCAAACTCACCAACGCCGAGGCCAAGCAGGTCACGCTGGTGGCCACGCCGCCCGTCACTGGCGAGCAGGCGCTGCGCCAGGGGCATGTCGAAGTCTCCACGCTCGGCGGCGTGCTGCGCGACAAGGCGCTGGAGCGCGGCGGCATCCGCCCGCTGTTCAAGGACCGCGACCTGTTCGGCAACTTCACCGGCGGCGCATTGGTGCTGCACAACAAGTTCATCGAGCAGAACCCCAACACCAGCCGCCACCTGGTATCGGCCCTGGCCCGCTCCATCGAATGGGCGCGCAACACACCGCCCGCCGAAGTGCGGGCGCGCTACACCAAGATCATCGAAGGCCGCAAACGCGCCGAGACCGCCGACGCCATCCAGTACTGGAAGAGCACCGGCGTGGCCGGCAAGGGCGGCCTCATCACCGACAAGGAACTGCAGATCTGGGTGGACTGGCTGGTGAAGGACGAGGTGGTCAAGCCCGGCCAGCTCAAGGCCGCCGACCTGTACACCAACGCCTTCAACCCCTACTCCAACGGCGGCGTGGACAAACTGGCAGCCAGCAAATGACAAACGCCATTCATCCCCACACCGCGGCCGCTGCCGCGACCAACGCGCCGGCCAAGATCCGCTTCGAGCATGTGACCAAGGAGTTCACCGTGCGCGCCGACGACGGCGGCCCATCCAAGCGCTTCGTGGCCGTGCAGGACGTGACGCTCGACATCCGCCCCGGCGAGTTCCTGGTGCTGGTGGGCCCTAGCGGCTGCGGCAAGTCCACCCTGCTCGACCTGCTCGCGGGCATCACGCCGCCCACCAGCGGCCAGGTGCTCATCGACGGCAAGGCCATCACCGGCCCCGCGCGGGACCGGGGCGTGGTGTTTCAGCAGTACGCGCTGTTCCCCTGGCTCACCGCGCTGGACAACGTGGCCTTCGGCCTCGAAGTCGCGGGCCTGGGCAAGCGCGAGCGCCGCGAAAAAGCCGCGCATTACCTGCAGCTGGTGGGGCTGTCCGACTTCGCGCAGCGCTACCCGCACGAGCTCTCGGGCGGCATGAAGCAGCGCGTGGCGATTGCCCGCAGCCTGGCTTACGAGCCCCAGGTGCTGCTGATGGACGAGCCCTTTGCCGCGCTGGACGCGCAGACCCGCGAGACGCTGCAGGAAGAGCTGGTGGACATCTGGCAGCGCACCGGCAAGACCATCGTGTTCATCACCCACGGCATCGACGAGGCCGTGGTGCTGGGCCAGCGCGTGGCGGTCATGACCACCCGCCCCGGCCGCATCAAGGAGATCGTGGACATCCCCGAATCGCTGCGCGCCGAGACCGACGACATCCGCTCGCTGCCGCTGTTCGGCGAGCTGCGCCACCGCATCTGGGGCCTGCTACACGACGAGGTCGCCTCCGCGCGCCACGAACGCCGCAGCCGCATCGCCGCCCAACCCGCGATCAAGGAGTCCCACCATGTCTGACATCGCACTGCCCGCGCACGCTGCGCAGCAACCCGCAACCGCCCTGCCCCATGCCGCACAGGCGCTGCCCACCGTGTGGCTGCGCCTGGCCCGCCGCGTGGCCAACGGCGCCTGGCGCTCCGGCCTGGTGCTGGCGCTGGCCGTGCTGTGGGAGCTGGCGCCCCGCCTGGGCCTGACCGACCCGACCTTCCTGCCGCCCCTGACCGAAGTGCTGGCCGCGGGCTGGGTGCTGGCGCAAAACGGCCAGCTGTGGGAGCACACCTTCATCAGCCTGGCACGCTCGCTCGGCGGCCTGTCGATCGCCGTCGTGGCCGCGATTCCGCTGGGTCTGGCCATCGGCTGGTACCAGCGGCTGGGCCAGGCGCTCAACCCGCTGATCGAGCTGCTGCGCAACACCGCGCCGCTGGCGCTGCTGCCGGTGTTCCTGCTGCTGCTGGGCATCGGCGAGGTGTCCAAGCTGTCCATCGTGGTCTATGCCTGCGCCTGGCCGCTGCTGCTCAACACCATCGCCGCCGTGCGGCAGGTAGACCCGCTGCTGGTCAAGTCCGCCCGCACCATGGGCGCCACGCCGCGCCAGCTGTTCGTCAAGGTCATCCTGCCCGCGTCGGTGCCCACGATCTTCGTCGGCATCCGCCTGGCTGCCGCGTCGGCCATGCTGGTGCTGATCGCCGCGGAAATGGTGGGGGCGAAGGCCGGGCTGGGCTACCTCATCATCTATGCGCAGTACAGCTTCCTCATCGGCGACATGTACTTCGGCATCATCGCGATCACGGCGATTGGCGTGAGCCTGAACTTCGCTCTGCAGAAGCTGGAGCGGCATTTCACCGCCTGGCAAGGCGTGGCGCGCTAAGAGCGGATAACAAAACTCTTCTGGCGTCGTTGCCGCGTCTTGTCGTACTACTCGTACTGCCTGCGACGCGGCGCCTAGCCAGAACCGCTTCGCTGAGTTTTGTTATCTGCTCTAAAGCTGCATTCACCCGAAAGTCATCGACATCACCCCAGCAAAAAGGCCACTGCGTGCAAACGCGGTGGCCTTTTTTGTTGGGGTGCAGCGACATGGGTGCGGGCGCTGCGCGCTTGTGCCGTTGGTTTCAACGCAGCGCGGCGCCCAGCAAGTGGTAGCTCTGGTCCAGCCGTGCGGTGCTGCCGTCGCGCACATCCCAACCGACCGCACGGCGGTAGCTGCCCCACAGGGGGGCCGCCGGCTGCGCGGCAGGACTCACATCGGCCTGGGCCTCGGCAAGCGTTGCCAGGGGCACCGTCTGCGGCGCCACGTACAGCGCGTCCACCGGGCAATACAACTCGCACATGAAGCAGGTCTGGCAGTCCGCCTGCCGCGCAATGGCCGGCAGGCCCGCAGCGTCTGTACCCGACGCGGCAGGGGCCGCATCGAAGACGCGCGTGGGGCACACCGCCACACAGATGTTGCAGCCCGTGCAGCGGGCTGCGTCAATCAGTTCGATCATGCGGCGGCCACCTCACGCTCGGTGGAGGCGCCGCGGCCGGCTGGCAGGCGAGCCACCCACACCTGCTGCAGCCCGCCCACCACGAGATGGTGCTGCTGGGCGGGGTCCAGCTGCGCAAAGTCGGTGCGGCGGTGCATGCCCCGCGTCTCGGTGCGCGCCAACGCGCTTTGGTACATCCAGCGCGCGTGGGCCAGCAGGGCCACGGCCTGGCGTGTGCGCCGCAGCGCCTCGGGCAAGGCGGGGGCGCTGCGCTCGGCCAGCGTCCACAGCGCGTCCAGGCGCTGCAGCGAAGGCTCCAGCCCATCACGGCTGCGAAACCAGTTGCGCTCGAGCGGGAAGACTTCGGCCTGCACGGCCGCCACCAGGGCTTGCGGGTCAATGCGCTGCGGGGTCGCCGTGCTGACGTGCGAGCGCGCCGCCAGCCCCACCTGCCCCGCACGCCACACCGGAGCGGCGGCAGGCGTGCTGCGGTGCGCCAGTGCGTGGTCGGCCGCCCCGGCCCCGGACCAGAACCCGGTGGACAAGGCCCAGGCAGCGTTGTGGCTGCCGCCGCCGGTAAAGCCGCCGCAGATGGGCTCGCGCGAGGCCACGTCGCCGGCGGCGTACAGCCCCGGCACGCGGGTCGCGCAGTCGAGCCCCTGCAACTGCAGGCCACCCGTGCCACGCACGGTGCCTTCGAGCCGCAGGGTGATGGGAAACGGCTGGGTGAACGGGTCCCGGCCCAGGCGGTCAAAAGGCAGGAAGAAATTGGGCTGCGCCTGCCGCATCCACGCACGCACCGCGCCGTCGGCCTTGTCGAGCACGGCAAACACCGGCTCGCTGATGAGGCGCCGCGCGATGATGCTGCGGCCCTGCGACGAGCCTGCGCCGTCGATGACGGCGCCGCCCGGTTCGCGAAAAGTCGCCCAGTTGTAGAACAGCGATTTGGTCACACTGGAAAACGTGGGCCCGAGGCCGTAGGCACTCGAAAACTCCATGCCTGAAAAAGCTGCGCCCGCCTCGGCCGCCATCAGGTGCCCATCGCCGGTGAGCACATCGGTGCCCAGCGCCTTGCTAAGGAAGGCGCAGCCACCGCTGGCCAGCACCACAGCCCCTGCGTGCACCGCCCAGGGCGTTTCGCCGGGCTCTGCCACGCCCGTGGCGCCGCGCACCTGGCCGTGGGCATCTACCAGCAGTTCGAGCGCGGGGTGGTGGTCCAGGATGCGCACCCCCACCGCCTTCACCCGCTTGCGCATCAGGCGCATGTATTCGGGGCCCTGCAGCGAATTGCGCCGCTCGTTGCCCGCATCGTCCACCGGGAAGGGGTAGCCCCAGTCGGCCAGCTGCTGCAGGTTGTGCCAGGTCTGGTCGAGCACGCGGTCCATCCACTCGTGGCTGGCAAGAAAGCCGCCCGGCGCCTCGCGCTGCGCCTTGGCGGCGGTGCGCGCCTGCAGGTCGGGCGGCACCCACCAGGTACCGGTGCCCGAGGGTGCAGTGGCGCCCGACGTGCCGCAAAAGCCCTTGTCCACCAGGATCACGCGCGCCCCGCGGGCTGCAGCGGCAATGGCGGCCCAGGTGCCGGCCGGGCCGCCGCCGATCACCAGCACATCGGTTTCGTGGGTGGGATGCGCCAGGCGCTCGGCGCGGCGGGTGTCGAAGGTTTCAGTCATGAAAAACTCCAAGGGGGTGAAACAAGAACGGACGGCGCACGACGGCAGACCGCCGCTGCCGTGCCCGCCACGCGGACCACGGCAGCGGCGGGCGCATCAGATCGTGATGCGGGTGCCGTCGAAGCGTGTGAACGAGAAGCCCTCGAACGGCTCGCGGAAGGTCTGCTTTTGTTCGCGCAGCAGGCTGACGACCAGGGCCTCGCCCTGCGCATAGGCGGCAGCGGCATCGGAGCGCCAGTGGATGCCGGCGGCCGTGCGGCCCGAGCCGTAGTTCAGCGCCAGCTTGTTGAGCTCGCCCCCCACCGTGAGCGCGGGCCCCTGGTAGGGGATAAGCCGCGTGGGGTCGCTCGGGTCGGGCTGCACCGGGTTGGCGATGACCAGGGATTCGTCGTAGAACGCCTTGAGCAGCGTGGCGGTGACGGCCGCGATGATGGCCGCGCCGCCGGGGTAGGACGAATGAATGGGCGCGCCCTCCGGGTACACCTGCGGCAGCAGGTAGGTGCCGTTCTTCGCGCGGCTGCGCTCCAACGCCTGCGAGCCCAGGAAGGACTCATGGATCGGGTACTCGTTGACCCGGTTGGCCAGGCGGTGGTGCACCAGCCCGCCAAAAGCCTCGGGGCGCAGGATGCGCTGCTCGTACCACTTCTGGTAGTAGTTGACGCGGATGGCCAGCGATGTGGCCAGCGACAGCACCGACTGGAAGTAGGCCGAGCCGAAGGTGCCCGAGGCACCGCCGCTGGTCTTGAGCTTGAGGTACGGATTGCTGGGCGCCAGGCTTTTGTCGCCCGCAAACAGCCCGCCGTAGCCCGGCTGCGCCGCCGACAGCGGCGTGCCCAGCAGTTGGTTGGCCGCAAAGCTGAACGCCACCGCCGCATGCGCGTAGGCCGCCAGGTCGCGCGTGTTGGCGATGTAGCGCAGCGTGGGGTCGAACGCAATGCGCCCGGCGGGGGCCTTGCCGTTCTGCACGTTGAGCCACTCGTCATAGCCCGTGAGGAACTCGTTGGCCGGTGTGTAGGTGCGGATGCGGGCCGACAAGGTTTGCGGTCCCAGGGGCACATCGCGGTACAAAAACTGTGAAATGTAAGGCCCGTCCGTCACGCCCGGCGGGGTGGCCCAGCGGCCAGTGCGCCCCGTGCGGTCGTTGCTGTCCACGTACCACGCCGCGCCACGGAACAGCGTCTGCGGCGTCACCTTGCCGTTGACCTTGGGGCCGTGGAAGTCCGGCGCGCGGCTGAGTTCGTCGGCTGCGGCAATCACATCGGCGTGCCGCGTGCCGTCCTGGAATTCACTGAAAGGCACGTCACGCAGCAGCGCCACCCAGTAAATTTCGGCGGCCTCGCCCGCGCGCTGCGTGCCCGCCAGGGTGGGCGCGGGCGGCAGCGAAAACTGGGCGGCGTTCAGGCCGTCCAGGCTCACCGCCAGGGTGCCGATGGGGTTGACCAGCTTGCGTGTGCCACCGAGCACGATCTTCTCGAAATCGGCCGGGTCGCGCGACGCGAACGCGGCCGTGGCCAGGTTCCAGGCCGGCAGGTCCACCTCGCCGCGGGCATTGTGGGGCAGGCCCCGGGTGTCCGAGCCGATCTTGTTGGCATACAGCGCATCGTCACCGTTGACAGGGTGCGGAGGAATCGGCACGGCCGCACTGGCGCGCGCGAGGTCGATGCGCAATTGTTCAGACCTGCGCAAAAACTGCGCGTCGTAGCCTGCGGCAGCCGCACCGCCAGTCCCCGCCTGCTGTGCCTGTGCCGCCGCGCTGCCCACCAGGAGAGAGGGAGCCACAGCGGCGCCACTGGCCAGGCCCGCCAGCCCTGCACCCGCTTGGCCCAGGAAGTAGCGCCGCGGTGTGTTGTGCGGAGCGCCCGATGTAGAGGCCGTAGGTTGCGATTCAGATGGATGCATGAAAACTCCCTGGGTTGTTGTGGTGGCGAATGGGTTGGGCAGCGGTTGCGTGGCGCTGGAACGCCGCAGCTTCACTGTGCGTAGCGCAAGTGGCTGGGCGGTTGAAGCGGCAGAGGGCGATGGTTGCCAGAGTGGGCGGGCTCGGCCAGCAGGCCATGGCGTTTGAGCAGGGTGCGCAACGTGTTGCGCGTGACCCCCAGCAGCCGCGCGGCCTGCACCTGGTTGTCATTCGATTGCTCGAAGGCGCAGCGCACCAGCGCCGCCTCGACCGATTCGTACAGCCGGGGGGCGCCCTGCTCCACCAGGCTCTGCAACGCCGCCTGCAGCGATTCGGTGGCCGACGCGGAGGGCGGCGGACCCCGTGGTGGCACCTGGGCGGGCATGAACATGCCCGCGAACCCCGGCGCAGGCTGCAAGGTGGGCATCAGCTTCAGATCGCCAGGCTCAATGACCCCCATGTGGGCAACGATCAGCGCAAAGTGCACCACGTTCTCCAGCTCACGGATGTTCCCGGGCCAGGCGTACGACAGCAGCGCTTGCAGCGCGGCGGCTGACAAGCGGGCCGGTGACTGCCCCAGGCGCTGTGCGTAAAGGGCCATGAAATGCTCGGCCAGCGGCAAGATGTCGCCGGGCCGTTCTCGCAACGGCGGCAAGCCTACGGAGGCCACGTTGAGCCGGTAGTAGAGGTCTGCACGGAAATGCTGTGCCTGGACGGCGCGCGCCAGGTCGATGTTGGTGGCCGCAACGAGGCGCACATCCAGCGTGACGGGTTTGCGCGAGCCCAGGCGCACAACCTGGCGCTCCTGCAGCACGCGCAGCAGCTTGACCTGCAGCGCCTGGGGCAGGTCGCCGATCTCATCCAGAAACAGCGTGCCCCCCTGCGCGGCCTCGAACCAGCCTGCGCGCGCTTGCGTGGCGCCTGTGAAGGCCCCGGCCTCGTGGCCGAACAGTTCGGCGTCGATCAATGACTCGCTGAAAGCACCGCAATTGACCGCCACAAACGGCCCCCGCCGGCCACTCTGGGAATGGATGTGGCGTGCGATCAGCTCCTTCCCCGTGCCGGTTTCTCCCACCACCAACACCGACGCATCGCTGCGCGCAATGCGGTCCACATGGACCAGCAACCGGACAGAGTGCGGGTCATGGAACAGCAGCGCCTTGGCCCGGATGGTCGGAGCCCCCCCTGCTGGCGATTCGGGCAGCGTGAGCACACGGTGTGAGGAAGGGGCGGCAGAGGCCGGCGAGAGACTGGACATGCCGCCAGACTAAGGCGCTCTTCACCGCATGCGAACGCAGGATTTCGCATGTGGATATGCAGGAAACCGGCGCGGTGGTCCGGCAGCCTCACACACCATTCCACGCGACCGCGCAGTCTCGTCGCATTGCGCTACGGGGCAGCATCTACACCACTCCGACATCTTTCCCGGGAGGGCGTAAAAAAAGCCCTCGCTGCCGGGGCAGCGGGGCCAAATCCGGTCGCGGGGACCGGCGAGGGAGACAAGCTACACGAGAGAAAAGGGGCGTCCACTGCGGCAAGGCCGTCAGCCCATTCCCAGGGCCGACCCCATGCCGAACCCAGGGCTTAGCAGCCGCTGGGGCGGTTGGGGCGCATGGGGACGATGCCCGTCACACGCAGCGTGGCGTTCGAGCCGTCGGAGGCCGTCAGTGTCTTGCCACTGAAGCGCACCTGGTTGCTCTCCCGCACCACTGCCGTGTCGGTAGGCTCGCCACTGGCGTATTCCTTGCCGTCAAAGGTCAGGAAGACCTGGTGCAGACCCGTCGCATCCGGGCGATAGCGAATGTCGCCAAACGCGGTCGCCGCAGAGCCTACCTTGTTGGCGCCATCAAAGCGGAAAGCACACAACTCGGGCACCGAGCCGACGGGGTTTTCCTTGTCCACGTTCGTGAGGTTCAACGTTCCGTTGCCATACACGCCGTTGAGGCCATCGAGCGTGGCGCTGCTCACTGTCAACACGCCAGGTTCGTTGCTGGGCGTCGGGTCGTCATCATTGCCGCCGCCGCAGGCCACCAGCAGTACAGAGGAGGCCGCGAGGGCGGTACAGGTCTTGAGGAAAGTAGAAGCGTTCATGGTGATGGGCGTCCTTGGATGTGGATGGAAGGTGGGGAGCCGATCCCCTGAAACCCATCGTAGGAAGCCCACCCCGTACAACACGTGCGCCATGTTCCGCGCAATGCGTAGGACACGGGCCGACAGGGGTGTGCGCCAAACACCGGGCTCGCACCCTGCCGCCGCCCTCACTCACACGACCATCACACCGCCGGCGCGCCTCAGCGTGCCAGCACAGTCGCCAGCGCCTTGCCCGTGTGCGTGCCTGCGGCCACCACGGCCTCGGGCGTTGCTGCAGCCACAATGCGCCCGCCCGCGTTGCCGCCCTCCGGCCCCAGGTCCAGAATCCAGTCAGCCTCGGCGATCACATCCAGGTCGTGCTCGATCACGATCACGCTGTGGCCGCCATCCACCAGGCGGTGCAGCACGCGGATGAGCTTGTCCACGTCGGCCATGTGCAGGCCCACGGTGGGCTCGTCGAGCACATACAGTGTGTGCGGCGCCTTCTGGCCCCGTCGGCCCACCTCGTCGCGCACCTTGGTCAGCTCTGTCACGAGCTTGATGCGCTGGGCCTCGCCACCACTCAGCGTGGGTGACGGCTGGCCCAGTGTGAGGTAGCCGAGGCCCACGTCCTGCAGGAGCTGCAGTGGGTGCGCAATGCTGGGCATGGTGGCGAAGAAGCCCACGGCCTCGTCCACCTCCATCTGCAGCACATCGCCAATGCTCTTGCCGCGCCAGGTCACGGCCAGCGTCTCGGGGTTGAAGCGCGCGCCGTGGCAGGTTTCGCACAGCACCTTCACGTCGGGCAAGAAGCTCATCTCGATGGTGCGCACGCCCGCGCCTTCGCAGCTGGGGCAGCGGCCTTCGCCGGTGTTGAAGCTGAAGCGCCCGGCGGCATAGCCACGGGCCTTGGCCTCCAGCGTTTCGGCAAACAGCTTGCGGATGGTGTCCCAGAAGCCGATGTAGGTGGCGGGGCAGGAACGCGGCGTTTTGCCGATGGGCGTCTGGTCCACTTCGAGCACGCGGTCAATGCTCTCAAAGCCCGACAGGCCCGTACAACCCACCAGCGGCGGCGCCTTGCCTGCATCCATGGCATCGCGCCCGGCGCGGGTAGCGCGCTGCTGCACCCAGGCCTGCACATTGGCGAGCAGCACGTCGCGCGCCAGGGTGGACTTGCCCGAGCCGCTCACCCCCGTCACCGCCACCAGGCGGTGCAGCGGCACCGTAGCGGTCACGTTCTGCAGGTTGTGCAGCTGCGCTCCATGCACGGTGAGCCAGCGCATGGCGGCGCGTTCCTTGGCCTCGGTCAACGCGTCAGCCGCCAGCGATGCGGCCTGGGCCGCACGCTTCTTGACGGCCGCGCTCTGCCGGCCGGTGGGAGCCGCCGCCTCGGACTGTGCAAAGGCGGCCGTGGCCTCGGCGCTCACCTCGCCAGCCACCATGCTGCGGCGCAGCTGCAGCGGGTGCTTCATGGCGTGCAGCAGGTAGCGGCCGGTTTGCGAATCTTCAGCGCCCGTGATGTCGGCCACGCTGCCCTGCGCCACCAGGCGCCCGCCGCGTTTGCCCGCGCTGGGGCCAATGTCGATGATGTGGTCGGCGCGGCGGATGGTGTCTTCGTCATGCTCCACCACCACCAGCGTGTTGCCCTTGTCGCCGAGCTTGTGCAGGGCATTGAGCAGGATCTGATTGTCGCGTGCGTGCAGGCCAATGGTGGGCTCGTCGAGCACGTAGCACACGCCCTGCAGGTTGCTGCCCAGTTGCGCAGCCAGACGAATGCGCTGCGCCTCGCCGCCGCTCAGGGTGGGCGCACCCCGGTCCAGCGTGAGGTAGCCCAGGCCCACTTCTTCCAGAAATTCGAGGCGACTCTGGATCTCGGGCACCAGGTCGCGGGCGATATCGGCCTCGCGCTGGGTCATACCACCTTCGATACGCAGGGTCTCGATCCAGCGGCGCACGTCGGTTACCGAGAGTGCGGCAATGTCGGTGATACCCACGCCTGCAAATCTGACCGCACGCGCGGTGGCGTTCAGGCGTGTGCCACTGCAGCTCGGGCAGGCGGTGTCGGCAAGGTCTTCCACCTCGGGCTCGGCAAAGGTCTGCTCACGGCCTTTTTCCTTGTCGTCCTGCACCGAGTCGTCAAACACCTTGCGCTGGTCCTTGGTGAGCTTGACGCCCGTGCCCACGCAGTCGGGGCACCAGCCGTGTTTGCTGTTATATGAGAACAGGCGCGGGTCCAGCTCGGCATAACTCGTGGCGCACACGGGACAGGCACGCTTGGTGGAAAACGCCTGCAGCGTGCCAATGCCCGCCGTGGGCTGGCCGCGTTCCATCGCAGCGCGCAGACTGGTCATGTCGCTCAGCACATGCACCACACCCTTGCCATGGGTGAGCCCCTCGGCCAGTGCCGTGCGCAGCGCGGCTTCGTTCTCGGGCGACACATCGAGGCTGGCCACAGGCAGCTCGATGGTGTGTTCCTTGAAGCGGTCGATGCGCGGAAAATTGGTGGTGGGCAAGAAGTTGCCGTCCACGCGCAGGTGCGTGTGGCCCCGCGGGCGGGCCCAGTCAGCCAGCTCGGTGTACACGCCCTTGCGGTTCATCACCAGTGGCGCGAGCAGGCCAATGTGCTGGCCCCGGAACTGCGTGAGCAGCTGGGCCGCGATGCTCTCGGGCGTCTGCGGCTGCACGGCGGCGCCGTCCTTGGTGCAGTGCTGGGTGCCGAGCTTGACGTACAGCAGGCGCAGGAAGTGCCACACCTCGGTGGTGGTGCCCACGGTGGACTTGCGCCCGCCGCGCGAGAGGCGCTGCTCGATGGCCACGGTGGGCGGAATGCCGTACACCGCATCCACCTCGGGCCGGCCGGCGGGCTGCACGATGGAACGCGCATAGGCGTTGAGCGATTCGAGGTAACGGCGCTGGCCTTCGTTGAACAGGATGTCGAACGCCAGCGTGGACTTGCCCGAGCCGCTCACGCCGGTGACCACGTTGAACTTGCCGCGCGGAATGTCCACGCTCAGGTTCTTGAGGTTGTGCTCCTTGGCGTTGATGATTTCAATGGCGTTTTTCGCCGCTGGCGCTTTATCCATAAGCGCTGCACGCTCCTGTTTTCGTAGCGTAGCAGCTTTTTCGTGCACCGAGTGGCCACCGATGCCCAGGGTCAGTTCGTAGTCGCGCAGGGCCAGGCCGGTGTGCGAGGTGGCGTGCTGGCGCACATCTTCGGGCGTGCCCTCGGCCACGATGAGGCCGCCCGCGTAGCCGCCCTCGGGGCCCAGGTCGATGAGCCAGTCGCTGGCGCGAATCACATCGAGGTTGTGCTCGATGACGATGAGCGAGTGCCCCGCATCGATCAGCTTGCGCAGCGCGCGCATGAGCTTGGCGATGTCGTCAAAGTGCAGGCCGGTGGTGGGCTCGTCGAACAGGAACAGCGTGCCCTTGCGCGCCACCGTCTGGCGTGATTTGGACGCGCTGCGCGCGGCCTCGGCCAGGAAACCCGCGAGTTTGAGGCGCTGCGCCTCGCCGCCGCTGAGCGTGGGCACGGGCTGGCCCAGCGCCACGTATTCGAGCCCCACATCGACGATGGGCTGCAGCGCGCGGATCACATCGCGGTCGCCCGCAAACAGGTCGGCTGCCTCGGCCACCGTGAGGGCGAGCACGTCCGCCACGTTGAGGCTGCGGCCGCCGCGTTCGATGGTGATTTCCAGAATCTCGGGCCGGTAGCGCTTGCCATCGCAGTCGGGGCAGCGCAGGTACACGTCCGACAGGAACTGCATCTCCACATGCTCAAAGCCTGAGCCCCCGCAGGTCGGGCAGCGCCCGTCGCCGCTGTTGAAGCTGAACTTGCTGGCGGTATAGCTGCGCTGGCGCGACAGCGGCGCCACGGCGTACAGCTCGCGGATGCTGTCCCACGCGCCGACGTAGCTCACGGGGTTGGAACGGGCCGTCTTGCCAATCGGTGACTGGTCCACAAACACGACATCCGACAAATGGTCGGCGCCCAGCATGCGGTCGTGCGCGCCCGGCGTGTCGGTGGCCTTGCCAAAGTGGCGCAGCAGCGCGGGGGCCAGCACGTCCTGGATCAGACTGGACTTGCCCGAGCCGCTCACGCCGGTCACGGTGACCAGCCGCTGCAGGGGGAATTCGACCGACACGTTCTGCAGGTTGTGCTCGCGCGCGCCTTCGAGGATGAGGCGTGGCGTGGACTCCGTCACCATGCGCTTGAAGCCAAAGCCCACATGCTTGCGGCCGCCCAGGTAGGCGCCGGTGAGCGTGTCGGCATTGCGCAGGTCGGCCGTGGTGCCGTCAAAAACGATCTGCCCGCCCAGGCGTCCGGGGCCGGGGCCCATGTCGATCATGCGGTCGGCCGCGAGCATCACGGCCGGATCGTGCTCCACCACCACCAGGGTGTTGCCCGCATCGCGCAGGCGCAGCATGGCCTCGGTGATGCGGTGCATATCGCGCGGGTGCAGGCCGATGCTGGGCTCGTCGAGCACGAAGAGCGTGTTGACCAGCGAGGTGCCGAGGGCCGTGGTCAGGTTGATGCGCTGCACCTCGCCACCGCTCAGCGTGCGGCTTTGCCGGTCGAGCGTGAGGTAGCCAATGCCCACGTCGCACAGGTATCTGAGGCGCGTGGTGATTTCTTCGTGCAGCAATTTGAGCGCTTGCGCATCGCCGCCTTTGGCATCGTCGCCTACCGGCAACTGCATGCGATCAAAGAACCTTCGCAGACGGTCAATAGGCAGCAGCATCAGGTCATGCAGGCACAGGCCGGGCAGCGCCTCAAGCTGCTCGCGCGACCATTGCACCCCCTCGGGCATGAACCGTTTGCCAGGCTCCAGCACCGCATCGGCGTCTTCCTTGCGGCCGATGCGCCAGAGCAGGCTTTCGGTCTTGAGGCGCGCACCGGCGCAGGTGGGGCACGGCGTGTAGCTGCGGTACTTGGACAGCAGCACGCGGATGTGCATCTTGTAGGCCTTGCTCTCCAGGTACTCGAAGAAGCGCTTGATGCCGTACCACTGCTTGCTCCACTGCCCATCCTTGTAGCCCGGCGTGCCTCCGATGACCCATTTCTTCTGGTCGTCGGTGAGCTTGTACCAGGGCGTGTCGCGCGGGATGCCCGCCGTCTCGGCATGGCGCATGAGGTCGTCCTGCGCTTCTTTCCACGCGGGGGTCTGGATGGTCTTGATGGCCCCCGCGCGCAGCGTGAGCTTGTCGTTGGGGATGACCAGGCCGTAGTCCACACCGATCACGCGGCCAAAGCCCCGGCAGCTGTCGCACGCGCCCACGGCGGAGTTGAACGAGAAGGCGGACGGAATGGGGTCGCTGTAGCGCAGGTCGCTGTCGGGGCAGTGCAGGCCCGTCGAAAAGCGCCACAACTCGGGCTCACTTTCGTCCACCAGCCGATACACGTTGAGCCGCCCCGTTCCGCGCTTGAGCGCGACTTCGATGGCCTCGATCACGCGCGCCTTCTCGGCATTGCCCAAGCGGAAGCGGTCGGCCACCACATCCAGCACCTTGCGCGGCCCTGTGGGCGTGCCCACTTCGCGCTCGGCCTGCACCTTGGTGAAGCCGCTGGCGGACAGCCATTGTTCGACCTGCTCGGCCGACGTGTTGGCGGGTAGTTCGACCGGGAAGGTCAGCACGATGCGCGGATCACCGGCTGCGGCGCAACGCGCGGCCAGCTCGGCATAGATGGTTTCGGGCGAGTCGTGCCGCACCGGCTGCGCGGTTGCTTTGTCGAACAGCTGGCCGGCGCGGGCGAACAGCAGCTTCAGGTGGTCGTTCAACTCCGTCATCGTGCCCACGGTGGAGCGGCTGGAGCGCACCGGGTTGGTCTGGTCGATGGCAATGGCCGGGGGCACGCCCTCGACCTTGTCCACGGCGGGCTTGTCCATGCGGTCGAGGAACTGGCGCGCGTAAGCGCTGAAAGTCTCCACATAGCGGCGCTGGCCTTCGGCATACAGCGTGTCGAACACCAGGCTCGATTTGCCCGAGCCGCTGGGGCCCGTGACCACCGTGAGTTCGCCGGTGCGGATGTCCAGATCCAGGTTCTTGAGGTTGTGCTGGCGTGCGCCGCGGATACGGATCAGTCCCTGGGTCATGTGGGCAGTCTTTTTCGAGGGTGAGGCGGAACATTCTAGGGACCGCTGCAGGCCCCGTCTGTCCGTGCCGCAATACCCCCTGAATGCGCATCTACTGACAAGTCCTGTCACAACATCGGGTTATGCCGGTTCGCAAACAGAGTGCATTTGTCTAGAGTGGCCAGACAATTGCAAGGAGACGACCATGTACAGATGGACACAATGGGGAGCCACGGCAGCCCTGGCCGCCGCGCTGTGCGGCACGGGCCATGCCCAGATCCTGATCGGACAAACCGCAGGTTTCTCCGGGCAAGTGGCGGCTGGCGTCAAAGAAACCACCGATGGCGCCCTGCTGTACATCGATGCCGTCAACGCCAAGGGCGGCGTCAACGGCCAGAAGATCGAGCTGACTTCGCTGGACGACAAGTTTGACCCCAAGCTGGCCGCAGAAAACGCGCGCAAGCTGATCGAGGAAAACAATGTGTCGGCGCTGTTCCTCACTCGCGGCACGCCCCACACCGAGGCCATCATCCCCATGCTGGAGAAGCACGGCGTGGCGCTGGTCGGGCCCTCCACGGGGGCCATGGTGCTGCACCAGCCGGTGCGCAAGTACATTTTCAACGTGCGCGCCACCTACCAGCGCGAGGCAGAAAAGGCCATGACGCATCTGGCCTCCATGGGTATTACCCGCATTGCACTCGTCTTTGCCGATGACAGCTTTGGCGCCGATGGCGTGATCGGTGCGCAAAAGGGGCTCACCGCCGCCAAACTGACGCCCGTGGTGTCGGAGAAGTTCGACCGGGCCAAGCCTGATTTCACCCCCATTGCCGCCAAGGTGTCGAAGGCTGACGCGCAGGCCGTATTGATCATTGCCTCAGGCTCTGCGGTGGTCGATGCCAGCAGTGCGCTGCGCACGGCGGGCTCGGCCGCGCAGATCGTGACGCTGTCCAACAACGCATCGGGCGGCTTCATCAAGAGCCTGGGCAACAACGCGCGCGGCGTGATCGTGACCCAGGTGTATCCCAATGAACGCGCGGTGACCTATGCCATGGTCAAGGAAGCCCAGGAGCTGGCCCGGGCGAAGGGCCTGAACGAAATCAGTCCCGCCATGCTGGAGGGTTATGCGGCGGCCAAGGTGCTGGTCGAAGGCCTCAAGCGCGCCGGCCCCAAACCCAGCCGCGAAAAGATCCACACAGCGCTCGAAAGCCTGCGCAAGTTCGACCTGGGTGGCCTGGAGATTTCGTACACCCCGGAAGACCACACAGGCCTGGACTTTGCCGACCTGTCCATCATCGGCACGGACGGCAGGTTCCGCCGCTAAGAGCCATCCACCCGACGCCGACGGGTTTCGCTGGCCTGGTTTTGTCCGGGCCTACGTGTTTCTACAGTTTCTTCGTCACAATTTGTATCTATATTGACGCGTCCAACAATCAGGCTTCCTGGGGACAAACATGAGACTCACACAATGGCTTCGCAAAGGCGCCACCCTCGCCGCACTCTTCGCAATGGTGGGCGGAGCCCAGGGCCAGATCCTTATCGGCCAGACGGTGGGCATCACGGGCTCGGCCGCGGCCACGGTGGCCGAATCGATGCAGGGCGCGGCGCTGTACATCGACCACATCAATGCCCGGGGCGGCGTCGGCGGCCAGAAGGTGGAGATCGTGTCGCTGGACGACAAATTCGACCCCAAGCTGACCCTGCAAAACACCCGCACCCTCATTGAGGAAAAAGGGGTGATCGGGCTGTTCATGACGCGCGGCACCCCCCACACCCAGGGCATCATGCCGCTGCTGGAGCAGCACGGCGTGCCGCTGGTGGGCCCCTCCACCGGAGCCATGGTTCTGCATCAGCCTGTGCACAAATACGTCTTCAACGTGCGGGCGCCCTACCAGCGCGAGGTGGAAAAGGCCATCACCCACCTCAACACCCTGGGCATCAAGCGCATCGGCGTCGTGCATGTGGACGACACGTTTGGCGCTGACGGGCTGGCAGGGGCGCAACTGGGCTTCAAGGCCAACCAGCTGGAAGCCCTCTTTATCGAGAAGTTTGACCGCGCCAAACCCGACTACAGCGCCATTGCACCCCGTGTGGCCCAAAAGCAGCCGCAGGCCGTGGTCTTCATTGGCACCGGTGCGGCTGTGGTGGACGGCATCAAGGCGCTGCGTGCGGCGGGAGTGTCAGGGCAGATCGTGACGCTGTCCAACAATGCCTCGGGTGGTTTCGTGAAACTGCTGGGCGACCAGGCCCGGGGGGTCGTGGTCACCCAGGTATTCCCGTCCGAGCGGTCGGTGAACTACCCGGTGGTCAAGGAGGCCATGGAGCTGGCCCGCGCCAAGAACATTTCTGATCTCACACCCGCCATGGTGGAAGGCTTCGTCAGCGCCAAGGTGCTGGTGGAGGGCATCAAGCGCGCCGGCCCCAAGCCAGACCGCGCCAGGCTGCATGCAGGCCTGGAAAGCATCAAAAAGTGGGACCTGGGCGGAGTGGAACTGAGCTACAGCCCCACCGACCACAGCGGTCTGGAATTCGCCGACCTTTCCATCATCGGAAGGGACGGCCGCTTTCAGCGCTGAAGGGCCCCCGCGGCGGTAACTCAAGAAAATGGGTACGCATTTATACAGATGCCCCGCCTTGCCCCATACATAGACTTGCGCATTTCACAAAATGAAGCAAGAGCATGAAAATTTTTGTTCGCACGCTGGCGGCAATCGGCGTGGCCGTTCTATGTAGCACGGGGCAGGCACAGATTCTTATTGGGCAGTCAGTGGGTCTCACGGGCTCGGCAGCGGCCACGGTGGCTGAATCGATGCAGGGAGTAGCGCTCTACCTTGATCACATCAATGCCAAAGGCGGCGTGGCGGGTCAGAAGGTAGAAATAGTGTCCCTGGACGACAAGTTCGACCCCAAGCTGACCCTGGAAAACACGCGCACCCTCATTGAGGACAAAGGCGTGATCGGCATGTTCATGACGCGTGGCACGCCCCACACCCAAGGCATCATGCCAATGCTGGAGCAGCGCGGCGTGCCACTGGTGGGTCCCTCTACCGGGGCCACGGTTCTCCACCAGCCTGTGCACAAATATGTCTTCAATGTGCGGGCGCCTTACCAGCGCGAGGTGGAAAAGGCCATCACCCACCTCCACACCCTGGGCATCAAGCGCATTGGCGTCGTACATGTGGACGACACCTTTGGCGCTGACGGACTGGCAGGTGCGCAACAGGGCTTCAAGGCCAACCAGCTGGAAGCCCTGTTCATCGAGAAGTTTGACCGCGCCAAGCCCGACTACAGCGCCATTGCACCGCGTGTGGCGCAAAAGCAGCCCCAGGCGGTGATCTTCATCGGCACGGGCGCGGCCGTGGTGGACGGCATCAAGGCCCTGCGCGCCGCCAGCTTCAAGGGCCAGATCGTCACGCTGTCCAACAATGCATCGGAAGGCTTCATCAAGGCGTTGGGCGAGCAGGCCCGGGGGGTGGTTGTCACGCAGGTATTCCCGTCGGAACGGTGGCTGAACTACGCAGTGATCAAGGAGGCCATGGACCTCGTGCGCGCCAAGCGCCTGAGCGCGCTGACCCCTGCCATGGTGGAAGGCTTCGTGAGCGCCAAGGTACTGGTGGAAGGCCTCAAACGTGCTGGCCCCAAACCAAACCGAGCCAAATTGCATGCAGGTCTGGAGAGCATTCACAACTGGGACTTGGGCGGCCTGGAACTGAGCTACAGCCCCACCGACCACAGCGGTCTTGGTTTCACCGAGCTGGCGATCATCGGGGAAAACGGCCACTTCCAGCGCTGAGTTCACACCCTAGCATTCTCACCATAAGCAAAAGGCCCGACGCCAATGGCGCCGGGCCTTTTGTTGTGAGTGGACGGCGGGGCATCACACCCGCCGTCCTATCGAGGTATCACTGCGCGCTGGCTGCGGATGCCGGTGCCGACGCGGGCATGGCGGCGGGTGCACTGGCAGCAGACTCAGGGGCATGCACGGCATCCGCACCGTGTTTTTCACCGCCCATGTCGGCCTTGTCGCCCGCCTTGATGATCACATACATCGACAACGCTGCAAACAGGACGAAGCCAACAACAATCTTCCACATATCAATATCTCCTTGGATGGGTTTGTTCAATCAAGGGGCCTGGAGCGCGGCGCTCTAGAACCTGTTCTTGGGTTGTACTGGGCAGCACAAGCCCCTTGATGGAACACAGGGCCCGTCCCTTGCGGGGCGGGCCCTGCACACCGGTCAGAACCGATCAGTCGTTGGCGTAGATGTCAACGTCCTTGGTTTCCTTGATGAACAGGCCACCGATCACCACGGTTGCACCCGCAATGATGATGGGGTACCACAGGCCGTTGTACATGTTGCCGGTCTGGGCCACGATGGCGAATGCCGTGGTGGGCAGCAGGCCGCCGAACCAGCCGTTACCGATGTGGTACGGCAGGGACATCGACGTGTAGCGGATGCGGGTCGGGAACATTTCCACCAGCATGGCAGCAATGGGGCCGTACACCATGGTCACCAGCAGCACCAGGTAGGTCAGGATCACGGTGACCATGACCTTGTCGATGCGGGCGGGGTCTGCCTTGGTGGGGTAGCCCGCAGCCTTCAGCGCATCGGCCACTGCCTTCTTGAACTCGCCGTCCTTCTTCTTGGCTTCATCAGCAGGCAGACCCTTGCTGGTGTACGAGGAGATGACCGTCTCACCGATCTTGATCGAGGCGGGCGTGCCGGCGGCGGACGTGGCGTTCTCATAGCTCACCGAAGCCCCAGCCAGAACCTGCTTGGCGATGTCGCACGAGCTGGTGAACTTGGAGGTGCCGGTGGGGTTGAACTGGAACGAGCATTCCTTGGGGTCTGCCGTCACGATCACCTGGTTCTTGGCCTGTGCTTCGGCCAGGGCGGGGTTGGCCGCCTTGGTCAGCGCGCCGAACACGGGGAAGTACGTCAGCGCGGCCAGCAGGCAACCTGCCAGGATGATGGGCTTGCGGCCAATCTTGTCCGACAGCGAACCGAACACGATGAAGAACGGCGTGCCGATCAGCAGCGACACAGCCACAAAGATGTTGGCGGTGGCGCCATCGACCTTCAGCGCTTGCGTCAGGAAGAACAGGGCATAGAACTGGCCCGAGTACCACACCACGGCCTGGCCAGCGGTCAAGCCCACGAGTGCCAGGATCACGATCTTCAGGTTCTTCCACTGGCCGAAGGACTCGGTCAGCGGGGCCTTGGAGGTCTTGCCCTCAGCCTTCATCTTCTGGAACGCAGGCGATTCGTTCATCGACAGGCGGATCCAGACCGAGATGGCCAGCAGCAGGATCGACACGATGAATGGAATGCGCCAGCCCCAGTCGCCGAAGGCTTCTTCGCCCAGAGCGGTCCGGGTACCCAAAATCACCATCAGCGACAGGAACAGGCCCAGAGTGGCCGTGGTCTGGATCCAGGCGGTGTAGGCGCCGCGCTTGCCGTGCGGGGCATGCTCGGCCACATAGGTAGCTGCGCCGCCGTACTCACCACCCAGCGCCAGGCCTTGCAGCAGGCGCAGGATGATCAGGATGACGGGAGCCGCCACGCCGATGGACGCATAGGTCGGCAAGATCCCCACGATGAACGTGGACAAACCCATGATCAGGATGGTGACCAGGAAGGTGTACTTGCGGCCGATCATGTCGCCCAGGCGGCCGAAGAAGATGGCACCGAAGGGGCGAACAATGAAGCCCGCTGCAAACGCCAGCAGCGCGAAGATGAAGGCCGAGCCGGCATCCAGACCGCTGAAGAACTGCTTGGCGATGATGGCTGCAAGCGAGCCGTACAGGTAAAAGTCGTACCACTCGAAAACGGTGCCGAGCGACGAAGCGAAGATAACTTTCCTCTCTTCGGGCGACATCGGCCGCGGTGCGGGATGAACGGTTGCCATGGTGTCTAGTCTCCTGTTGGTTGTGCAGACCGCACTGCGGCGGGCTGTACGCATTCTTGGAGATGGCACTGACCACGCTCTGACGCGAAACCAACAAGACCTTGCACCAAACTGACCGCTCTCTGACAACTTAGGGTGAAACCCTTGCGCCCGCTTTCAGGATGCGAGAACCGCTCAGTTTTTGGCGGAAAGCCCCGATGGAAGCTGACGAACCGCCTCCCAGTCCGGCCCCTCGAACCACGCGTCTCCATCCAGGTAGGCGCGCAGCATCGGCAACCCGTCCAAGCCCCAGAACAGCTTGTCATCCACCGCGAACGCAGGCACGCCGAACACGCCCGCCGCCTGTGCAGCTTCGGTGTTGGCACGCAGCAGCGCCTTGGGCCCTTCGCTGTTCGCGTCCTGGCCCGGCCGGACCTGTTCCGACAGCGCTGTCGCCAGAGCCCCCAGACGCTCGGCATCCAGCGCATCCTGCCCGCCCTGCCACACATGGCGCAGCAGCGTACCGGCCACAAAGCGGTTGATGAAACCATCATCGCTGCAGGCCAGGGCCTGGCGCAGCAGCGGCAGCGGGTTGAACGGGTGGCGTGCTGGCATCTGCAGCGGCGTGCCTTGCGCATGGCCTAGCCAGGTCACGTGGCGGTAGGTCCACGCACGCTTGGGTGCGATGCCCGCCGGACCAGGGTTGGCATGCTGCTGCAGCAAAGCGCCCAGGAGCACGGGCTGGTAGGCCACGCTGTAGCTCAACCCCTCCAGCGCTTCAGGCAGCCGCTCGAAGGCGAGCCAGGCGTAGGGTGAAACGAAGTCAAGGTAGAAGGTGATGTGCTTCATGGCCGGATCTCCTGGGGGGTCACTTCGATGCCCGCGCGATCCAGCAGCTGCGCCCAGATGCCGCGGCGCAAACTGGCATCGGCGCGTGACCAGATGCGGATCTCGTCGAGCGTGCGAAAGCAGCCCTCGCAGTGGCTGCGGTCGGGCGACATGCGGCATACCGAGATGCAAGGCGAAGGCACGGCCTCGATGTTTTCGGCATCAAAATGACCTTCAGCGCTTATTTGTAGAGCGCGAGCAGCTAGCAAATTAATAGCACTCATGCTACGGACCCAGGTGCCACCACCTGCACCACATCCACCACGGGCGCACCCGTCAGCCGCTGAAGATCGCTGGGGTGCAGCGGGAACACGCTGTGCGGATGCCCGGCCGCCGCCCACACCACGTCGAAGCGCAGCAGGTCCTGGTCGATCAGCGTGACGGGCGGCGTGGCGTGCGCCACGGGCGAGACGCCGCCGATGGAAAAGCCGGTGCGCGATTTCACGAAGTCAGCATCGGCCCGGCCGATCTTGCCGCCCACATGGGCCTCGACCTTTTTCTCGTCCACGCGCCGGTCGCCCGAGGTGACCACCAGCACGGCCACGTCGTCGCTCTTGCGCCGAAAGATGATGCTCTTGGCCACCTGCCCCACCAGGATGCCCAGTGCATCGGCCGCCTGCTGCGCGGTGCGCGCGGCGTCGTCCAGCATCTGCGGCATGTGGGGGTGGTTCAGCGTTTGCAGCGCCGCAGCCACACGCTGCACGCCTTCGGGAAGGTTCTTCAGTTCAGCTCCACACACGGTCGTCATCTCCTGCGCCGATGGCGCTATCCCGCGCGTTTCGTCAGCAACGCATTCGCCGCGCGGGAATTGGGTTTACGGTTCAGGAACCCACTGATGTAGGCCCCCGCATCGATGAGCTTATCAAGATCGATGCCCGTCTCGATGCCCATGCCGTGCAGCATGTAGACCACGTCTTCGGTCGCCACGTTGCCGGTGGCGCCCTTGGCATACGGGCAGCCGCCCAGGCCCGCCACGGACGACTGGTAGTTCCACACCCCCAGCTCCAGCGCGGCCAGCGTGTTGGACAGCGCCTGGCCGTAGGTGTCGTGAAAGTGCCCCGACACGTCGTCGATGCCGAAGTGCTTCAGCGTGGCTTCGAGCGCACGCTGCACCTTGCGCGGCGTGCCCACGCCGATGGTGTCGGCCACGTCCACGCGCTGCACGCCGATGCCCTGGAGCAGGCCGGCGAGGTACTCCACCCGCTCGGGCGCGATCTCGCCCTCGTACGGGCAGCCCACGGTGCAGCTCATCGCGCCGCGCACGCCGATACCGGCCGCCAGCGCCGCCTCGACCACGGGCGCAAAGCGCTCGATGCTCTCGGCGATGGAGCAGTTGATGTTCTTCTGGCTGAACGCCTCGCTGGCCGAGCCGAAGACCACGATCTCGTCGGGCCGGTCCGCCACCGCGGCTTCATAGCCCTTGAGGTTGGGCGTGAGCACCGAGTAGCGCACGCCGGCCACGCGGTTCACGCCCTGCATCACCTCGTGGTTGTCGGCCATCTGCGGCACCCACTTGGGGCTCACGTAGCTCGTCACCTCGATCTCCTGAAGCCCCGCGTCCTGCAGGCGGTGCACCAGCGCGATCTTGACCTCGGCGGGCACGGGCGATTTCTCGTTCTGCAGCCCGTCGCGCGGGCCGACATCGATGAGTTTGACGCGGGATGGAATGCTCATGGTGGGGCTACCTGAAAAAGAGGACGTGGAACGGGGCGGGCCTGGGCCGGGGCCGGGCAGGCGCCTCCCATTGTCCGGGCTTCGGCGGCGCGGCACCACCTCATATCCTGCCAGACCACTCTCCGCTCGTGCCATTGCGGCACCCCGGCGCTGCGGCTACGCACCAGCCCCCTCGTCCATCTCCTGGCGCAGCAGCGCCACCATCTGCACCGCCGCCAGCGACAGGCGCCGCCCGCGCAGCGTGACCAGGCCGATGGGCCGGCGCAGCGACGGCTGCTTGAGCGGCCGGGTCACCACCTCGGGCCGGCGCACCACCTGCGCGGCCAGCTCGGGCAGCGCGCTCACGCCCAGCTGCGCGGCGACCATGGCCGCGATGGTGGCCAGGTGCTCCACCTCGTAGCGCGGCGCAAAGCGGATGCGGTGCGTGAGCAGCGCCTCGTCGGCGTACTGCCGCACGCTGGTACCAGCGGGCATGGAGATGTGCGGCAGGTCTGCCACATCGGCCCAGGCCAGCGCACCGCGGCCGCGCGCCAGGGGGTGGGCGCGGGCCAGCAGCAGCACGAAGCGGTCGGACGACAGCGGGGTGTAGTCGAGGTCGGCATACGCGGGGTTGGCGGCGGTGAGCGCGAAGTCCACGCGCCCGGCGCGCACCATGTCGAACGCCGGGCCCGCCAGGCTGTCGAACAGCTCCAGGTGCACGCCCGGGTGCCCCGCCGCAAAGCGCGAGAACGCGCGGGGCACCACACCCGCCGCCAGCGACGGCAGCGCTGCCAGCGCCAGCCGCCCCACCTGCACCTGCGCCACCGCCTGCACGCGGCGCACGGTTTCGTCCATCTGGTGGCGCAGAAAGCGGGCCTGCTCGGCAAACACCTCGCCCGCCTGCGTGAGCTGCACCGTGCGCGTGGTGCGGTCGAACAGGCGCGCGCCCAGCATTTCTTCGAGCCGCGCGAGCGTGCCCGACACCGCCGACTGCGACAGGTGCATCTGCAGCGCGGTGCGCCGAAAGCTCAGCGTGTCGGCCAGCGCCAGGAACACATCGACCTCGCGGGCCGACCAATTGATCTTCATGGCCGATCAGTCTATCGAAAAATACGTCTGGACCGCGCAATGCGGTCTGCCTAGACTGCACCGCAAGACAACACAAGGAGACATCAGCATGGACATCAGTTCGCCGCGCAATGCACGCACGGTGGTCGTGGGCGGGGGCACCATGGGCGCCGATGTGGCCGTGGTCCTGGCCCGAGGCGGCGCCCGGGTCACGGTGGTGGACCCGCACACCGCCCGGCGCGACCTGCTCTTGCCGCACATCGCCGCAGAGCTCGACGCCGCCGGCCTGGCCGCGAGCGCGGGCCCCGTGGAGGTGTGCGCCAGCCTGCAGGACGTGGCCTGGGACGGCGTGGTGCTGGTGGTCGAATGCATCACCGAACAACTCGCCGCCAAGCAGCAGCTGTTTGCCGAGCTGGAGGCCATCGCCCCGGCCAGCGCGGTGCTGGCCAGCAACAGCTCGGGCTTTCCGATCAGCGCCATTGCGCACGGCCTGCCCACCGCGCAGCGCATGCTGGGCCTGCACTTCTTCATGCCAGCGCACCTGGTGCCGCTGGTGGAGGTGGTGCTGGGCGAGCGCAGCGACCCCACGCTGGGCCAGTGGCTGCACGGCTTCATGCGCCGCTGCGGTAGCGTGCCGGTGCTGGTGAAGAAGGACAAGCCGGGCTTTTTGGCCAACCGCATGCAGCATGCGCTTTCGCGCGAGGCCTTTGCACTCATCGACGAAGGCATCGCGTCGCCCGAAGACGTGGACGCCGCCGTGCGCTTTGGCTTCGGCTTTCGCTTTCTGGCGGCGGGCCCGGTGCTGCAGCGCGACCACGCGGGCATCGAGGTGCACTGCGCGGCCGCGGCCACCATGTACCCCACGCTTTCCAACACCGACGTGCCCGCCCAGGCGCTGCGCGACCGCGTGGCCAACGGCGAGCTGGGCATGAAGACCGGCAAGGGCTTCTTCGACTGGCCCGAGGACCGCAAACGCGCAGAGCGCACCCGCTACGACACGCTGCTGCGCCAGGGCCTGGCTCTGCTGGCCAGCGAGCTGCCCGCCATCGAGCCCGCCTGCGCACACACCACGCCGGGAGCCACGCCATGAACGCCACCGGCCAATGGCCTGACCCGCTGATCGTCACCGTGGCGCCCAACGGCGCCTACAAGCTGCCCAGCGACCACCCCGCCGTGCCGACCACGCCGGCCACCCTGGCCGCCACCGCCAAGGCCTGCCTGGAGGCGGGCGCGGCCATGATCCACATGCACATCCGCGACGCCCAGGGCCGCCACAGCCTGGACGTGGAGGGCTACCGCGAAGCCCAGCGCGTGGTGCAGCACGCCGTGGGCGATGCGATGGTGGTGCAGGTCACGAGCGAAGCCGCAGGCGTGTACCGCGCCCCGGCGCAGATCGCGATGGTCGAGGCGCTGCAGCCCGAGGCCGTGTCCATCGGCCTGCGCGAGATCGACCAGCCCGAGATCGGCGAGGCCGGGCTGCAGCGCTTCTTCACGGGCCTGGTGCAGCGCCGCTGCATGGTGCAGGTCATCCTGTACGACGTGCCCGACCTGCGCCGCTGGCAGGCGCTGCGCGCCAGCGGCGTGGTGCCGGATGCGCCGTGGTTTCTGCTGTTCGTGCTGGGCCGCTACAGCGCGGGGCAGACATCGAGCCCGCGCGACCTGCTGCCCTTTTTGGCGGCACACGACGGGCCCGAGCCCTGGGCTGTGTGCGCGTTCGGCGCGGCCGAGAACACCTGCATCACCGCCGCCGCCCTCTTTGGTGGACATGCCCGCGTGGGGTTCGAAAACAACCTGCTGCGCAAGGACGGCAGCACCGCGCCCGACAACGCGGCCCTGGTGCGCCAGGCGGTCGAGGCCGCGGCCGCGCTGGGCCGGCCGCTGGCCACGGCGCAGGACATCCGCCAGCGCTTCGGCGCGGGCTGAGCCCTCGCCCGGCTCTGCACTTCCTCAGCACCTATCAAACCCATCAGCCCGCGCCAGACGGGCCTTCATCCATCCGCAGGAGACACCATGCAACAACACCCCACCGCACACGCCCCCGTCCCGCAGGCACGCCGGGCCACGCGCCGCACGGCCATCCGCCTGGCGCTTGCCGTGCCCGCCACCTGGGCCCTGGCCCTGGGCACGGCAGGCCACGCCGTGGCCCAGACGGCCCCGGCCGCCTTCCCCACCAAGACCATCCGCTTCGTGGTGCCCTACCCGCCCGGCGGCCCCACCGACCTGATGGCGCGTATGCTGCAGCCCGAACTGCAAAGCCGGCTGGGCGTGACCGTGGTGGTGGACAACAAGGGCGGCGCGGGCGGCAACTCCGGCAGCGCCGAGGTGGCCAAGCAGGCGCCCGCCGACGGCCACACCCTGCTGCTGGCCGCCAGCGGCCCGATGGCGGTGAACCCGTCGCTGTACGCCAGCATGCCCTTCAACCCGCTGACCGACCTGGTGCCCGTGGTGCAGCTGTCGGCCTTTCCGCTGGTGCTGGAAGTGCACCCCTCGCTGGGCGTGAAGACGCTGGCGGAGCTGATCGCCCTGGCCAAGACGGGCAAGCCGGTGCTGAGCTTTGCATCGGCCGGAAACGGCACGCCGCAGCACCTGGCGGGCGAGCTGTTCAACACCATGGCCCACGTGAAGATGGGCCACATCCCCTACCGCGGCGCGGGCCCGGCGCTCAACGACCTGCTGGGCGGGCAGGTGAACGTGATGTTCGACATCGTGGGCAGCTCGCTGCCACACATCCAGTCGGGCAAGCTCATCCCGCTGGCAGTCACCTCGCCCGAGCGCGCCAAGGTACTGCCCAACGTGCCCACCATGGCCGAGGCGGGCGTCTCCGGTTACCAGATCACCGGCTGGCACGGCATTGCGGTGCGCGCCGGCACGCCGCAGGCCACGGTGGACAAGCTCAATGCCACGGTCCATGCAATTTTCAAAGACCCCGCCTTCCGCGTGAAATGGGAGGCCATCGGCACGCCGGTGGTGGCAGGCACGGCCGCGGACTTCGGCGCGCTGATCAAGTCCGACGCGCAGCGCCTGGGCAAGCTGGTGCGCGATGCGGGCGTGACGATGGATTGAAGATGGACTGACGCCGCCGGGCGATCCCTACGCGGGAGCGCGCGGCCGCAGGCGCAGCAGCAGCCAGCCCGCTGCCATGCCCACGGCGCCGAACAGCAGCCCCAGGGCGCCCATGAAGACCTTCAGCGTGGTGGAGCCGCTGATCTCGGCCAGCGACGGGTTGTGGGCCGGGTAGCGCACGGTGACGGCGTCGCCCACATCGTGCACCGCCTGCAGGCGCCGCACCAGCGAGTCCGTGAAGCGCACCGTGCGCCCGTCTTTGGCCACAAACTCGACCACACTCTTCTTGCCGTGCGCCTGGCGGTGGGCCGGGCCGGCCACCGCACTCTCGTGGGCCACCACTCGGCCCTTGGCGCTGTGCGTGTCGCCCACGATGTGCAAGCCCGTGGCCAGGAGCCAGCTGGCAGCCACGGCCATCAGGGCGCCGGGCACCAGGAGCAGCCAGCCGAGAAGGCCGAAAAACCGGCGAAAGGATGTGGAGCGCATGCCTGCGATTGTGGGGGCGGACCGTGGGGGCGAATTGTGGGGCTTGATGCTGCCAGCGCACCGGCGGGTCAGTACCCCCGTCCGGGGTCCACAATGCCTGCCACCGCCTCGCCACGCTCCATCGCCGCCATCTTGCGCGTGATCTGCGCAATGCTCTCTTCCCGCATGGTACGGGCCGAAGTGTGGGGCGTGGCGGTGATCCGCGGGTGGGTCCAGAACGGGTGCCCGACCGGCAAAGGCTCGGTGCGGAACACGTCCAGCGTGGCGCCCGCGATGTGGCCGTTGTCGATCATCGCCAGCAGGTCTTCTTCGACCAGGTGCGCGCCGCGCGCCACGTTGACCACATAGCCCCCGGGCTGCAGGCGCGACAGCGTGTCGCGGTTGATGATGTCCTGCGTGTCGGGCGTGAGCGGCAGCAGGTTGACCAGCACGCGGCTGGCGGCCAGGAAGTCGTGAAAGCCCTCTGCGCCGCTGAAGCCGCGCACGCCGTCCACCGCCTTGGGAGACCGGCTCCAGCCGTTCACCGGAAAGTCGAAATGCGCCAGCGCCCGCGCCACGCGCTCGCCCAGCACGCCCAGGCCCATCACGCCGACCGGAAACTCCGAGCGCACCCGCGGCCGGCGAAAGCCCCAGCGGCCGGCGCGCATGTCGCCCTCGTACGCGTCCAGCTCGCGAAAGTGGCGCACCACCGCGTGGCACACGTATTCGGCCATCTGCACCGCCATGCCGCCGTCGTCGATGCGCACGATCTGGCAACCAGCGGGAATGCGCAGCTTGAGCAGCGCGTCCACCCCTGCGCCGATGTTGAACAGCCCCCGCAAGGCAGGCTGCTCATCCAGAAACTGCTGGGGCGGCGCCCAGACCACGGCGTAGTCGGCCTGCGGTGCCCCCCGCTGCCACACGCTGATGTGGGCATGGGGCAAGGCAGCGGCAAGCCCCTGCAGCCAGGGCTCGATCTTGGTGTCGGTACAGCAAAGAGTGATGTTCATGCGGTCAAGGGTAACTGCATTGGCGCCGCTCGGATGTTGCACACGGGTTGCGGTGGAGCCGTGTGGTACCCCGCACCTCTCATGGATTCCATCCTTCGATACCGTTCGGGCTGAGCTTGTCGAAGCCTTGCGCGGCGCTTCGACAAGCTCAGCGTGAACGGGTTTTTTGGATGAACGGGTTTTTATCGGGGGAAGACCCAGAGGTGACGCGCCAGCGGCTTACGCCGCCACCGCCAGCTTGAGCAGCTCCGCCCCTTCCGTCACCTGGTCGCCGGGCGCGTACAGCAGCTCCTGCACCACGCCGTCGGCCGGTGCGGCAATCGTGTGCTCCATCTTCATGGCCTCCATCACCGCCAGCGGCTGGCCCTTGGTGACGGCATCGCCCGCCTTCACGGCGAACGACACCACCTTGCCGGGCATGGGGGCCGTGAGCCGCCCGCCCTCGGCCGCCGACTCGCCCGAATGCGCCAGCAGGTCGATCGCGGTGATCTGCGTCGCGCCCACGGGCGTAAAGATGTGGTCCACCTCGCCCTGCGCGTACACCGCGGCGCGGGTACGCTGGCCGGCGAACTGCAGCTCGATGCCGCCGGCTTGTTCCGCGAACTTCAGCGGTCCTGCCACAGCGGCATCGCCCTCGCCCACTGCCAGGTGCAGCGCGCCATCGCGTTTGTAGGTGAGCCAGGCCTTGGCGTGCTCGCTGCCAAACTCGAACTCGAAGCGGCGGCGCGTGAGCGCATGGGAATGGAAGCCGTCGCGGCGGCTGAAGGGGTCCACGCCTTCGCTGGCGCGCTCATGCAGCACCGTCTGCGCCACGGCAGCCGCGGCGGCCAGGGGCAGGCCCACCGGCTCCTGGTGGAACAGCACCGCCTGCTCGCGCGGGATCAGCGCGGTGTCGAGCTGGGCACTGGCAAATGCACCGGTGCGCGCCACGCGGCGCAAGAACTGCACATTGGTCGCCAGGCCGACGATGTGCGTCTGCGCCAGGGCTTCGTCCAGCCGCGCCAGCGCCTGCTCGCGCGTGCCGCCGTGCACGATGAGCTTGGCCACCATGGAGTCGTAGAACGGGCTGATCGCATCGCCCTGGCGCACGCCGGAGTCCACGCGCACGGCACCCCTTTCGAAAGTCACGCAGTCGGGCAGCGCATACACGTTGAGCGAGCCCGTGGCGGGCAGGAAGTTGTTGTCGGGGTTCTCCGCGCAGATGCGCGCCTCGATGGCGTGGCCTGTGATGCGCAGGTCTTGCTGCTTCACCGGCAATGGCTCGCCCGACGCCACGCGCAGTTGCCACTCCACCAGATCGAGCCCCGTGATGGCCTCGGTCACCGGGTGCTCCACCTGCAGGCGGGTGTTCATTTCCATGAAGTAGAACTTCATCTGGTCAGGCCGCTCGTAGCCGCCCGGCTGCTCCACGATGAACTCCACCGTGCCGGCGCCCACGTAGTTCACCGCCTTGGCGGCGGCCACCGCGGCTTCGCCCATCTGCTGGCGCAGCGCGGGCGTCATGCCAGGGGCCGGAGCTTCTTCCAGCACCTTCTGGTGGCGGCGCTGCACGGAGCAGTCGCGCTCGAACAGATAGACGCAGTTGCCGTGCGTGTCGCCAAACACCTGGATCTCGATGTGGCGTGGGCGCTGCACATACTTTTCGACCAGCACCGCATCGTCGCCAAAGCTGTTGATGGCCTCGCGCTGGCAGGATGCGAGCGCGGCGGCGAAGTCCTCGCTTTTGTCCACCGCGCGCATGCCCTTGCCGCCGCCACCCGCGCTGGCCTTGATGAGCACGGGGTACCCGATGCGGTCGGCCTCGCGCTGCAGCAGGGCCGGGTCCTGATCACTGCCGTGGTAGCCGGGCACCAGCGGCACGCCGGCCTTTTCCATGAGCTGTTTGGACTCGGCCTTGAGGCCCATGTCCTTGATGGCCGAGGGTGGCGGGCCGATGAAGACCAGGCCTGCTGCCGCGCAGGCATGGGCGAAGTCTTCGTTCTCGGACAGGAAGCCGTAGCCCGGGTGGATGGCCTGTGCACCCGTGGCCTGGGCAGCCTCGATGATGCGCTCCCAGCGCAGGTAGCTGTCCTTGGGCGCGCTGCCACCGATGTGCACGGCCTCGTCGCACACGGCCACGTGCTTGGCATTGGCGTCGGCATCGGAGTACACGGCGACGGTCTTCACGCCCAGACGTTTAGCGGTCGCCGCTACACGGCAGGCGATCTCTCCGCGATTGGCGATCAAGATTTTTTTGAACATTTAGGCCACCTTGGCAGAACCAGAAAAGAAAGAAGACAAGCGCCGCACCACGGCGCGCAGAAACTTGAACAGCACCACCAGCAGCAGCACCGACACGGCCACCATCAGCACCAGCGCGATGCCGAATGCCACCGGGTGCTGCGTGGCGAGCCACACCACGGCCACCACCAGGCCGTCTTCGAAAAAGGACAGCAGCCAGTTGGAGAACGGCTCGGGCGAGGTGTTGGCCGCGGCGCGCGTGGTCATCTTGGTGGCCATCGACGTGGCAGCCAGCGACCCGCCCAGCAAACCGGCCACGACGCCCATGGTGGCGTTGTCGGCACCGAACACGCCCGCGGCCAGCAGAGCCCCGCCGGGCACGCGGATAACGGTGTGCACGGCGTCCCAGGCACTGTCGATCCACGGGACCTTGTCGGCAAAGAACTCGACCAGCATCAGGCCGCCCGCCACCAGCAGCACCAGCGGGTTCTGCAGCACGTGCAGACCGGGGGGCAAGGGCATCCAGCCCATGGCCCCCATGCCGCCGACGATGAAGACGACTGCGTACAGACGGAATCCGCTGGCCCAGCCCAGCGCGGCGGCGAGCGCCAGCAGGCTGGGCATGTCGAGTTGCGCCGTGGCACGCGCTGCGCCTGCAGCCACGTCGCGCGCGGTGCCAGCGTCGACATGCAGCCCTAGCGTGTGGAGCCACTGCACGATGTTGAACCAAAGGGTGTCCATATCAGTCCTCCACCGCGCTCTGCACTGCCTCGGGCCTACGAGACCGCCACGGCGCCATGCCAGAGATGCCGAGCAAGGGCCGCCCCGCAGCGATGGCATCGTCCCCCTCCCGCGCAGCGAGAGAGGGGGAAGGCGCGAAGCGACTCAGGGGGTGTTTCATAGCCAGTTCGGCTTGCGCTTGTTCAGGAACGACTGCACGCCTTCCTTGCCTTCGTCGCTGGCGCGGATGTCCGCAATGCCCTGCACGGTGGCGGCGATCAGATCCGCGTTGATCTCGCGCTCGGCCACGTCCATTACCAGCTTCTTGCAGGCGCGCACGGCGTGGGGGCTGGCGCTGGTCAAGGCCTTGAGCAGTTCGTCGACCTTGGCGTCGAGTTGGTCTGCAGCCACCACCTCGTGAACGAAGCCAACTCGGAGCGCCTCGGCGGCATCAAAGCGCTCGGCCGTCAGGAAGTAGCGGTGCGCGGCGCGGGGCCCCATGGCGCGGATCACGTAGGGGCTGATGGTGGCGGGGATGAGGCCCAGCTTCACCTCACTCAAGCAAAAGCCCGCCGTGTCCACCGCCACCGCCATGTCGCACGCGGCCACCAGGCCCATGCCGCCGGCGTACACGTCGCCCTGCACGCGGGCAATCGTCGGCTTCTCGCATGCGTAGATCACGCGCAGCATCTCGGCCAGCTTGCCCGCGTCGGCCACGTTCTCGTCGCGCGTGTAGTCGGCCATGCGGCGCATCCAGTTGAGGTTGGCGCCCGCGCAGAACGCGGGGCCCTCTGCGGCCAGCACCACGGCGCGCACGTCGGCGCGCGCGCCCACTTCGGTGAAGGCCGCCGTCAGCTCGGCAATGACCTCATCGCTGAAGGCGTTGCGGATCTCGGGCTGCGTGAGCGTGATGCGCGCCACGGCGCCGGCTTGGGTGATGGACAGGTTCTGGCTCATGGCGTGGGCGGGTTTTGCAGGAAGTAGACAAGGTCCAGCTCGGGGCTGGGCTGGCGCAGGACGGTCAATGCGGCGGTGATCTGGCCCCGGTGGTGCGTGCCGTGGTTGAACACATGCGCCAGCGTGGCCGCAAACGGCAACGATGCCGCCGTGCCCCGCATGGTGGTGTAGTTCAGCGTGCCGTCCCAGCGGCCTGGAGCGAACGAAGCAATCAGCGGTGCCCAGCGGGCCGCGCCTTCGCGCAGGCGGGCATCCAGCCGCGCACGGTCGCTTTCCAGTTCGGCGTCCAGCGCCATCTTGGGCGACGTGCCTTCGGCGAACCGCACAAACCACAGATGGTGTTCGCCCACCAGCAGGTGGTTGAGCGTGCCATGGATGCTTTTGAAGAACAGGCCCACATCGCGCCGGTAGGCCTCTTCAGGCAGCGCCCGCACGGCATCGAGCAGGCGCGCAGTGGCCCACACGTTGTAGCGTGCGAGCTGTGTGAAGTGGGCGACGGCGTCCATGGCTGCTCCCGGCCCGGTCACATGCGGAACAGGCCGAACTTGGTGTCTTCGATGGGCGCATTGCGCGTGGCCGCCAGGCCCAGCGCCAGCACGCGGCGGGTGTCGGCCGGGTCGATCACGCCGTCGTCCCACAGGCGCGCGGTGGCGTAGTAGGGGTGGCCCTGGTCTTCGTACTGGCGGCGGATGGGGGCCTTGAAGGCTTCTTCTTCCTCCATGCTCCACTGCCCGCCCTTGGCTTCGATGCCGTCGCGCTTCACCGTGGCTAGCACGCCCGCAGCCTGGTCGCCGCCCATGACGCTGATGCGTGCGTTGGGCCACATCCAGAGGAAGCGGGGCGAGTAGGCCCGGCCGCACATGCCGTAGTTGCCCGCGCCAAAGCTGCCGCCGATGATGATGGTGAACTTGGGCACGCTGGCCGTGGCCACGGCCGTGACCATCTTGGCGCCGTTGCGCGCGATGCCTTCGTTCTCGTACTTGCGGCCGACCATGAAGCCGGTGATGTTCTGCAGGAACACGAGCGGGATCTTGCGCTGGCAGCACAGCTCGATGAAGTGCGCGCCCTTCAGGGCCGACTCGGAAAACAGGATGCCGTTGTTGGCGATGATGCCGACCATCATCCCCTCGATGCGCGCAAAGCCCGTGACCAGCGTGGTGCCGTAGCGCGCCTTGAATTCGTCGAACTCGCTGCCATCGACGATGCGGGCGATGATCTCGCGCACGTCGAAGGGCTTGCGGGTGTCCACGGGGATCACGCCGTAGAGCTCTTCTGCTACAAACTTAGGAGCTACTGGCGATTGATCAGCAAGCGCCGGAGCCTTGTTTTTATTCAAATTGCGCACGGCATTGCGCGCCAGCTGCAGCGCGTGCATGTCGTTCTGGGCCAGGTGGTCGGCCACGCCCGACAGGCGCGTGTGCACGTCGCCACCGCCCAGGTCTTCAGCCGTAACCACCTCGCCCGTGGCGGCCTTCACCAACGGCGGGCCACCCAAAAAGATGGTGCCCTGGTTCTTCACGATGATGGACTCGTCGCTCATGGCCGGCACGTAGGCGCCGCCCGCCGTACAACTGCCCATGACCACGGCGATCTGCGAGATGCCCATGGCACTCATGTTGGCCTGGTTGAAGAAGATGCGGCCGAAGTGGTCGCGGTCAGGAAAGACCTCGTCCTGGTTGGGCAGGTTGGCACCGCCCGAGTCCACGAGGTAGATGCAGGTCAGGTGGTTTTGTTGCGCCACCTCCTGCGCGCGCAGGTGCTTCTTGACGGTGAGCGGGTAGTAGGTGCCGCCCTTCACCGTGGCGTCGTTGCACACGATCATGCAGTCCACACCGCTCACGCGGCCGATGCCGGCAATCAGCCCCGAGCTCGGTGCATCGTTGTTGTACATGTTGAGTGCGGCCAGCGGCGCCAGCTCCAAAAACGGCGTGCCCGGGTCCAGCAGCATCTGCACCCGCTCGCGCGGCAGCAGCTTGCCGCGCGCGGTGTGCTTGGCGCGGGCCGCTTCGCCGCCGCCCTGGGCAACCTTGTCGAGCTGGGCGCGCAGGTCGTCGACCAGCGTGCGCATAGCCGCGGCATTGGCCAGAAAGTCCGCCGAGCGGGCGTTGAGTTGGGTGTCGAGAATGGTCATGCTGTGTTGCTTCTTGTGTGTTTCACGCGGTCTTGGCTTCGACCAAACCGAGCTGATCCTTCATCTCGTCGCGGATCTTGAACTTCTGGATCTTGCCCGTCACCGTCATCGGGAAGCTGGTGACGAAGCGGATGTAGCGCGGCACCTTGTAGTGCGCGATCTGGCCCTTGCAGAAGGCGCGCACGTCGTCCTCGGTCGGTGTCGTGCCGGGCTTGGCGATGATCCAGGCGCACAGCTCCTCGCCGTACTTGGCATCGGGCACGCCCACCACCTGCACGTCCTGCACCTGCGGGTGGCGGTACAAGAACTCTTCGATCTCGCGCGGGTAGATGTTTTCACCGCCGCGGATCACCATGTCCTTGATGCGGCCGACGATGTTGACGTAGCCCTCGGCGTCCATGGTGGCCAGGTCGCCGGTGTGCATCCAGCCGTCGACGTCGATCGCCTCGCGGGTCTTGGCGTCATCCCCCCAGTAGCCGTGCATCACCGAATAGCCCCGGGTGCAGAACTCGCCGCGCTGGCCGATGGGCACCACGGCGCCGGTGTCGGGATCCACGATCTTGACCTCCAGGTGCGGCTGCACCTGGCCCACGGTGGAGACGCGTTTGGCCAGCGGCGTGTCGGTGCTGCTCTGGCAGCTGACCGGGCTGGTCTCGGTCATGCCGTAGGCGATGGTGATTTCGCGCAAATTCATCTGCTCCACCACGCGTTTCATGACCTCGGTGGGGCACGGCGAGCCGGCCATGATGCCGGTGCGCAGGGTGGACAGGTCGAACTCGGCGAACCGCGGGTGGTCCAGCTCGGCGATGAACATGGTGGGCACGCCGTGCAGGCCGGTGCAGCGCTCGTCCTGCACCGTCTGCAACACGGTGAGCGGGTCGAACCCATCATTGGGGTAGACGATGGTGGCGCCATGCGTGAAGCACGCCAGGTTGCCCAGCACCATGCCGAAGCAGTGGTACAGCGGCACAGGGATGCACAGGCGGTCGTCCGGCGTGAGCTTCATGCATTCACCGATGAAGAAGCCGTTGTTCAGGATGTTGCGGTGCGTGAGCGTGGCACCCTTGGGGAAGCCCGTGGTGCCGCTGGTGAACTGGATGTTGATCGGGTCGGTGGCCTTGAGCGTGGCGGCGATCTGCGCCAGGCGCGCATCCTGCGCATCGCCGCGCGCCAGCAGGTCCGAAAACCGCAGCAGCCCGGGCTCGTCGGCGCCCTGCCCCGCCCCGTCGTCGATCCACACCACGGTGTTCAGGTGCGGCAGCTTCACGGAGCCCAGTTGGCCCGGTTGCTGGTGCTGCCATTCGGGCGCCAGCTCGCGCAGCATGCCCAGGTAGTCGCTGGTCTTGAAGCGCGCCATACTCACCAGCAGCCGGCAGCCCACCTTGTTCAGGGCGTATTCGACCTCGGACGTGCGGTAGGCCGGGTTGATGTTGACCAGCACCAGGCCCACCTGCGCGGTGGCCAGTTGCATCAGCACCCATTCGGCGTTGTTGTGCGACCAGATGCCCACGCGGTCACCCGGCACCAGGCCCTGGCCCAGCAGCGCGCTGGCCAGGCGCTGCGATTCGGCCTGCAACTGGGCATACGTGTAGCGGCGCCCCTGGTGCACGCTGACCAGCGCCTCGCTGTCGGGCTGGCGGGCCGCCATGTCGGCAAAAAAGGCGCCGAGGGTCTGTTCGATCAGGGGAACGTCGGTGGCGCCACGGGCGTGGCTGTCCACCAGCGGTGCGGAGTTCGTTGCGGCTGCACTCGTCACGGGTGTTGTCTCCTCGGCTTTGTCATCCGGCCCTGCGCCATAGGGATATGCGGGCGGCGATCCGTAAGCATAGAAGCCTGTGCCCCCTGAGGGTGGACACAATGGTTGCAAATCGTGCCACGGCTGGCACACTCTGCGGCGTGAAACCGCCCGCCCCCACCGCCGACCGCCCCCCTTCGGCCACGTCCGCCCCCGCCGCCACGCCCATCGCCTTTGTGCGCGCCATTGTTCTGGCGTACGAGCGGCGCGGCATGCGCCCCGAGCGCGCCCTGGCGCAGGCACAGATTGCGCCGCAGCTGCTGCAGGACGACCACGCCCGCATCACCGCCTGGCAGATGGAGCAGATCTCCGACGCCGCCATGCAGGAGCTGGACGACGAAGCCCTGGGCTGGTTCAGCCGTCGCCTGCCCTGGGGCAGCTACGGCATGCTGGCGCGCGCCAGCATCAGCTCGCCCACGCTGCAAGTGGCACTGGCCCGCTGGTGCCGCCACCACGGTCTGCTGGCAGACGACATTGCGCTGCACCTCACCACCCAGGGCGACACCGCCACCCTGGCCATCACCGAGGCCCGCGACCTGGGTGGGCTGCGCGAGTTCTGCCTGGTCTCCGTATTGCGCAACGCGCACGGCCTGGCCTGCTGGATGGTGGACTCGCGCATCCCCCTCATCGCTGCCGAATTTGCGTTTGACGCACCGCCGCACTCCGATGCGTATGCCGTGCTGTTCCGGGGCCCCGTCACCTTCCACGCGCCACGCACGGCCATCCACTTTGATGCCCGCTACCTCAGCCTGCCCCTGCGGCGCGACGAGCAGGCACTGCGCCAGATGCTGCAGCACGCCCTGCCGCTCACGGTGCTGCAGTACCGGCGCGACCGGCTGCTGGTGCAGCGCGTGCGCCAGCTGCTGGGCGCCCCGGTGGCAGGGCAACTGGCGCACGCCCTGCCCCAGCACAGCGCCGAGTCGCTGGCCAGCCTGCTGCATGTGTCGCCCCGCACGCTGCACCGGCAGCTCAAGGAAGAAGGCGCCACGCTGCAGGGCCTCAAGGACGAGGTGCGCCAGAGCCGCGCGGTGGAACTGCTGCACCGCACCGACCGTCCCATCAAGCAGGTGGCCGAGGCCGCAGGCTTTGTGAACGAAAAAAGCTTCATCCGCGCCTTTCGGGGCTGGACAGGCCATTCACCTGCGGAGTTCCGGCGCCACGCCCGCCAAGCCTGAGGGTGTGATAGCGGATGGCTTGGTGGCGCGATCTGCACCCTGCATGGCCGCCACAGGAGGGCCGCCCCCAGCCACCCGCCACTACACTGGCCCACGCTCCCTCCACCGCCCCGCCCTTTCGCCCCCTTCCCGCCATGATCCATCTGTACCACTGCGTGAGCGCGCGCTCCTTCCGGCCCCTGTGGATGCTGGAAGAGCTGCAACTGCCCTACACCCTGCACATGCTGCCGTTCCCGCCCCGGGCCCATGCGCGCTGGTTCCTGGAAGAGAACCCGCTGGGCACCGTGCCGCTGCTGGTGCAGGGCAAGGCGCCACACCAGGTGCGCATGACCGAATCCGCCGCCATCTGCCAGTACCTGGCCGCCGCACACCCCGACGCGGGGCTGGACGTGCGCCCACCCGACCCGGCCTTTGGCGCCTACCTGAACTGGCTGCATTTGGGCGAAGCCACACTCACCTTTCCGCAGACGCTGGTGCTGCGTTATGGCCGGTTCGAGCCTGCCGAACGCCGGCAGCCCCAGGTGGTGGAGGACTACAGCCGCTGGTTCCTGGCCCGGCTGCGCGCCGTGGAAACCGCCCTGACCCACAACCACAGCGACTATCTGTGCGCGGGCCGCTTCACGGCGGCAGATGTATCGGTGGGCTATGCCCTGCTGCTGGCCGAGCATCTGGACCTGGCCCCTCAGTTTGGCCCCGCCACGCAGGCCTATTGGCAGCGCCTGCAACAACGCCCCGGCTACCAAAGGGCCATGGCGGCGCAGATGGAGGCAGCCCAAGACCAGGACGTGCCCACCACCCCGGCACCCGACACAAGACCGTGATGCGCTGGAGCCCGGCAGACAGCCGGGCCCGCGCGGCTACTCGGTCTTTGTCGGCACGGGCACAGGCGCAGGTGAAGGCGGGGCCTGCCGGGCCAGCGATTGCACCAGCGCGCGGAACTCGGGCGAATGGCGCAGCACGCTGCCGCCCGCCTCGATGAGGTCGGTCACTTCATCGGGCGCAATCGAGAACGCCGTGGGCACCTGCAGCAGGCGACGGCGCGCCACGTCGTCAGGGGCGTCGCGCAGGTTGACGGGAATGACGTGGATCTCGGCACCCGGCGCGAAGGCGTCGTTGCTGCCCGTCGAGCCTGCGGCCAGCGACTGGCGCCACTGCTGCGTGATGTCGCGCAAGAACTCCTGCGTCTCGCGCGTGGCGCGCCCGCCCGTGCCGAACAGCAGGGAGTCCACCACCTGCACCATGTTGGGCACCTCGTCACTCATGTCGATGTTGACCGACGGGTCGCGCTCGGCATTCACGGTGACCAGCACCAGCTTGCGGATGGTGCCCGGCGGAATGCCCACCTCGCTGAAGGTCTCGCGCAGCCCGCCGCCGGCGAGGGCTCGGTCAAGCAGCCGCTGCACACCCAGGTTGTCGGCCAGGCCCCCGTCCACCAGGTGGATGTAGGGCCTGCGCTGCGCGTCCAGGTAGCTCAGTTCGTGCGCGCGGTACAGCCGGGCACGGTAGTCGCCGCCTGCGGCCAGGGTGCCCGCGCGGGACACCGTCTTGTGCTCCGCGCACTGGTCGGAGTAGTTCTTGAGCGTCATCGGGCTCAGCAGCAACGGCACGGCCGATGATGACGCCACGGCAAACGACAGCGGCACCTTGCGCAGGTCCGAGCAGATCAGCGCGAACTGCTCCCAGGTGAACTCGAAGCCCGAGCCCAGCGACATGTCCGTGGCCGTGATGAACAGCTGCGGGTGGCGCGGGCGTCGTGCCACATCGCCAAACGTGAGCCCGCCATAAAGCTCATCCAGCCGCCGCGCCAGCAGGTGGGTGCGGCCGAGCCAGGGCGATGTGAGGTCCACCAGGTTGCCCGGGCGCAGCGCCTGCGTGATCAGGCTGTTCTGGAAGTTCTGGCGCAGAAACTCGTGCTCGAAACGCGGCAGCCCATCGATGCCGTGCGCCGCCAGGTACGCGGCCACGATGCTGCCGCCCGAGACGCCGCTGATCACATCGGTGGCATCGAGCAGCGTGGTGGGGCGCCCGTTCCAGTCAAAGCGCGTGGCCTGCATCTCGGTCAGCACGCCAAAGCCGAAGGCCGCCGCCCGCGCACCGCCGCCAGAGAGTGTCACGGCAACAAGGATGGAGGGATCGCGCTCGGACTTGCGCTCGGGGATGCCCTGGTCCTCGGGCTTCAAGGGCTCGTTGATCCAGGGCCGCACCGACGAGCAGCCCCCCAGCAAGACCAGGGCGGCCACCACGGCGCACCGCCACACCCTCTGCTGCATGCGAAATACCGGCATCGCGCTCCTCCCAGGGTTGCAGGCTTTTCTTTCAGGCTCGCCTTGCCAGCGTCAGCAGCCCAGCAGTGCGGGCAGCTCGGCCATGCTGCGAAACACCTGCGATGCGCCTGCGGCACGCAGGGCCTCGCCGTCGTCCAGCGGCGCATAGGCAAACACCGTGGCCCCGGCGGCCACGCCTGCACGGACGCCGATGGTCGAATCCTCCACCACGGCGCAGCGCGCCGGATCGGCCTGCAGAGCGGCAGCGGCGGCCAGGTACACGTCGGGCGCCGGTTTGGTCTGGGGCACCTCGTGGCCGCTGAAGATGCGGCCTTCAAAGAAGCGCATGAGCCCCACCTTGGCCAGTTGCATCTCCACCTTGAAGCGATCGGCTCCCGAGGCGCAGGCAATGCGCCCGCCATGGTGGGCATGCACACGCTCGATGGCGGGGTGGATGTGCGCGATGGCCACCAGGCGCCGATCCAGTTCGGCATTGCGCCGCGCATAGAAGCTGGCCATCCACTCGTCGGTGAGTGGCCGACCGGTCTCGGCCTCAATGCGGACGGTGGCGCTGCGCACCGTCCGGCCGATGAAATAGTCCATGCATTCTTCGTGCGTGATGGCCCAGCCCGCCTCGTTGAGCATGTCGCGCAGCACGCCGTTGGTGATGGGTTCGCTGTCTACCAGCACGCCATCGCAGTCAAACAAGATTGCTTCAAATTTCATAGCTATTAGCGCTTATGGGTAAAGCGCTGGAGTTCATTTTTATTCAAAATTTCAGCTGTGGATATCGCCATCCACATACCACCAGCGCCCGCCTTCGCACACGAAGCGGCTGGTCTCGTGCAGGCGCACGGCACGCCCGCCCACGCGGTAGCGCGCGACAAACTCCACCTCGACCCGGCCTTCGCCCGTGGCGCGGTGGCTGCGCACCTCCAGGCCCAGCCATTTGGTGCCGGGGTCGAAATCCAGGACCGCCGGCCGGGTGCTGGCATGCCAGGTGGCCTGCAGGTAGTCGCCACGTTCGAGGACAAAGGCGGTGTAGCGTGACCGCATGAGGCTCTCGGCATCGGGCGCGGCAGCGTCGTCCCAGTGGTCGAGGTAGCGGCCGCAGCAGTCCCCATAGGACAACGCCGCAGCCTTGGCGCTTTTGCCGGGCTTGGCCTGGTTACGGCCGCAGGGGCAGGGTTCGGAGTTCGTCAGAGACACGGCGGGCATGCGTTTCACACGGGCGACAATCAGCGCAGCGTTCCAAACACCTTGCGGGCGATGGCACTGCCCGCACCAGCGGGGTTCTGGCGGATGCGGCGCTCTTCCTCGCCGATCATGAAGTACAGGCCATCGAGTGTCTTTCCGGTGACGTACTGCGCGAGGTTGGCCTCCTCGGGCTTGAGCAGTCCAAACCCTGCGGCCTTGCCGGCGAAGGCGTTGTACTTCTGGGTCAGGCCCACCTTTTCGGTGGCCTGATTCACCACCGGCAGGAAGCGCTCGGAGAGCGGGGTGCGTGTTTTTTCGGCAAAAAAGGCCGTGACCGAGGTGCTGCCACCGGTCAGGATGTTCTTGGCATCGGTCACCGTCATGTTCTGCACGGCGCCCACCAGCAGATCCTTGCCCATGGGCACGGCGGCCTCTGCCGCGCGGTTGATGGAGGTGACGAGCTCGTCGATGCGCCGGCCCTGCCCTAGCGACTTCATGACCTTGGCCGCGTCTTCCAGATAGCCCGGCAGGCCAATGCGCACCTGAGGGTTGCCCAGAAAACCATCGGGCCGCCCCAGCAGCGCGACCGCCGCCTGGGCGCCCTGGCCGAGCGCGGCCTTGAGGCCACCGGAGGCATCGGCGTTGGAGAGATCCCCGAGCGACAGGGCCCAGGCCTGCTGACCGGTGGCGCACAGCAGGGCAGCCAGGACGCTGGCTTGGTGAAATTGGCGACGTTGCATCGAGCGTTTTCTTTCGGTGGAGAGGGGGGGCGCTGCCTGGCGGGTACGCAGGCAGGCAACAAGCACAGGGGATTTTCGCTCAGCACCGTAGACTGGTGTTCGACACAACCCTCCAACAAGGAGCCCTGCAATGTGGGAAATGAATGTGCCGTGGTGGGAATTCGTGCTGCGCGGCGTGGTGGTCTACGTGTTTCTGCTGGTGTTCCTGCGCCTGACGGGCAAGCGCCAGACCGGCCAGTACGCGCCGTTTGACCTGGTGCTGCTGCTGATCCTGTCCAACGCGGTGCAGAACTCGATGAACGCGGGCGACAACTCGCTGGTGGGCGGGCTCATCTCAGCGGTCACGCTCATCGGCTGCCATGTGGTGCTGGCACAGCTGACGTTCCGGTTTGCGTGGATGGAGCGGTTGATAGACGGCACCCCGCAGGTGCTGGTGCAGCAGGGCCAGGTGAACGCCGAACTCATGCGCAAGGAGCTGCTCTCGACCGACGACCTGGAAGCCGCGCTGCGCGCCAGCGGCTGCCTGGACCTGCACGAGGTGGAGCGAGCCACCATCGAAACCAACGGCCAGATCACCGTGGTGCTGCGGCGCCGGGGTGGCTGAGGCACCCCGGCGCCCAGCCCAAACTAGTTCTGCGTGTAGCAGATCTTGTTGGGAATGATGGTGTTGGCGTAGTTTTCCACGCTGGCCGCTGTAGGAAACACCGTGGGTGTCTGGTCGCCCAGCATGCACAGGCGCGTTCCCTTGCGGGCCCAGACGATGCGCGAGTTCAGGCCCGAAGGCTGGCTCCACAGACCCCAGAACGCAGTCAATGTGGCGGTGCTCGCGTTGCGGTCGAACACCAGATTGCCCACTTCGGACAGCGGCCCCGCCGCGGTGCCAGTGCCCGTGCAGTTGGCATCGGCGTAGGTGGTCACGCCGATCTGCCCCGTCACCCGGTTGTCGGCCTGCCGCGTAATGCGCCACAGCGCGCGGCCCCACTGGCCAGGGCGCACCGGCACACACAGCTCCTGCTTCCAGTCGCCTTCGGGCAAGGCCACCACGGTGCCACAGCTCACCTCGACCGAGCCCACGTTGGCCGATGCCACCGTGCCCGCGCCATTGCGCACCGAGCAGCTCTGCCCCGCGGGCTGCGTGCGCACGGTGACTGCATATGCCGCGCCCCCCGCCACCGCCGTACCAAAGGTAAAACCGCCGTTGCTGGTGAGCGAAAGATCGTCGCCACCGTTGTTCTGCAGCACCAGGGTGCCACTTGCCAGGCCAGAGACCGAACCACCCACCGTGAAGGTGGCTGCCGCCAGGTTCTCGCAACGCACCTGCACAGTGCTCACGTTGGCGGTAGCGGTGCCGGCGCCCTGCGTCACGGTGCAGCGCTGACCATTGGGCTGCGTCTTGACCGTGACGGCATAGGCCACGCCACTGTCCATGCGGGTGACGAACACGAAATTGCCGTTGGCACTCAGGGTCAGGTCGTCGATGCCAAGGTTCTGCAGGGTCAACGTCTTGCCCGTGCCCAGGCCACTTACGACGCCCCCCACCGAGAAAACCCCTGCCGAAGGCGGTGGCGACGTGCCGTTGTCGTCATCTCCGCCCCCGCAGCCCGCCAGCAGCACGGCGGCCAGTCCCAGAGAAGTCCAGCGGAAAGTGGGCCGTGCGTGGTGCCAGCTGCCCGGGGCGCTTGTTATGGTCATGTACAGAAACCTCCAGATGATGAATGGAGGACGGATTCTGTGCAGCGCACCGCGCCTTGCGAAACCCTACCCTGGTAGGGTGACCCCCATGACCCGGTGAAAGGCGCTCATGGCAGCGACCTCAGCGCCGGCGCACTGCGCGGCGCTCGCCCCACCAGCACCAGCGCAGCCGCTGCAAGGGCGAAACCCGCGCTGAGCAACGGCACGGCACTGGCGTTTTCACCTTCGACAATGAACGAGGCCGTGAGCGGACCGAATGCACTGCCCAGCAGTTGTGCTGCAGGCACCAGCCCGGCCAGGCGCCCGCTGGGGTCGGCACGGAACGCCAGGCCAATATGAAACGGCAGCATGAAAAGCCAAACAAAACCGAACAAGGCACAGGCCAGGGCAAAGTCCCGTGTGTTGCCACTGGGCAACTGGTGAGCGGCAGTGGTGACGATGGCGAGCAGCACGGAGCAGGCCACCAGCGTGGACACCACGGGCAGGCGCCTCACGGCCAGCGCGGCCAGGCTGCCTCCCACCACCTGCATGGCCAGCACGGCGGCGACCAGGGTCTGCGCGCTGCGCGCATCGAAACCAGCGGCCTTGCCCAAGGGCTCCAGGTACGCCCAGAACGAACCCAGCGTGGCCAGCTGCAGAAACACCACGGCCAATGGCTGAAGGGTGGCCGCCGACCAGCGAAACCCCGACACCGCAGGCGGCGCCAGCGGCGAGAGGCGCGCCGGTTGCACAAACGCCAGCAGACAGGGCAGCAGCGCCAGCAAGCCCAGCGCCACGAAACCGCCACGCCAGCCCCAGTGGGGAATGATGGCATTGGCCAACACCACGCCCAGCAACGCCTGTGCCAGGGTCTGCGCAACGAAGAAGATGCCGCCCACGCGCGCCGGGTTGGCGGTGCGCACGACCACGCCGGTGGTGCCCCAGATCAGCACACCTTCGGCCAGGCCAGCAGCCGCTCGCACGCCCGTCAGGGCGCCGTCGCCCGTGGCCAGCAGCGTGAGCAGATCCAGGCCCGCTGCGCACACCCCGGCAACGAGGGTGATCGACCGCAACCGCGCACCCGGCAATAGCGCGTCGCCGAGCACCACGCCGAGGCCCAGCATGATGATCTCGGCCATGGCCACAATGCCCACGCCCTCCAGACTGACCTGCCGGGCTTCGACAAGTTCGCCGAGGAGAATGGGCTGCACGCCCACCATAAGCACGGCAATGGTGCCGACCGCCAGCGCGGAAACCACCTGCGCTGCGGACATCTTTACATCGTGATTGGAGGACATGGGAAGCCCTTTCTGTGGGGGGTCAGTAGCCTTTGCTTTCCTCGGGCAGCTGACCCTGCAGGAACCGCGCCAACGCGCGCTGCTCATCTTTCGCAAGTCGCCGGTTGGCGACCCAGCGCACGATCCAGGGTAAAGCACGCACGCGCCCACCCCCGGCCACGGCCAGCACGTAGGCCTTGGCACACTTCTCGAACAGTTCGGCATTGAGCGCCAGGCGCGTGGCGGTCATGCCAAGGCACACCGGGAGCCCTCGCACCAGCAGCACGTTGCCTCGCCCCTGCAAGACCGCCGCTGCATCGCCCATGTCTGCGCTGGCCGGTCCCATGGGCCCCAGGTGGCGCGCCTGTTCGTCGAACACCTGCGGCATCGCGCCACCAAAGTCCGCCAGGCAGCGTCCGAAAGCCCCTCCGCCGACAGCAATGGCGCCCACATCGCCGCGTTTGGCGTAGGCGGCGGCATGCACCTGGGCGTCGTGCGGCGCGGTCCGCCAAGGCACACGTTGGGGCGTGGCGCCGGACGCGAGCCCAAACCACATCGCGTCGCTGCCCGGTATGCGCAGCGACAAACTCGCGCCCTCGCTGTCCAGCAAACGCTTGGCTTGCAGCCTCTCGCGCAGCGGGAGCCACTGTGCGCGCACGTTCTCTTCGAAATCCATGGTGTCAGACCAGCTTGAAGACATCTTCGAAACGGTTCAGCGCATCATCGATCACCTCGTCGGTGTCGGCCAGGCTGGTGTAGATGCGGCTGCCAGCCAGCGTGATGAGGCCATGCGCGGTGTAGGCCGCACCCATCTCTTCCATCATGTGCTTGCGGCGCTTGGCTTCGTCCTTGGCCTTGAACAGCTTCCACAGGCTGCTGGTGTCCAGCAGCAACACGCCCGAGGTCTGCAGGTGCACGATGGATCCCATGTTGTAGGTCACGTAGGGCAGGCCGAGGCGGTGGATGATTTCCTCCAGGCCCTGGCGCAGCCGGTCGCCCGCGCGGCCTGCCACACCCGCAGCATCGGTGCGCTGCGCCTCCAGCAGCGCGAAGTACCCGGCCACGCACGACAGCGGGTTGGCCGACAAGGTGCCGCCGACAAAAGCACGCTTGGCAGTGGTACCGATGCCCCCCACCAGCATCATCATGATGTCCCGGCGCCCGCCGATGGCGCCCGCCATCGGGTAGCCACCGGTGAGGCACTTTCCGAGCACGGTGAGGTCGGGCTGGACGTCAAAGTAGGCCTGCGCACCACCTGCCCCCAGCCGAAAACCCGTGACCACCTCGTCAAAGATCATCAGCGCGCCGAACTCGTCGCACAGCTTGCGCACCTGGCGGTTGTAGTCGGGGTGCACCGGGCGTGTGCCGCTCTCGGGGCCCAGCGGCTCCAGCAGCACGGCAGCGGTGCCACCGCGCAGGCGGTTGATCTGCAGTTTGCTGCGCAGCGCATCCAGGTCATTCGGGTTGCACTCCTGGGTGCTGCCGGTGGCGCCGCGCGGGATGCCCACGGCTTCCATGCGGCCAGTCTTGGGCAGGCGCATGCCATAGACGACCTGGTCGCTCCAGCCATGGTAGGCACCGCCGACCTTGATGACCCACTTCTTGCCGGTGTAGGCACGGGCCAGGCGCACGGCGCCCATCACAGCCTCGGTGCCCGAACCGAGCAGGCGCACCATGTCCACCGCCGGCATGGACTGGCACACCAGCTCGGCCAGCTTGACTTCGTATTCGTGCAGCAGGCCGGTGACCGGGCCGCAGGAGTCCAGCACCTCGTTCACCTTCTGACGCACCACCGGATGGTTGGAGCCGAGCAGCGTGGGACCACCGGCCTGCAGGAAATCGATGTAGCGGTTGCCGTCCACATCGGTCATGTGGGCGCCCTCAGCCTGTGCGACGGCCAGCGGGAACGGGTGATTGAAAGCCAGGTTGTGCTGCACACCACCGGGAATCACGGTCTTGGCCCGTTCGGACAACCGCCGCGACCCCTGGCAGCGCTCATCGAAATACCGCATCACCTGCGGCATCTTGTCTGCGCGGATGGGCCGCATCGGCTGCTTGACCAGCTCGTCGAAGCGGCGATAGAGATGGCCGACATCGGGCCAGGCCGAAATGGCAGGGCGAGGCGCGGTGGCCGATGCGGCGGTGTGAACAGAGGCAAGGTTGCTCATGGCTTGGTGGCTGGGTAGCTGAGGTTCGGGGGGTTGGGTCAGGCTGCCAGCGCGTCAACGATGCGCTGCAGGGCCGGTTGCGCGAGAGGCTCCCGCTCCGAACGTGCAGAGATCGCGTGCAGCAACAAGGTCTTCGACAGGGCTTCGAGGTCTTCGACCGCCTGCAGGGCGGCCCAGGTGGTCGCGGCGCAGCACAGCACGCCATGGTTGAGCATGAGGTAGGCGTTGGTGTCGGGGCGCAGCGCGCGCGCCAGCCGGGACGATAGCCAGCCGCTGCCCGAGGGGGCATAGCCGACCACAGGAATGCGGCGGCCCAGCGAACGTTGCATTGGCCCGGCCGGCACCGTGAGCGCCTGTCCGAGCAATGCGCAGGCGCTGGCCACGGGCTGGTGGGTGTGGATGCTCGCTTGCACGTCAGGCCGCGCGCGCAGCACGCGGGCATGCAGGCCACTTTCGACCGAGGGTGTGCGTTCACCTTCCACCTGCTGCAGGTCCGCCAAGCGCAGCACACACACATCGGTCGCGGTCATCGTCAGGTAGTCGGTCGCCGAGGGGGTGACGGCGATGTGCGCTGCGTCGATGCGCAGCGCGATGTTGCCGCCGGTGCCCGAGAAGTGGCCCCGGTGGGAAAGTTCGACACACAGCTCGACGACAGTCTGGCGGATGTTCTGCGTGTTCATGCAGCGGCTCCTTGGGGTGCGTTGATGCGGTGGTACAGCGGCGCCAGGCGAGTGCGCACTTCCTTGAAGGTTTCGAACTGGTCGCCATACAGGCGGCGCAGCGCGCTGGAGGGTTCGTAGATGGTCCGCGTCCGCCGCAGGGGGCCCAGGTCGGCAAACGACAGCGCGCCCATGCCCACTCGGGCGATGAAGGCGGCTCCAATGGCATTGGTCTGGATGGGGTTCTCCAACTGGCGGATCGGCTGGCCCGTCACGTCGGCCATGATCTGGCACCACACGTCAGACTGCGCGCCGCCGCCCACGGCCGTGACGGTGCCCGCGTTGCGCCCGAGCAGACGCGCGAAGGGTTCGAGCATCCAGCGCGTGTTCAGTGCCACGCCTTCCAGAAACGCGCGAAAGATGTCCTCGCGGGTGTGCTCCAGGGACATGTTGAGCAACCCGGCACGCAGGCGCGGGTCGTCCACCGGTGTGCGCTCACCCAGCAGCCATGGGGTGTAGATCAGGCCCCGCGCGCCCGGAGGCACACGCGCGGCAATGCGGTTCAGCACCTCGTAGACGGCGGGATGCTCTTCGTCGCTGGCGAGTTCATCGGGGTGGTACAGGATGCGGTCGCGCAGGAACGACAGGTTGGCACCAGCCGTGGACTGCAGCGCCATGGCCAGGTAGCGCCCATCCACCGCGCTGGGCACGGCCGCAATTTTGTGGCGCACATCGGTTTTCATGAAGGGCACGTGCGCCCCCAGCCACGATGAGGTGCCCAGGTACAGATGGGTCTCGAAATCGGCCACGGCCGCACCCACCGCCACCGCAGAGGTGTCCACGGCGCCCGCGACGACCACGGTTTCGGGATTCAGCCCCAGGGCCTGCACGACGTCCGGCAGCAGCGGCCCCAGAACGTCGGTGGAGTGCACGATCTCCGGCAGCTTGGCCGCGTCGATACCGAGCAGGCGGATGAGGCCTGCGTCGTAACGGACCTGGTGCGGATTGCGGTTGTCGGTGACCCAGGAAGTCACCGCAGAATCCTGCGTGGCACAGAACCGGCCGGACAGGCGCAGGTTCAGGTAGTCGAGCACGTTGAGGAACTTGTAGGTGCGCTCGTAGCGTTGGGGCTCTTCGTCGCGGATGTAGGCCATGTGTCCCGCCGAGTCCCGCCCCGACAGAGAAGGCGCCCCACCAGTCAGCCGCAGCCAGCGCCACAGCTTGAGCGGCGCGTAGCCTTCGATGCGTGGCCCCCGCCCGCGCACCCGGCGTGCCATGGCGGCCGCACCGCGCGAATCCAGCCAGGTCAGCGCACGCCCCAGCGGCTGGCCTTGGCGGTCCACACACACGGTGCCTTCCGTCTGGGTCGAGCAACAAACGGCCACCACACGCTGCCTCAAGCTGGTCTCCGCGCCAAGCGCCTCCCCTGCACTGTGCAGGAACGCAGCCCACCAATCCTGCGGGGCCTGCTCGGCCAACGCGCCCTGCACGTGCAGCGGGACCGCATGGAAGGCCCAGGCGTGCACCGTGCCGTCCAGCGATACCAGGGCACATTTGCAGCCTGAGGTTCCCAGGTCCACGGCCAGCACCAGCCGCCCATCGGCCCGGTCGGGCACGGTATCCAAGGGTGGGCCCATCTCAGAAGCTGCGCGAGACGGAAACCACAAGGCGGTTGTTGTCGGTGGCACGCAGTCGGGTGCCATCCAGCGCGATATAGAGTTCGCGCACCCTGGTGCGGGTGGTCATCCACTCGGCGCTCCAGTGGAAGCCCCAGCGCTTGTGGGTGACCCCGATGGAATAGTCCGAGAAGTCCGCCTCCTTGAAGTTGGCGATCTTCTGGTAACCGGCATGCAGGTTCAGTGTGGTGGTCGGGTTCAGCGCGTATTTGTAGCCCAGGTCAAACAGCCAGCTGCCGCGCGAGTTGTGATCGCCACGCGCATAGCAGGCCAACCCTGGCGTGGGATCGGCCATCAACGACACCATGGTGCCGCAGACCCCACCGGTGTTCGCCCCCCGGTAGGTCTTGGAGATCACATTCATGACCCGCGCCTCCAGCGCCCCGTAGCCAATTTCGGCCACGGCGAATGCGCTGTCGTATTTGGTGCTGCGCCAGTCCGTGGGCGCGCCAGTGCCCATGTCAAAACCATGGGGAGCCTGAAACTTCGCGCCCGGGAACAACTCGGCGGCCAGGCCCGCACCATAGTGCCAGCCCTCGGGGTCCCCAAAACGGTAGCCGCCCGCCAGAGTAACCCCCAGGCCCGCGCCGTCCAGGAACTGCTTCCTGCTGACCGTGGCGAATTCAGCCAGCCCGACCAAGCCACTTTCATGGACGGCTTGCACGCTGAGCTTCATGCCGGGGCCGTTCAACGAGTCCGACACACCCCGGCTGCGCTGGTCGGTGGTGAACTTCACTTCTGTGTTGACCGAAAAGCTGGCGGTCTCTTCGGCAAGCGAAGGCGTCGCGGCGCTCGCCAGCACTGTGGCGGCGATGGCCCAGGGGATGGGGCGGGTGAAGTGCATGGAGTGCTCCTTGGTTCGAGGAATGGACGGCTCACAAATCGTCTTGTGCGAAAGATGGGTGGGTGGGAAAGCGGATCAGGAAACGGGTTCGCACGACGGCGCGACCGGCAAGGCGGGCACGCGCTTGAGCTGCTCCGTCTGGCCCAGGACTTCCACCCCCACGAAGGCGCGGATACGCAGCTCGTCGGCATTGGCGCGCACAACGCCCTTGTACTTTTTGTTTTCGCGCGGGTCGTAGACCCAGCCTTCGCGCCAAGCCTCTTTTTCGTAGCGGCCAAGCTGCGCAACCCGCACATTGCAGGTGCTGGCAGGCGTGCCGGCGTCTTTGTCCCAGACGATGGTTCCGCACAGCGCACCGGGCGCATCGGCACAGGGCGCGAACCGGATCACCGCGTCGTTCTCGGGAGTGATCCACAAGCCCTTGGCGTCATCGGGCCCAGCGGCTTGCGCCGACACAGTCACCGAGCAACAGACAAGGGCCAGCAAGCGGGTCAGGGTCTTCATGAAACGCGCCTTTCTTGGGCCAGGACAAGAACCATTTGGATAGTCATAGCTAGTATATAGTTATGACTACTTTTTATGCCAAAAAATTTACTGGGACAATCCCTGATGCCGCAGTTGCTCCGCCCGATGCCCTCCACCCGAAGCCCCCAACCCTCGCTGGCCACCAAGAAGCAGCCTGCACAGCAGCGCGCCACCGAGACCTATGAGCGCATCCTGGAAGTGACGGCGCAGACATTGGCCGACGTCGGCATCGAGCGGCTGTCCACCAACCTGGTGTGCGAACGCGCCGGGCTCACCCCGCCCGCGCTCTATCGCTATTTCCCCAACAAATACGCGCTGCTGTCCGAGCTGGGGCAGCGCCTGATGCAGGCCCAGAACGCGCGTGTGGACCGCTGGATCACGCTGGAAGTGTTCAACGGGGGCGTGGAAAGCCTGGAGCTGGCGATCGAGGGTCTGATCATTGACACCTACGAAGCGACGGTACAGACCGTGGGCGGGGTCTGGATCATGCGGGCGCTGCGTGCGGTGCCCGCACTGCAGCAGGTGCGGCTGGCCTCCCACGCGGCAGTCACGCAAGAACAAACCCGCCTGCTCGCGCAGGCCCTGCCCGAAGCCGATGCGGCCGAGCTGCAACTGGTCAGCCGCATCGTGGTGGAACTGATCTACGCCACCGTCGAGATGATTTTTGACGAACCCCTGGATGTGAAAGCCGTAGCCCGCACCGTGGCGGGCATGATCGCCAGCCACCTCACCCGCGTCCGGCCGCAGGACAGTGGGCAGCCACCCCACACACCCGCCAAGCCCGGCGGCACCCGGCCAAAGCCTGGCGCGGCCTGATCAACCGTGGAGGTGCGGCAAACCCTACCTCAGTAGGGTTTGCGCGCCACCGCGGCTGCGCCAAACTTGGCAGAATTTGCCCGCTGCATCCTGGCGCCCGGCGCCCGGGGCCGCAGCGCCACTGGCCTGCCATGTCACCCTACGCCCTCATCCTGGACGACCACCCGCTCGTAGCACGCGGCGTGGCCGAGTTTCTGCGCTCGCGGCTGCCGCACATGGAGGTGGCAGTCGCAGAGCATGCGGACGATGTGGAGCCACTGATCGAGGCGCGTGGAGCGCCGGCCATAGCGCTCATCGACTTCTGGCTGGCCGACGGCGCCGCGCTCAGCCTCATTGCCCGCATCCGCACGCGGTGCCCCGCCACCGCCGTGGCGGTGATGAGCGGCGATGACGACCTCGCCGTGATCGATCAGGTGCGCGCCGCAGGCGCCCACGGCTTCATCCACAAGCAGGAGCCGCCAGAGACGTTTGCCCAGGCGATAGAGGCACTGCTGGGGGGCCTGGCCTGGTTCACTCCTGGCGCCAACACACAGCGCCCGGTGCGCAGCCGGGAGTTGCCCGTGACCCCGGCCGAGCTGGGCCTGTCGGTGCGCCAGGGCGAGATCCTGGCGCTGGTGTTGCAGGGGCAGCCCAACAAGCGCATCGCCCAGCAATATGCGCTGTCGGAGAGCACCGTCAAGGAACACATGACCGCCATCTTGCAGCGCCTGGGTGCACGCACCCGGGTGGAGGCCATCACGCGGCTGCGCGGGCGCCTGCTGGTGCTGCCGCAGCAGCCACCGCCGCCGTGATCGGGCACACCGCAGTGCCGCGTGGCATGGCATTCCATCCCCCCACGCTGCACCCACTGGAACGCGGTGGGGCCCAGCACGCACCGGCATGACCGCGCCTGCGACCGACCCGACCAGCGCCCAGGACGCCCCCAGCACACAAGGCTGGCTGCTGCTGCTCGAAGCCTCTTTTGCGCGCCTGCGGCTGGGCATGACGGTGATGCCCAGCATGGGGCTGCTGTTTGGCCTGCTGCTGGGCTGGGAGGGCGGGCCCGTCGCACCGCTAGTGGTGTGGGGAGCCGCGTATCTGCCGGTGCTGCTGTTCGTTCGATGGGGACACCGCCGCTACCTGCACGAACGCACCCTGCGGTCACCCGAAGCCCTGCTGCTCACCTGGACCCGCCGCGTGCGCGGCCTGGCGCTGGCGCACGGGGTGGGTGTTTCGCTCTCGGTGGTGTTGCCGTTGGGCCAGGCCAGCTACGAATTCATGCTGTTGCTGTACATCACGCTGGCGGGCATTTTGGCCGGCAATGCAGCCCAGATGACCGCCACGCTCGCCGTCTACCGGATGTACTTCATGGGCGCTTTGGGTGGACTGGCGATGATCCCCTGGGCGTTTCCCGGGCAGTGGCCATTTATTCTGCCCATGACACTGATAACGGCCGCCGTGATCTACCGCAGTGCCGTGAACTCGCACCGCTTCTTTGTGCGCCAGGTGGTGCTGGAAGAGCGCAGCCGCGACCTGGCCGAGCGCTACCGCGAGGCCAGCCAGGCGGCTGAACGGGCGCTCGCAGAGAAGAACCATTTTCTGACCACCGCCGCGCACGACCTGCGCCAGCCGGTGCATGCGATGGCGCTGTTGGCCGAGGCCATCGCCTTGCACGGACGTGGCCACCCCCACATCGACAACCTGCTGGTGCAATGGCGGATGAGCATGCGGTCGGTCAACCACATGTTCGACGCGCTGCTCGACCTGTCGCGCATTGAATCCGGCGCGGTGGAGCTGCGCCCCGCCCCCGTGTCGCTGGCTGCACTGTTCGAGGACCTGCGAACCCAGTTCGCGACCGATGCCAGCGCACGCGGCCTGGTGCTGCGTTTGCACCCACCACCGCCCGGCGCCGCTGCACTGGCCGACCCGGCACTGGTTCGCCAGTCGGTGGCCAACCTGGTGCAAAACGCGCTGCGCTACACCCCAGAAGGCGGCGTTCTGGTGGGCGCACGGCGACGGGGCGCGCATTGGCGCATCGAGGTGTGGGACACCGGGGTGGGCGTGGCCCTGCACGAGCAGGCACAGATCTACCAGGCGTTTTACCGCCCCGAGCACGCCTGGCAGGTTCACCGCAGCGGGCACGGCCTGGGCCTGGCGGTAGTGGCGCGCTGCGTGGCGCTGATGCAGGCCAGGCAAGGGCTGCAGTCCCGATTGGGCAAGGGGTCGTGCTTCTGGCTGGAGCTACCCACCGCGCAGCAGGCCACCGCAACGCTGCCCACCGTACCCACCGCAGCACCAGGCACCAGCCCACCGTTGAGGGGCCGCTGTCTGGTGCTGGACGACGACCCGCATGTGCTGAATGCCTGGTCTACGCTGCTGATCACCTGGGGCATAGACGTGCGCCTGGCCTCCAACGCGGCAGAGGCTTTTGCCCACCTGGACACCGGCTTTGCACCCCATTCCATCCTGTGCGACCAGCGGCTGCGGTCCGGCGAGAGCGGCTTTGACGTGCTGCGCGCGCTGCTGGACCGCTGCCCCGACGCGCGTGGCGCGATGGTGAGCGGAGAGTACGAATCGCCCGAGCTACAAACCGCGCAGGACGAGGGCTACCTGGTGCTGCGCAAACCCGTGGATGTGGACGAGCTGCACGCGGTGCTCAGCCAGTGGCTGCGCGGGCAGAAATTTGAATAAAAACAGGCTCTAGCGCTTATCCAACAAGCGCCATTAGCTATTATTTATATAGCAAACAACATCAAGCCAGCGCGCGCTGGATGATGATCTTCTGCACGTCGCTCGTGCCTTCGTAGATCTGGCACACGCGCACGTCGCGATAGATGCGCTCCACCGGGAAGTCGTTGACCACGCCGTAGCCGCCCAGCGTCTGGATGGCGGCGCTGCACACGCGCTCGGCCATCTCGCTGGCAAACAGCTTGGCCATGGCGGCTTCCTTCAGGCAGGGGCGGCCTGCATCGCGCAGCGCGGCGGCGTGCCAGATGAGCTGGCGCGCGGCCTCGATCTGCGTGGCGCAGTCGGCCAGGCGAAAGCCGACGGCCTGGTGGTTGAAGATGGCGGTGCCGAAGCTCTCGCGCTCTTTCGAATACGCGAGCGCCGCATCGAAGGCACTGCGTGCCATGCCCACACTTTGGGCGGCGATGCCGATGCGGCCGCCCTCGAGCGCGCCCAGGGCGATCTTGTAGCCCTCGCCCTCGGCGCCGATAAGGTTCTCGGCAGGGATGCGGCAGTTGTCGAAGTTGATCTGCGCGGTGTCGCTGGAATGCTGGCCCAGCTTGTCTTCGAGCCGCGCCACCACGTAGCCGGGGTTGCTGGTGGGCACGAGGAAGGCGCTCATGCCCTTCTTGCCCGCGCCCTTGTCGGTCACGGCGATGACGATGGCCACGTGACCGTTCTTGCCGCTGGTGATGAACTGCTTGACGCCGTTGATGATGTATTCATCGCCCCGCTTCACCGCCGTGGTGCGCAGGGCCGAGGCGTCCGAGCCCACATGCGGCTCGGTCAGGCAGAACGCGCCCAGCATCTCGCCACGGGCCAGCGGCGTGAGCCAGTCGCGCTTTTGCTGGGCGTTGCCGTAGCGCATGAGGATGGCGTTGACGGGGCAGTTGGTCACGCTGATGGCGGTGCTGGTGCCGCCGTCTCCGGCCGCGATCTCTTCGAGCACCAGCGCGAGGGTGACGTAGTCCAGATTGGCGCCGCCAAATTCTTCGGGCACGCAGATGCCGTACGCGCCCAGTGCAGCCAGGCCCTGGTGCGCCTCCTTGGGGAAGTGGTGTTCCTTGTCCCAGCGCGCGGCGTGGGGCCACAGCTGTTCCTGCGCAAAGTCGCGCACCGCGTCGCGGATCATTTCCTGGTCTTGGGTCAGCAGCATCGGGGTTGTCTCCAGAAGTCGTTGTGGGTTTGGTCGAAAGAATTACCAGTGGGCTGCGCGGCGTCCGTCGTGGTGCAGCAGGCGGCCCTTGTCGGCGGCCGTGACACCCGCCACGGTGGCACGCAGGCCGCGCACGCTGTCCTGCACCGTGAGCGCAGCGCCTTCGCCGCCCATGTCGGTCTGCACCCAGCCGGGATCGATGGTGATGAGGGTTGCGCCGGGGTAGTCGTGCTGCGCGGAGGCCACGGCCATGTTCAGCGCGGCCTTGCTGGTGCGGTACAGCCACGAGCCACTGCTCTGCACGCTGCCAATCTGCGACATGGACGAGGACAGGAACGCGAACACGCCCTGCGCGTCGGCCACCAGGGGTGCAACCTGCGGCAGCGTCTGCATGGCACCCAGCACGTTGGTGTGCATGACGGCGTCAAAGTCCTGCTGCGTGGGTGGCGTGAGCGCGCTGGGGCGGCGGATGACGCCCGCCACATACCAGGCGGTCTCGATCTTTTCGCCGTCCAGTTGCCAGGCCAGCCCGCTCACGCTGGCGGGGTGGGCGACGTCCACGGTCAGCACCTCGGCGCCCAGGGCCAGCACACGCTCGCGGCCCGCTTCGTCACGCACGGTGGCAATCACGCGGCGGCCCGCTTCGGTGTACTGGCGCACCAACTCCAGCCCAATGCCGCGCGATGCGCCGATGACCAATATGGATTTCATGGGGGAAATTTGAATGGAATTGGGCTCTAGCGCTTATCTATCAAGCGCTAGCAGCTATCAAAATTGAAGTATTCAACGCCAACACGATCATGCATCGCCCAGTTGCTGCTCTTGCGCCAGTTGGGCGCGGTAGCGCTGCAACATGGCGACTTGCGACTCAGGCTCGGTAGCGAGGCCCATCTGGGCGTGGATCATCTCGCCCATCGTGGGCAGCGCGGTGCGGTCCACCTGCGCATCGGCCGACCACAGCCGCGAGCGCATGAAGGCCTTGGAGCAGTGCAGATACGCCTCGGCCACGCGCACTTCGATCACTATTTTTGGGCGCTGGCGCTCGGCCGTGAAGAAGTCGGTGTACAGCGCCTCGTCGCGCAAGCGCGCCGTGCCGTTCACCCGCAGGGTTTCGTCCACACCCGGAATCATGAACAACAAACCGATGCGCGGGTCTTCCAGCAGGTTGGTCAGGGTGTCGAGCCGGTTGTTGCCCCCCGCATCGGGCAGCAAGAGCGTGTGCGGGTCGGGTGACTTCACAAACCCCGGCGCGCCGCCGCGTGGCGAGGCATCGAGCAGCGCACCACCGATCCCTCCACTAGCCACCACGCAGAACGGCGACAAGGCAACGAAGCGCTGGCAGTGCACATCCAGCTGCGGTTGCTGCTTGTGCAGGGCCCGCTCGCCGGGGGCTGCGTACAGGGCGCGCAATTGTTCGAGGGTTTCGATCATGGTGTGGCCTGCGAAGGTTGGTGGTTGATGCGGTGACGTTGAGGGTGAAAAAGGACCCGCGGCGCAGAGCGGGCGTCGGGCCTGTGGCGTGCGGCACCAACGCCCCCGCCTGCTCAGGGGCAATGCACGGAAAACTCGAAATAGCCCGACCATGCGGGGTCAAACGCAAAAGTCAGCTCCAACGATTCGGCCTCTTCGCGCAGCAGCAGGGGCGCCAGCGCTTGTTTAGCCAGTTGCTCATCGCCCACGTAATACACCGCCTTGCGGCGACCGGCGCGGGTCAGGGTGTAGGCCATGATGCCCAGCTGCGGCAGCTCCAGCAGCGTGGCCGCCTGGTCTTGCAGGTCTTGCACGGCAGCCAGCTGATCGCGGTTGCCCACCGCCAGGTCCAGGGTCAGCGCATAGGCCAGGTCGGCGCGCATGGCCACCGGGTTGGCGCTGCGGTTGACCATGACGATGGCCGTATCTTCAGCATCGTCACTGTGGCCGTCCTCATCGTCCTGCCCGCCAAACGACAAGGTCATGCCCGTCCAGTCGTGCTCGCCGCTGGGGAAGTCGCTGGTGCGGCCCAGGGTGTCGAACCAGTAGCGGTCGAACACGGGCACGAACTGGCTCAGGGGCACCCAGGGGGTCAGCGGGTCGGAGGCTTCATCCACAAAGTCCACCGCCCCCACCTTGACGGCAAAGTCGTATTCGCCCAGCACGTGGTCGAGCATGATGAACGCCATGTTGCGCGCGTGGTCCCGATAGTCCTCGGGGATTTCGCGGCCAAAGCGGATCTCCAGCGCGGCCTGCCCATCGTCCTGTCCGCAGGCGACCAGCACTTCGGAGGTAGCCAGCTCGAAACCGTCCATGCCAATAGGAAAGTCCGGCTGCGTGGTGCGCTCCCGAAATGCGCGCACCCGGTAGCTTTGCAGCGCGGGCGCGGCGGCCACCACCTGCATCAGCAGCGGAAAGTTTTCGGTGCTGCCGTGGGCGGTGACGATGAGGTCCACCACCACATCGCCGTCGCCGCCAGACATCTCCAGCGCGAGGCCGCTCAAGTGGCGCTCGATGAGCGCATTGGCCGCCTCGACCCGCCCGCGCAGCGGCTGGGCCTGAAGCGATGCCTGGGCATCGGAAAAATCGCGCCAGAAAGCGGTGATCTCGGGAGATGGTGCAGTCATCACTGTCCTTGTGAAAAGAGCCAAATCATCCCATCTCCCTCCCGCATCAAACGAGTTCCAGAGCCACCGCCGTGGCCTCGCCACCGCCGATGCACAGCGTGGCCAGGCCCTTGGTCAGGCCGCGGGCCTTGAGCGCATACATCAGCGTGACCATGATGCGGGCACCGCTGGCACCGATGGGGTGGCCCAGCGCACAGGCGCCGCCGTTCACGTTGACCTTGTCGTGCGGCAGGTCGAGCTCCTTCATGAGCGCCATGGGCACCACGGCAAAGGCCTCGTTGATCTCCCACAGCTGCACGTCACCCACGGCCCATCCGGCCTTGGCCAGCGCTTTCTGCGTAGCACCCAGGGGGGCAGTAGCGAACCACTCGGGCTCTTGCGCGTGGGTGGCATGGCTCACGATGCGGGCCAGGGGCTTGCAGCCGAGTTTCTTGGCGGTGGATTCGCGCATCATCACCAGCGCGGCGGCGCCGTCGTTGATGCTGGAGCTGGAGGCGGCGGTGATGGTGCCGTCCTTCTTGAAGGCGGGCTTCAGCGTGGCGATCTTCTCGAGCTTGACCTTGCCGGGGCCTTCGTCGACCGACACCACGGTCTCGCCCGCACGGGTCTTGACGGTGACGGGCACGATCTCGGCCGCGAACGCGCCGGACTCGGTGGCCGCCTTGGCGCGCTGCACGCTAGCGGTGGCGAATGCGTCCTGCTGCTCGCGAGTGAACTGGTACTTGGCGGCGCAGTCTTCACCGAAGGTGCCCATGGAGCGGCCGGCCTCGTACGCGTCTTCCAGGCCGTCGAGCATCATGTGGTCGAAGATGCGGTCGTGGCCCAGGCGGTAGCCGCCACGGCCCTTTTGCAGCAGGTAGGGCGCGTTGGTCATGCTCTCCATGCCGCCCGCCACCATCACGTCGTGCGAGCCGGCCAGCAGCATGTCGTGCGCAAACATGGCGGCCTTCATGCCCGAGCCGCACATCTTGCTGAGCGTGACCGCGCCTGCGCCCTTGGGCAGGCCGCCCTTGAAGGCCGCCTGGCGCGCAGGCGCCTGGCCCTGGCCTGCCATCAGGCAGTTGCCGAACAGCACTTCGCCCACGGCGTCGGGCGAGACCCCGGAGCGCTCGAGGGCGGCCTTGATCGCGGCGCCGCCCAGGTCGTGCGCGGCCAAGCTGGAGAAGTCGCCCTGCAGCGAGCCCATGGGGGTGCGTGCGGCGCCGACGATGACGATGGGGTCTTGGGGGGATGAGGACATGGTGAAGCTCTCCTGGAATGGGTTCAGATGAAAGATCGGGGTTGAATCAAACGGGCTAAGGGACTAAGGGGCTAAGGGGCCGACGCGCCATGCGTGAAGCGCCGGTCTGCGTCGTAGGGAAACACGTCAAACATGTGGCCCGCCTGGATGCGTTCCTTGTGCGACTGCCAGAACGCGGCGTCGAGCAGGTCCGCGTGGTGCTGCAGGAACACCTCGCGCACGGCGTCGTTGCCCAGAAGGAACGGGCCAAAGGTTTCGGGAAACACGTCGCGCGGGCCCACGCTGTACCAGACCTCGCCGCTCATCTCTTCTTCTTCGTTGCGCGGCGTGGGTACGCGGCGGAAGTTGCAGTCGGTGAGGTATTCGATCTCGTCGTAGTCGTAGAAGACGACCTTGCCGTTGCGCGTGACGCCAAAGTTCTTCCAGAGCATGTCGCCGGGGAAGATGTTGGCGGCCACCAGGTCCTTGATGGCGTTGCCGTATTCGATGACGCTGTGCTCCATCTGCTGGCGCGCACGCGGGTCTGCGAGGCCGGTGTCAAAGGCCTCTTGCAGGTAGATATTGAGCGGGATCATGCGCCGCTCGATATACAGGTGCTTGATGATGACTTCGGTCTGGCCGTCGCCATCGCGGTCGCTGATTTCGAGCTGGCTGGGTGCAAATTTCTCGATCTCGGCAATCAGCGCATCGTCGAAGCGGTCGCGTGGGAAGGCGACCTCGCTGTACTCCAGCGTGTCGGCCATGCGGCCCACGCGGTCGTGCTGCTTGACCAGCAGGTACTTGGCCTTGATCTGCTCGCGCGTGGTTTCTTTCTGGTGCGGGAAGTAGTCCTTGATGAGCTTGAACACGAACGGGAAGCTCGGCAGGTCGAACACCAGCATCACCATGCCCTTGATACCGGGGGCGATGCGAAACTGGTCGCTGGAATGTTTGAGGTGGTACAGGAAGTCGCGGTAGAACAGCGTTTTACCCTGCTTGGCCAGGCCCAGGGCGTTGTAGATCTCGGCACGCGGCTTGCGCGGCATGAGGCTGCGCAGGAACTGCACGTAGGCACTGGGCACCTCCATGTCCACCATGAAATAGGCGCGGGCGAAACTGAACAGCATCTGCAGGTCGTCTTCGCCAAACAGCGCGGCGTCGATGTACAAGCGGCCAGCATCGTCGTGCAGGATGGGCAGCGCAAACGGCACCTCGTGGAAGCCGTTGATGATCTTTCCCACCACGTAGGCGCCCTTGTTGCGGAAGAACAGGCTGGTGAGCACCTGGATCTGAAAGTTGGCGCGCAGCCGCACCTTGTCGAGCCGGCCGCGCATGGCCGCCACCACGCAGGCGGTGTCTCGCGCCAAGTCCGCAAACTCACGCTGCAACTGGAAGTTCTCGATGATGGCCTGGAACGTCTCGTGCAAATTCTCGCGCGAGGGGTAGTAGGCCCGGTAGGTGGGGCGCGCTGCGGGCTCTTCGTTTTCGATGTATTCGGTGCTGACGGCGGGCCGCACAAAGATGAAATCGTTGTGGAAATGCGTGCGGTGCAGGATCTTGGTGGTGACTGAGTTGAAGAAGGTCTCGGCCAGCTCGGGCTGGTGGTGGTTGACCAAGAGGCCGATGTAATGCAGCTTGATCTGGTGCCACACGTCCATGGGCTGCGCGCCCGCGCTGAATTCCTTCTCCAGCCTGCGCACACACTCCTTCACGCGCAGGTCGTAGAACTCGATGCGTTCGCGCTGGGCCCGCTGCTGGCCGTGCCAGTCACCGGTTTCGAAGCGGTGCTTGGCCCGCGCGGACTCGGTACGGAACAACCGGTAGTGCCGGTTGAAGCCGTCCATCATGGCCTTGGCAATGCCATAGGCCTGGGGCGCATCGAGCCGTTGCGGGAACATGGCGGGTGCTCAGCCGTTGCAAGGGGGCGGTGGTTGGCTATTGCCTTTTGACGGCCGCAACACCGGCGATCGCCGCCTTGTACAGCGAGTCCAGGCCTTCGGTGCTGCCCACGGACATGTGCAGGTTGTTGATGAGACCGTCCTTGAGCCCATAGCACCAGCCGTGCAGCGTGACCTTCTGGCCCCGGCCCCAGGCGTCGAGCATCACCGTGGTCTGGGCGATGTTGACGACCTGCTCGATGGCGTTGAGCTCGCACAGCACGTCGTGGCGCCACTCTGGGGCGGTGGCAGCAATCAGGTCGCGGTGGCGGTCACGCACGTCCTGCACATGGCGGATCCAGTTGTCAGCCAGGCCCACACGCGTGCCCTCTAGCGCAGCCAAAACACCGCCACAGCCATAGTGCCCCACCACCATGAGGTGCTCGACGTGCAACTGGTCCACCGCGTACTGGATGGTGGAAAGGCAGTTCAGGTCGGTGGGCACCACCACATTGGCCACGTTGCGGTGCACGAACACTTCGCCCGGCTCCAGGCCCGTGATCTGGTTGGCGGGCACCCGGCTGTCCGAGCAGCCGATCCACATGTACTTGGGTTTTTGCTGGGCCAGCAGGCTCGTGAAAAACCCGGGCCGCTCGCGCTCCATCTGGGCCGCCCAGGCGCGGTTGTGAACAAACAGGTCGTCGATCGAGGAGGGCATGTTGTCCTTGAGGAATCAGTAGAAAGGAAATGAAGCTCAGCAGGTTTCAGCGAACAGTTCGCGGCCAATCAACATGCGACGGATCTCGCTGGTGCCCGCACCGATCTCATACAGCTTGGCGTCGCGCCACAGGCGGCCCAGCGGGTATTCGTTGATGTAGCCATTGCCACCATAGATCTGCACGCCCTCACCGGCCATCCAGGTCGCCTTTTCCGCACACCACAGGATCACGCTGGCGCAGTCCTTGCGCACCTGGCGCACATGGTCGGTACCGAGCATGTCGAGGTTCTTGGCCACAGTGTAGGCAAACGAGCGCCCTGCCTGTAGCACGGTGTACATGTCGGCCACCTTGCCCTGGATGAGCTGGAACTCGCCAATGCTCTGGCCGAATTGCTTGCGGTCGTGAATGTATGGGATCACGTTGTCCATCACAGACTGCATGATGCCCAGCGGGCCGCCGGTAAGCACGGCGCGCTCGTAGTCCAGGCCACTCATCAGCACCTTGGCGCCCTGGTTCAAGCCACCGAGCACATTGGCGGCGGGCACTTCGACATTGTTGAAAACCAGCTCGCCCGTGTGACTTCCGCGCATGCCCAGTTTGTCGAGCTTTTGCGCAATGCTGAATCCGGGCATGCCTTTTTCGATCAGGAAGGCCGTGACGCCACGCGCGCCCAGCTCGGGTTCGGTCTTGGCGTACACCACGAGGGTATCCGCATCTGGGCCGTTGGTGATCCACATCTTGTTGCCGTTGAGCAGGTAGTAGCCACCCTTGTCTTCGGCCTTGAGCTTCATGCTGATCACATCCGAACCCGCGCCGGGTTCGCTCATGGCCAATGCGCCCACGTGCTCTCCGCTGATGAGCTTAGGCAGGTACTTGGCCTTTTGTGTCTCGCTGCCGTTGCGGTTGATCTGGTTCACGCACAGGTTGCTGTGGGCGCCGTACGACAGGCCCACGGAGGCGCTGGCGCGCGATATTTCTTCCATCGCCACCATGTGGGCGAGGTAGCCCATGGCAGCGCCGCCGTATTGCTCGGGCACCGTGATGCCGAGCACGCCCAGGTCGCCCATCTTGCGCCACAGGTCCATGGGGAACTGATCGGTGCGGTCGATCTCGGCCGCGCGCGGTGCGATCTCGGCTTGCGCAAAGTCGCGCACGGCATCGCGCAAGGCGTCAATGTCCTCGCCCAATTGAAAATTCAGACCGGGAAGGTTGGCAGGAATGCTCATGGTGCATGTCTCCTCAAAACAGATAAAGGAAGATGGCTTGTTCAGCCTTGGATGCTGTCGCGTCCAGTGACCGCCATGAGGGTGCACCCCATGGTGGCGACCAGCTTTTCTTGGCTGCCGTCGATGGCGAAGGCGCGGCCTTCGCACACGGTGATGGTGCGGCCGGGTTTCAACACCCGCCCTTCCATGCGAAATCGCTCGCCCTTGGCGGGGGCCAGCAAATTGATCTTGAATTCAATCGTGAGCACCGCAGCATCGGTTCCCATCAGGGTGAAACCGGCATACCCACAGGCGGAATCCAGCGCCGTGGCGACCATGCCTGCATGCAGAAACCCATGTTGCTGGGTCAGTCCTATGGCCCATGGCAGTTCAATGTCCACCGCACCGGGCGCCACCAAACCAAGACTTGCACCCAGGGTCTGCATGGCGCCCTGGCGAGCAAAGCTGTCACGCACGCGGTCTGCAAAGTCGGCAGAGCGGGGCTCAAAAGGGGGCGTGCTCACTGCGGTCTCCTAATTTACGTTTACGTAAACGTCAATTATGAATCATTTTTGCTTTTCAACCTTGAGAAGCAGAGCCCGTGCCTCGTCTTCATGCTCCTGAACCTCCTCCAGATTCGCTTGCAGGTCGGCCATCTGTTCCTCTAGTTGCTTGCGATGCACCACGAGGACATCGAGGAATTTGCGCAACTGCACCCCGGTGTCTCGCGGGCTGTCGTAGAGATCAATGATCTCCTTGGCCTCCGTCAGCGACAGGCCGAGGCGCTTCGCACGGAGCGTCAGACGCAGCCGGGTGCGGTCGCGGGCGCTGTAGACGCGGTTTCTACCTGCGGCGCCCGTTCGTTCGGGCTGCAGCAGACCCATGTCTTCGTAAAAACGGATCGCTCGGGTCGTGAGATCAAACTCTTTGGCGAGATCGCTGATGGTGTAGGTGTTGGCCATGGGGGTATTGCACGCGGCAGGGTCGGTTTCGCACAGGAGACAGCCCTGGTGCTGTCGGTCCCTACAATGCACTGAATGCATGACGTTTACGTTAACGTCAATGCTAACCCATCAAACCACCACCATGAATCGACTTGAACACCAGATCCACTATCCATTTGGCGATGTGCTGCCTCTGGAGGGCGTGGCGATGGAGATCGCGCCAGGCATCAAGTGGGTCCGCATGGCCCTGCCCTTCGCGCTGGATCACATCAATCTGTGGCTGCTGCGTGATCGGCAGCCAGACGCCTTCGGCAATTTGGTCGATGGCTGGACGGTAGTCGACTGCTGCATCGACAGCGCCACAACGCGGGCGCAATGGGAGCGGGTTTTTTCCAGCAGCCTGGAGGGTTTACCGATTCTTCGCGTGATCGTGACCCACATGCATCCAGACCATATCGGTTTGGCCCATTGGCTGTGCGAGCATTGGAAGGTACGTCTTTGGATCAGCGCCACCGACTACAACGTCGCGAGGACCGCCGTTTATGACCGCAACGGCTTTGGCGGTGAGGCGAGCGCAGATTTCTACAGTTTGCACGGCATGCAGGATGGCGAATTTCTCCAACACGCTCGAGGGCGCGTGTCGTACTTTCCCACTCTGGTTCCTGCGTTGCCTCCGAGCTTTCGCCGGATCATGGATGGAGACATCGTCGAGATTGGGGGATGCTCCTGGCGGTGCATCAGTGGCTACGGGCATGCACCCGAGCACATTGCGCTGCATTGCGCAGAATCATCCGTCCTCATCAGTGGCGACATGGTTCTGCCACGCATTTCCACCAACGTCAGCGTCCATGCGGTGGAACCGGAATCCAATCCTCTGGAGCTGTTCCTGACCTCGCTGCTGCGGTATCTTGAATTGCCTGCTGACACGCTTGTCCTACCGTCTCATGGCAAACCCTTCCAGGGCTTGCATGAGCGTATCCAGCAGTTGCAAAACCATCACCGGGATCGGCTGGCAGAAATCCTCGAGGCAGCGAAAGGGGGCCCTCTGTCTGCGGCCGATGTGCTGCCGATCATGTTCAAGCGCAAGCTGGATGCCCATCAGATGACATTTGCCATGGGCGAAGCGTTGGCCCACTTGCACCTGCTTTGGTTTGATGGTCGATTGCAAAGGATTCTGGATGCTGCGGGCGTTCACCAATTCCACTCCCCGCGCAAGGAATGATCGGCAGCTGAGTTTGAAAGTCCTTGGGCAAATTTCAAGGAATTGGCGGCCCACATATGCCCACGCGGGACGTTCAATTTCCTGCTGTCCAACGGCCAGGCGCTGTGGAGCCATGCCTCGACGAGCCTGTACT
>NZ_LMJC01000003.1:0-173896 GCF_001429215.1 Acidovorax sp. Root267
AGCGCTTGATAGACAATCGCCAGGGGCTTTTTTTAATCACACCCCATGGGCTCGGGCAGTGTGCCCCGCTCAGAAGCTCTCCCAGCTCAGAAGCTCTCCCAGTCGTCGTCGTTGCCTCCCTTGGCTGCTGCGGGCGCGGGCGCGCTGGCAGCCGGGGCCTTGGTACTGGTTGCGGGGGCGGCTGCGCTGGTCTTGGGGGCCGTCAGGCTGGCCTGGGGTTTGGCGGGCTTTGTGCTGCCGATCTTGCCGACGCTTTTGTTCGCGGCTGCACTTCGTTGGGCCGTGAATGCGGGGGCGGCGATGGGCGCGCGGGGTGCTGGCGCTGGCGCGCTGCTGCGTGCCGTGCTGGCATCGAGCTTGAACACCGCCACGGCGTTCACCAGTTCGCCCGCCTGGGCGTTCAGCGCGCTGGCCGCTGCCGCCATTTCTTCCACCAGCGCTGCGTTCTGCTGCGTGGCCTGGTCCATTTGCGTGACGGCTTCTCCCACCTGGCCCACGCCTGCGCTTTGTTCGCTGCTGGCGGCGCTGATCTCTCCCATGATGTCGGTCACGCGCCGGATGGCGCTGACCACTTCGGCCATGGTGGCCCCGGCCTTGTCCACCAGGGCGGTGCCTTGTTCCACGCGTTCCACGCTGGCATTGATCAGGGCCTTGATTTCCTTGGCAGCCTCGGCGCTGCGCCCTGCCAGGCTGCGCACTTCTCCGGCCACCACCGCAAAGCCCCGGCCTTGCTCGCCCGCACGGGCCGCTTCCACCGCAGCGTTGAGCGCCAGGATGTTGGTCTGGAAGGCGATGCCGTCGATGACGCTGATGATGTCGGCGATCTTCTTGCTGCTGTCGTTGATGCCTTTCATGGTCTCCACCACTTCGGCCACCACGTCCCCGCCCTGCACGGCCACGGTGGAGGCGTTCACGGCAAGCTGGTTGGCTGCCCGCGCGTTGTCGGCGTTCTGGCGCACGGTAGAGCCCAGCTCTTCCATCGACGCGGCGGTCTCTTCCAGCGCGCTGGCCTGCTGTTCGGTGCGCGCCGACAGGTCGTTGTTGCCCGACGCAATCTGCGAGCTCGCCGATGCAACACCTTCNCGCGGCGGTCTCTTCCAGCGCGCTGGCCTGCTGTTCGGTGCGCGCCGACAGGTCGTTGTTGCCCGACGCAATCTGCGAGCTCGCCGATGCAACACCTTCAGCGTTGCTGCGCACGCCCGACACCACGCGCGCCAGGTTGGCACGCATGTCCCCCAGCGCCGTGAGCAGCTGGCCCATTTCGTCCTTGCCGCCTGGCGGCACCTCGGTCGTGAGGTCGCCCTCGGCAATGGCCCGGGCAGCCCGCACGGCATGGTGGGCCGGCCGGGAGACGGTGCGCGTGATGCCCACGCCCAGCAGCGCAGCCAGCACCACACACACCGCCAACGTGCCCAGCAACCACAGGCGCGCCCTGTCAAACACTTCCCGGGCGTCGGCATTGGCCTGCACCGCGTTCTCGGCGTTGATCTTCTGCAGCTCCCCCAACGTTTCCGCCGTGGCCACGAAGGCGGTTTCCGACTCTCCGGCGTACAGCATGCCCAGCGCGTCGCCCGTCAGCTCCAGGGTTTCGGTGGTGCTGAAATCCACGTTCTTGGCGATCTCGATCAGGTTCGCCTGCACCACGAGGTAGGCGGCCTTGCGCTGCTTGTACAGATCGAAGGCCTCGCGCTCGCGGGGCGTATCGACCAGGGGCGCCAGGGTCCCCTCGACCCGCTCCACATCCTTGTGCCGCGCCAGCACCTGTTCGGAAAACGCCTTCACCTCGGGGGCATTTCGCGCCGTGGCCAGGCCTCCCTCTGAGCGGCGCATGCGGTTGAGCAGCACCCGCAGCTCGCCCACCTGCGCGACGGTGGGCAACAGGTTCGTGGCCAGGTTGTCCGCGTTGCTGTGAATGCGCGACATCTGGACGAGCGCGGTCACGCCCAGCAGCGTGGTGAACAACACCATCAACAGAAAACCCGCCCCCAGCTTGACGCCGATGCGCAGATCGGAAACTTTCATGAATCACCCTTCACATTGCGTTGCCCACACAAGGCACTTCGACGCATGCCAATCCGTATTGCTCAGCACCACATATTTGTAACCAAATGCAGTCTAACAGTGTCACAAGTCCTGCAAAGCGGGCTTTCCCCCTACAGCGAGGCACCACGCGGCCATAAAAAAAGCATGCGGGTTGTGACCCGCATGCTTTTTCGAGGGAACCCCTTGATGCTATATTATTTATAGCTACAAATTAACTCCCGTCAAGCCATAGAGGCTATTTTTTATGCCAAACCACCTTCAGGCGTGGGCCTTCTTGTAGCTTTCAATGCCGTCGACGATTTCCTTCTTGGCGCCGTCAATGCCTTCCCAGCCCAGCACCTTGACCCACTTGCCCTTTTCCAGGTCCTTGTAGTGCTCGAAGAAGTGGGCGATGGCGTTGCGGCGCATGGCGTTCACGTCGTCAATGGTCTTCCAGTGGTCGTACATGGGCAGGATCTTGGACGTGGGCACGGCAATCACCTTGCCATCCACACCGGCCTCGTCTTCCATCATCAGGATACCCAGGGGGCGGCAGGTCACGACCACACCGGGGTGCAGGGGGTAAGGCGTGATCACCAGCACATCCACTGGGTCGCCGTCGCCCGACAGCGTCTGCGGCACGTAGCCGTAGTTGGTCGGGTAATGCATGGCCGTGGTCATGAAACGGTCCACAAAAATGGCGCCCGATTCCTTGTCCACTTCGTACTTGATCGGGTCGGCGTTCATCGGGATTTCGATGACGACGTTGAAGGCATCGGGAACGTTCTTACCTGGGGGGACGTTGTTGAGGGACATGTCTTTGGAGAGTGGTTTGTTGACGGTAACCCGCGAGGCATCCGGCGCTGATGCAGCGCAATGAAGCGTCGGGATTAACCCTGATTTTAGGCGCACGCCCCTTTCTGCCCGCTTGCAAACCAGCGTTTGCCTGTAAATTGGGCCTGTTGGCCAATCGACTCCTGCCGCGAAATGCACAGGGAGCACGAGGAAGCAACGCAACGGAAGCACCACCGTCCTGCGTTGTGTTTCCTTCCGTGCAACTGAATATTTCAAGGAGTGACGAATGGCTGGAAATACAGCGCTGACTGCCCCCCTGATACTGGCTCTGGTTTGCGGATTGATTGCGGTGGCCTACGGCATCTGGGCGCGGGGATGGATCCTCGCCAAGGACCCCGGCAACGCCCGCATGCAGGAGATTGCCGCCGCCATCCAGGCCGGTGCCGCCGCCTACCTCGCCCGCCAATACAAGACCATCGCCATCGTTGGCGTGGTGCTGGCGGTTCTCATCGGCATCTTTCTCGACGGCACCACGGCCGTGGGCTTTGTGGTGGGCGCGGTGCTCTCGGGCGCCTGTGGCTTCATCGGCATGAACGTATCGGTGCGCGCCAATGTGCGCACGGCACAGGCAGCCACACAGGGCATTGGCCCCGCGCTCGATGTCGCGTTTCGCGGCGGGGCCATCACCGGCATGCTGGTGGTGGGGCTGGGGCTCCTGGGCGTCACGGGCTTTTACTGGTTCCTGGCGGGCAATGGCAACCTCACGCCCACGGCCAACCTGGCCAATCTGCTCAACCCGCTGATCGGCTTTGCGTTTGGCTCGTCGCTCATCTCGATCTTTGCGCGGCTGGGCGGCGGCATCTTCACCAAGGGCGCCGACGTGGGTGCCGACCTGGTGGGCAAGGTGGAGGCCGGCATCCCTGAAGACGATCCGCGCAACCCCGCCGTGATCGCCGACAACGTGGGCGACAACGTGGGCGACTGCGCCGGCATGGCGGCCGACCTGTTCGAGACCTATGCGGTGACGCTGATCGCCACCATGGTGCTGGGCGCGCTGCTGGTGGTGAGCGCGCCGGTCAACGCCGTGGTGTACCCGCTGGCGCTGGGCGCCGTGTCCATCGTGGCGTCCATCATCGGCTGCTTCTTTGTGAAGGCCTCGCCCGGCATGAAGAACGTGATGCCGGCGCTGTACAAGGGCTTGGCGATTGCGGGCGTGCTCTCGCTGATCGCGTTCTACTTCGTCACGATGTGGATCATGCCGGACAACTCCATCCTGGCCAGCGGCAGCCAGATGCGCCTGTTTGGCGCCTGCTTCACCGGGTTGGCGCTGACGGCTGCGCTGGTCTGGATCACCGAGTTCTACACCGGCACACAGTATTCGCCCGTGCAGCACATCGCGCAGGCATCCACCACCGGGCACGGCACCAACATCATCGCGGGCCTGGGCGTGTCCATGCGATCCACCGCCTGGCCGGTGATCTTCGTGTGCCTGGCCATCCTCTCGGCCTACCAGCTCGCGGGCCTGTACGGCATTGCGGTGGCGGCCATGTCGATGCTGTCCATGGCGGGCATCGTGGTGGCGCTGGATGCCTATGGCCCCATCACCGACAACGCCGGCGGCATTGCCGAGATGGCCGAGCTGCCCAGCAGCGTGCGCGACATCACCGACCCGCTGGACGCCGTGGGCAACACCACCAAGGCCGTGACCAAGGGCTACGCCATCGGCTCCGCAGGCCTGGCCGCGCTGGTGCTGTTTGCCGACTACACGCACAAGCTCGAGAGCTACGGCCGCGCCATCACGTTCGACCTGTCCGACCCGCTGGTCATCGTGGGCCTGTTCATCGGCGGCCTGATCCCCTACCTGTTCGGTGCCATGGCCATGGAGGCCGTGGGCCGCGCCGCCGGCGCCGTGGTGGTGGAGGTGCGCCGCCAGTTCCGCGACATCCCCGGCATCATGGAAGGCACGGCCAAGCCCGAATACGGCAAGGCCGTGGACATGCTGACCACCGCCGCCATCAAGGAGATGGTGATCCCCAGCCTGCTGCCCGTGGTGGTGCCCATCGTGGTGGGCCTGGCCCTGGGGCCCAAGGCGCTGGGCGGGCTGCTGATGGGCACCATCGTCACCGGCCTCTTCGTGGCCATCAGCATGTGCACCGGCGGCGGCGCCTGGGACAACGCCAAGAAGTACATCGAAGACGGCCACCACGGCGGCAAGGGCAGCGAGGCCCACAAGGCCGCGGTGACTGGCGACACCGTGGGCGACCCCTACAAGGACACGGCCGGCCCGGCCATCAACCCGCTGATCAAGATCATCAACATCGTGGCACTGCTGATCGTGCCGCTGGTGGTCAAGTTTCACGGCGGATGAAGCGCACGGATCTGGCCTGACAAGCCGGAAATCCAGGTAAACAAGGGGCCTCAGGCCCCTTTTTGCCGCGTACCATGGCAGGCACCGGTTCCCGTCCTCCCAGAAGATGGCCTTGAAACACACCACACCGTCGGCCCCCGCCCCCTCCGCCAGTGATACCACGTCCTACCAGCACATCGTGCACGACGTGCTGGCACAGGCCCGGCCCTTGATGGAGCGCGTCGCCGAGGCCACGCGCATGGCCCTGCAGGCGCGCCAGGACCAGGCCCGCACACCGGGCGAACACCACGCCATGCAGGAAGCGCGGCAACAGCTGTCGCGGCTCACGTCCGTGATGGGCGAGCGTTACCCCGACGCACTGCGCAAGGCACTCGACCAGGAAGCAGCACAGAACGAGGAAAAACCCACGCGCTCCCTGTTCAGCATCCATTTCGACGACCTCGAACTGATGGACGAGGCACAGATCAACGACAGCGTGGAGCGCGCCCGCGCCCGGCAGGTACTGATCTCTGCAGTGGAGGGGCCACTGGCCGACCTCGACGCCCTGGTGTGCGCGGCCCTGGGCCTGCCCCGCGTGCAGCCCGAGCACAACCCCCTGCGCCCCGAAGTTTTCCTGCAGGCATTGCAGACCGTGGTGTCACAGATGCAGGTCACAGACCAGGTTCGGCACGACTGGATGGGACCCATGGCCCAGGCGCTGGGCGCTGAGCTGCGTGGGCTCTACCTGGCGCAGACGGATCGGCTCAAGCTCAGCGGCGTGCAGCCTGTGGGCTATGCGATGCGCCAGGCCGACGGCCAGGTGGTCTACGTTGCGCCGGCCGAAGGCGGCGTATCCCCCGGCTTTGCATCTGACAACGACCTGTCCACAGCGGAAGCCCACGCCGACCCCCTGCTCACACTCGACCGCCTGCGCCGCCTGCTGCTGGGCGAGTTCAGCGAGAACCCCGCGCTGGCGCAAGCATCTGCCACGACATCGACACCCGAGTCCGAAGAGAACTTTGCGGACCGGTTTGCCCGCGAGTTCGAGAACCCGGACCAACTTCCCCGCATCGACCCGCCCGCCACGGATTTCGCAGCCACCGTGCCCGCCGCCTTTGAGGCGCTGCAGGAGATGAACCAGGTCAGCCACATGATGGAGCGACTGGGAGGCCAGCGCTCCCAGGCAAGCGGCAGTGCAGGCGCCAACCCCGCAGCCCCGCCACGCAAACATTCCGGCGGGCTGGGAGAAGCCTTGAGCATGGAGGTGGTGGCGCTGATGGTGGACAACATCGCGCGCGACAGCCGGCTGCTGTGGCCCGTGCAGCAATTCATCCGCGCGCTGGAGCCCGCCTTGATGCAGCTGGCACTGGCCGACCCCCGGTTCTTCAGCCACAAGGAGCACGCCGCGCGCCGCCTGCTGCAGGACATCACCGACCGCAGCCTGGCCTTCAGCAGCACCGAGGCCCCCGGTTTCCAGAGCTTCATGCGATCGCTCATGAACATTGCAGGCCCGCTGGCCACGGCCACCATCGAGGGGCCCGACGACTTCGAGCACGTCCTGCAGCAATTGCATGCAAAATGGGCAGAGAAGGACCAGCAGCGCAAGCAGGAGCGCCAGCGCGCCATCGAAACCCTGCAGCATGCCGAGCAGCGCCACCTGCTGGCCGCCAGGATATCGCGCGACCTTTGGCTGCTGCCTGATTTCGGCAAGGTACCCGACGAAATCTCCCGCTTCCTGCTGGGCCCCTGGGCCCAGGTCATGGCCCAGGCGCGCCTGACCACCACCACCGGCCGCGCCGACCCGGGCCGCTACGAGGAACTGGTGGACGCCCTGATCTGGAGCGCGCAGCCCGAGCTGACCCGTGCAAACACCGGCCGGCTCGCGCGCCTGCTGCCCAAGCTGCTGGCCAAGCTGCGCGAGGGCCTGGCGTCCATCGACTACCCCGCCACCCGGACCGAGGCCGTCTTCGAGCTGCTGATGGAGCTGCACCAACAGGCCTTCAAGCCCGGTCCCAGGGTTGCCACCCAACCCCCCGCCCCCCCACCCGAGGCGCAGGCGGTGGCACCGCCAGTCCCCCTGGACGATGACGACCCGTGGGTGGCCCCCTCCGAGGCCAAGGAATCCGGCTATGTAGATATCTCGCAGTCCCCCGAACTGGAGAGCGTGGTACCGGCGCCAGAGTCCACCTCCAGCGATGCCACCGCGGCGCCCCACCTGGCCCCATTGGCGCCCTTGGCTATTGGCACCTGGGTGAACCTGCAGGTGGCAGGCCATTGGGAGCGCACCCAGTTGTCCTGGATCGGCTCACAAGGCAACCTTTTCCTCTTCACCAGTGCCTCTGGCCGAACCCAGTCGATGACCCTGCGCCTTCTGGACAGGCTCTTCCAGCAAGGCGCAATGCAGGTGCTGACCGAACAGACCGTGGTGGACGAAGCCCTGGACGCCGTGGCGCAGGCGGCCATGCGCAACAGCGTGGAGAGCAGGTTGTAATTTGCTCCTGAAAGAAGAGCGCCTAGCGCTTTATGGATAAGCGCCAGGGGTCATTTTTATCCCAAACATATCCTGAAAACCTGGCGCAGAACCCTGGGGGGCGGGCCCGTCACGGTCGCCGCGCTGCCTATCGTTCCTCTGGTAGTCAAACGCCATCCGGAGTGATACGCTGGGGGCGTCCAGTCCAAGGCTTTGCGACATTCGAGAGATCGAGGGGATTTGTCAGGGCCTTAGCCCGCTTCGGCGGGCTTTTTTACGTCTTCTCCGCTGCGGCGGGCCACTTTTCGTCTTTTCAGCTCTGGCGGTTTTTCACACCGACTCTCCCGCAGCGGGCAACACAAGCACCACCCTGAGGCCGCCAAGGTCGGCGGGTTCCAGGTCCAGCCGCCCTCCGTACATGGCCGCCAGGTCCTGCACGATGGCAAGGCCGAGTCCCGTGCCCGGCACCGTTTCGTCCAGCCGCACGCCGCGCTCCAAGGCCTGCGCGCGCTGCGCGGCACCGATGCCGGGGCCGTCGTCTTCTACCTTGATCAAAAGCTGGCGCAACGGTCCCTCAGCGCCCTCACCCTGCGCGTGTGCTGTCAGCCGCACGGTGGACTGTGCCCATTTGCAGGCGTTGTCCAGCACGTTGCCGAGCATTTCCTGCAGATCCTGCGCCTCGCCCGCAAAAAACAGCGGAGCATCGGGCAGTGCAATGGTGATGTCTACGCCCTGCCCGGCATGCACCTTGTTCACGACACGCACCAGTCCACCCACCACCGGCTCCAGCGCCGTGCGCTGGCCGGGCAGGTGCGCCGAGGCGGCCACGCGTGAGCGTGCCAGGTGCCAGTCGATGTGGCGCCGCGCGACCTGCACCTGGTCGTGCACCAACGCAGCCAACGCTGCGCCATCACTGGGTGCTGGCGCGCGGGCCGCGTTCTCCAGCACGGTGAGCGGTGTTTTCAAGGCGTGCGCCAGATTGCCCGCCTGGGTGCGCGCACGCTCCACCACCTCGGCATTGCGGGTCAGCACGGCGTTGAAGTCATCCACCAGCGGCTGCACCTCGGCAGGGAATGCGCCCTGCAACTGGGTGGCGCGCGCCTGTTGCACATCCTGCAAGCCCCGCTGCAGCGCCTGCAGAGGCCGCAGGCCCACGGCCACCTGGGCCCACGCGGCCGCTGCCAGCAGCACCAGCAAGGCCGCCAGCGACAGCGCCAGCACGCGCGTGAACTGCGCGGTGGCCGCCTGGGTGGCCTGCAGATCGGCCGCCACGATCAGGCGCCAGCGCGCCGCATCCACGCCCTCGGCACGCACGGTGCGCTCCAGCACCAGCAAGGGCGCGCCCTGCGGGCCTGCCACCTCATGCACATGCACCGCGCCATCGGCCAGGGCATCCACCTGTAGGGCCAGGCTGGTGTCCCACAACGAGCGCGAGCGCAGCATGCCGGCACGGCCGTTACCATCGGGCGCCATGGCGTCCACCTGCCAATACAGGCCGGAATAGGGTTTGAGCCAGCGCGGGTCCGACAGCGCCTGCGCAGCGATCACCGGCTGGCCCTGGGCATCAAACCCCAGCCGCGCCGTGACCTGGTCCAGCTGTTGCACAAGGGCCGCCTCGAACTGGCGCTGCACATGCTCGCGGAACAGCCCGCTCAGCACAAAACCAGCCAATACCACGGCCACAGCCACCCCCACCACCGTCACGGCCAGCAACCGAAACCGCAGGGAACGCGACCAATGCAACCCACCCCGGTTCATGGTGGCACCAGGCGGTAGCCCATGCCACGCACTGTCTCGATGCGGGCAGAGTGGTTCCGGTCTTGGGAGAAAGCTTGCAGTTTTTTTCGCAAGCGCCCCACAAAGACTTCGATGGTGTTGGAGTCCCGGTCAAAGTCCTGCGCATAGATGTGTTCGGTCAGCTCGCTGCGCGACACCAGCACGCCCGGCCGGTGCATGAGGTAATCGAGCACCTTGTATTCATGCGCCGTGAGCGCCACGGGCTGGCCCGCGCAGGTCACGCGGCCACTGCGGGTGTCCAGCGACCAGTCGCCACACTGCAGCACCGCCGACGCCTGCCCGCTGGCGCGGCGTATCAGTGCGCGAAGGCGTGCCAGCAGTTCTTCGAGGTGAAAGGGCTTGGTCAGGTAATCATCGGCACCGGCGTCGATACCCGCCACCTTTTCGTGCCAGTTGTCGCGCGCGGTCAGGATCAGCACCGGCATGTTGCGCCCCTCGGCCCGCCAGCGCTTGAGCACCGTGAGCCCGTCCACCACCGGCAGGCCCAGGTCCAGCACCACGGCATCCACCGCCTCGGTGTCGCCCAGAAACTGGGCGTCGCGCCCGTTGTCGGCCTCGTCCACGGTGTAGCCCGCCCCGTGCAGCGCAGTGCGCAACTGGGTGCGCAGCAGCGTGTCGTCTTCTACCAGGAGGATGCGCATGGGTGGCTAATTGCGAGGCCGCTCTTGCCGGTGTTCTCGGCCGGTTCGTTGATCGTCGCGCGATTTGATGCGCAGCACCTCGGCCGTGCGTGCATCCAGCTTGACCTTGGTCAACTGCCCGGCAGGTGTGAGCAGCTTGATCTCGTAAATCCAGCGATCCCACTCCTGCTCCAGCTCCACTTCCAGCACCTGGCCGGGCACTTCGCGCTGCAGGCGCTCCAGCACTGCGGGCAAGGGCAGCACCTGGCCTGCCTGCACGGCCTGCCGGGCGCGGTCATGGTCGTCATGGCCGCTGGCCGCAGCGGACGGCGCGACCAACGCCGTGCCCCACAGCGCCCACGCAACCGCCGCCAGGCGTGCGGCGTGGCGGCGTGGGGGTGTGCGGCAGCTCGTCGAAAACATGGGCCATTGTCCTGCGCAGTTTCTGAACGGCCGATGAACGGCTCTTTCACGCGCCGTTCAGGCCGCCGTTTCAACAATGGCAACACACGAAGACACTCAAAAGGACCCCACGATGACAACCGTTCGCCACCTGGCAGTTGCAGCACTGTTTGCTTGGACAGTAGCCAGCCCGAGCCATGCCGCAGACACCACCGCCGCCCAGCAGCTCGCCCACTGGAGCGCACAGGCCGGCAGTCCAGGCAACGCCGACAAGGGCCAAGTGCTCTTCACCACCCGCCACGGCGGCGAGTGGTCCTGCGCCTCGTGCCACGGCACGCCGCCCACCGCGCAAGGCAAACACGCCAGCACTGGCAAATCGATTGCGCCCTTGGCCCCGGCGTTCAACCCTAGGGCCTTCACCGACACCGCCAAGGTCGAAAAATGGTTTCGCCGCAATTGCAACGACGTGCTGAGCCGCGAATGCACGGCCGTCGAAAAAGCCGACGTGCTGGCCTACCTCAACGCCCTCAAGCCTTGAACTGCAGCACCATGAAAAAACTTTCCCACCTCCGCCCCGCTGCCATGGCCGCCGTCCTCTGCGTGCTCACCACGATGACGCTGTCCGACGCCCATGCAGACAGAGGGCGCGCCATGCCCCGCAACGTGCCCAGCGCCTACACGCAGGAATGCGCCGCCTGCCACACCGCCTACCCGCCTGGCCTGCTGCCCGCAGCGTCGTGGAACCGCGTGATGGCGGGCCTGGACAAGCACTACGGCACCAACGCATCGCTGGATGCCGCCACCGTGCGGCAGCTCAACCAGTGGCTGCAGGCCCACGCAGGCACCTACAAGCGCGTGAAGGAAGAGCCGCCCGCAGACCGCATCACCCGCTCGGCCTGGTTTGAACGCAAGCACCGAAAGATCGAACCCGCCACCTGGAAGCTCGCCAGCGTGAAAAGCGCCGCCAACTGCGCGGCCTGCCACACGGGCGCGGACCAGGGGCAGTTTGACGACCACGACCTGCGCACGCCGGCGGGGCTGGATGCCCGCTCACGCCGCGCCTGGAACGACTGACCGCCACGCACGGCCCTCCTCCGGAGTCCCACAAGGAGAACACGATGAACAACACACCCACCCTCCATCCCGCCGACGCAACGGCGCAACCCACTCTGGCCAAAGTGCCCAGCCGCCGGGTCATCGACGCACCCACACGCATGTTCCACGGGCTTTTTGCGCTGTGCTTTGTGGGCGCCTACGCCACGGCCGACGGCGAGCACTGGCGACTGCTGCACGTCACCCTGGGCTACACCATGGCGGGGCTGCTGGGCTTTCGCCTGCTGTACGGCATCTTCGGGCCGCGCACCTCGGGCCTGGGCCTGCTGTGGCGCAAGCTGGCGGGGGCGCCCGCATGGCTGCGCGCCCTGCCCCAGGCGCCATCGGTCACCCAGATCAACTGGCGCCAGGGCCAGAACCTGCTGATGGCGCTGGCCATCGTGTTGCTGCTGGCGCTGGTGGTGCCCCTCACGCTCAGTGGCTACGCCACGTACAACGACTGGGGCACTGCGCTGGGTGGCCACTGGATGGGAGAAGTGATGGAAGAGGTGCATGAGTTCTTCGGCAACGCCCTGCTGTTTGTGGTGCTGGCCCACATCGCGCTGATTGCAGGCTTGAGCGTGCTGCGCCGCAAGAACCAGGCACTGCCCATGCTCACCGGCCGGGTGGAGGGCAAAGGGCCGGACCTGGTCCCGAAGAACCGCACCTGGCTTGCAGCCCTGCTGCTGATCGCGACACTGGCCTTTGGTGCCTGGCAGTGGCAGCAGTCGCCCAGCGGCGGGGTTGCCAGCGGCATATCACCCGAACGCCAACGGCACCACGATGACGACTGAGTGACGACTGAGTCATAGCCACAGACCACGAAGAAAACACCCCATGAAAATCTACATGTGTGCCGTTTGCGGCTGTATCTACGACGAGGCTGCGGGCCTGCCCGACCACGGGATCGCGCCCGGCACCCTCTGGGCCAACGTGCCCGCCGACTGGCGCTGCCCGGAGTGCAATGTCGGCAAGGCAGACTTTGTGATGTGCGAGGTGTAAGAACCTGTTCAACGTCTTTTTGGAGTTGCACAAGTACCTTGCCGGGATGGGATGCTAGGCGCGGTGCGCAGCCAATAGCTCGGCTATTGGCAAGCGCCGCAACGCCGCAGACCGCTCGGCAAGGCACTTGCCCGAAGGGTTGGAGTGAAATCGGGCGATTGGGCGCCTCTGCTGCTTGCATGGGCACGAGCCCATGCGGCGCATCCGAAGCATCCACTCATCCCGATTGCACTCCAATGCAATCTCCAAAAAGACATTGAACAGGTTCTAAGGAAAGGACACCGGGCGCGGCGCACTGCGCTGCATCAGGGCTGCAGACACCAGCGCGCGGTATAACGGTTGCACCGTTGCGACCCTCCTTGCAACGCAGCTTCACGGTCCACATGCCCACTACCGACTCCACTACCGGCCTTGACCCAGCCGTTGCCGCCCAGCGCCTGCGCGAGGAAGGCCCCAACGAACTGGGCATCAGCCAGCGCCGCACGCTGCGCGACATGGCCTGGGACGTGGTCACGGAGCCCATGTTCCTGCTGTTGCTGGGCGCAGGCGCCATCTACCTCGCGATGGGCGATGCGCACGAGGCGCTGATCCTGCTGGGCTTTGTGGTCATCATCATGGCGATCACGGTGCTGCAGGAGCGCCGCACCGACAACGCGCTGAATGCCTTGCGCGACCTCTCCAGCCCCCGCGCGCTGGCGTTGCGCGGCGGCACCCTGGTGCGCATTGCGGGCCGCGACGTGGTGCGCGAAGACCTGCTGATGATTGCCGAGGGCGACCGCATTCCGGCCGACGGCACGCTGCTGCAGGCGCACGAGCTGGCCGCCAACGAGTCGATGCTGACCGGCGAATCGGAGCCAGTGGCCAAGCAACCTGCCGACAAGGTGTTTGCAGGCACGCTGGTGGTCAGTGGCCAGGGCCTGCTGCGGGTGACTGGCGTGGGACGCCACACCGAACTGGGCCGCATTGGCCAGTCGCTCGACACCATTGCGCTACAGGCCTCGCCCTTGCGCGACGAGATAACCCGGCTGACCCGCAAGCTGGTGGTCATCGGCCTGTCGCTCTGCGCACTGCTGGTGTGCCTGTTCTGGGCACTGCGCGGCGACGCGTTGCAAGCCGTGCTGGCAGGCATCACGTTGGCCATGGGCATCCTGCCGCAAGAGCTGCCGGTGATCATGATCGTCTTCCTGGCCCTGGCCGCGCGGCGGCTGGCGGCGCAGCAGGTGCTCACGCGGCGGCTCAACGCCATCGAAACGCTGGGCCAGACCACCGTGCTGTGTGTGGACAAGACCGGCACCCTCACACAAAACCGCATGGCGGTGGCGGCGCTGTGCATTGCAGGCCAGGAGCTGGATGTGCAGAACCTGCCTGCCGCAGCCGACGGCAGCGCGCTGCCCGATGCCTTCCACGAACTGCTCGAATACGCCGTGCTGGCCAGCGAGATCGAACCGCACGACCCCATGGAGCAGGCCTTTCACCGCATGGCTGCGGACCACCTGGTGGACACCGAGCACCTGCACCCCGCATGGTCGCTGGCACGCGAATACGAGCTGTCGCCCCAGCTGCTGGCCATGAGCCACCTGTGGCGCGACGGCATCTCGGCGCACGACACGGTAGCCACCAAGGGCGCGCCCGAAGCCGTGGCCGACCTTTGCCACCTGCCCGACGCCGAGCGCGCCGCCGTCAGCGCCCAGGCTGCGCGCCTGGCCGACCGGGGCCTGCGGGTGCTGGGCGTGGCCAAGGCACGGCACCACACACAAGACACCTGGCCCGACGCCCAGCACGACTTTGACTTTGAATGGCTGGGCCTGGTGGCCCTGGCCGACCCGCTGCGCCCCGAGGTGCCCCTGGCCATTGCGCAGTGCCGCCAGGCGGGCATTCGCGTGGTGATGATCACTGGCGACCACCCCCGCACCGCGCGCGCCATTGCAGCCCAGGCGGGCATCCCCAACGACCGCGTGGTCACCGGCGACGAGCTGGCCCACATGCCACCGCAGGTGCTGGCCGAGCAAGTCCGGCAGGTCAGCGTGTTTGCGCGCATCAAGCCGCACCAGAAGCTGGCGCTGGTGGAAGCCCTCAAGGCCCAGGGCGAGGTGGTGGCCATGACGGGCGATGGCGTGAACGACGCCCCCGCCCTCAAGGCGGCACACATCGGCATCGCCATGGGCCAGCGCGGCACCGATGTGGCGCGCGAGGCCGCAGCCCTGGTGCTGCTGCACGACGACTTCGCGGCCATCGTGCTGGCGATTCACCGGGGGCGGCAGACCTTTTCCAACCTGCGCCAGGCCATGGTCTACACGCTGGCGGTGCACTTGCCCATCATTGGCCTGGCACTGCTGCCGGTGCTGTTCGGGCTGCCGCTGGTGCTGGCACCGCTGCACATTGCGTTTCTGGAGCTGGTCATCGACCCGGCCTGCTCGATCGTTTTCGAGGCCGAGGAAGGCGCTGCCGACCTCATGCAGCAGCCGCCGCGCGAGGCGAACGAGCCTCTGCTGTCATCCCGCCACGTCCTGCTGAGCCTGCTGCAGGGCAGCGTGGTGACAGCAGCCGTGGTGGGTCTGTATGCCTGGCTGCTGGGCCAGGCGGCACATGCCGCCACCGCCAGCACAGCCGCCTTTGTCGTGCTGGTGGCCGCCAACGCAGCGCTCATCCTGCCCAGCCGCAGCAGCCAAACCAGCTGGCGCAGCCTGTGGGCAGGCCTCACGCCCGTCAGCCTTTGGGTGCTGGGTGGCACGCTGGTGGGGCTGGCAGCTGTCACCACGGCGCCCTGGCTGGCCGCACCTTTCAAATTTGCGCCGCTGTCAGTGCTGCAGTGGCTGGCCGCACTGGGTGCCGGGTTGGCCACGGTGGCCGTGTTACAGGGCTGCAAACGCTGGTTCCGTGTAGCAGCCACACCCCCTTAGAAATCTGCAGAAATCGCGGCCCGAAGCAGCGCCGCAGACGGCGCTACAAGCTCCTGCAGGGCCCCAGCCCGACCCTGCTCGATGGACTGCAGCACCATTTCATTGATGCCTCCCACCACCGCCACGGCCATCGCGGGATGCAAAGGAGCCCCCCGGCTCTCGCCAGTGCGCTGGTTGATCACTTCCAGCATCAGGTCCACCAACTGCTGATTGACCCGCCTCCGCGCGGCTAGGCCGGGCATGCCCAGGCCCAGGATTTCAATGAACAGGGTGCGCAGCAAGACCGGGTTGCAGGCCAGTGCACCGAAATACGCCGAAAGTGCCTGCTCCAGCTGTGCCTGCCAGTCGCTTTGGCGGTCGATGGCGCCGCGCAGCACCGCCAGTGCGTTACCGCTGGCGGATTCGTACAGCGCCGTGAGGCATTCGGCCTTGTCGGCAAAGTTCTCGTAGAAGGTGCGGCGCGACACACTGGCCTCGCGCACGATGTCGGCGATGGTGGTGTCGGCATAGCCTTTGGCCGCCACGGCGCGGGCCATGCCCTCCAGCAGGCGGGCGCGGTGCTCGGCACCCACTGCGGCGCCTGCTCGGGTGGTTTCTTGCACGGCAGTCATGGCTTGCGGATTCCCTCGTTGATCACAGGTACTTGACAGTACCACATGTACACCCCATGATTCCAGCCACTGGTACCACAAAGTACCAACAACCCCGGACTTTCTCTTTTCACTGTGCTCCCGGAGACCCTTTCTCATGACCGAACTCGTCGTGCGACGCCTGCTCATTGATCTGGAAACGCCCTTTGACCGCCACTGGTGCGGTGGCGATGCGTTTCGCACGGCGTTCTTCAATGCGCTGTCGATGAGTTTTCCGGTGGGCGAACAATTCTTCATCGACGCGGTGAAGGGCGGGCACAAGGCCATGCCGCCCGAGCAACACGCGCAGTTCGCTGACGAGGTCCGGGGCTTCATCGGACAAGAGGCGACCCACCGCCGCATCCATGCGCTGTTCAATGGGCACCTCGAAAAGCAGGGCCTGGTCAACGAATGGGCATCCCGCGCGCAGGAACGCATGCAGCTTTTCGCCGGAGCCGACCCCCGCCACCCCCTGGCCGTGACGGCTGCCAACGAGCACTTCACCGCCCTGCTGGCTGAATGGCTGCTGGCCCACCCCGAGACCCTGCAGGGGGCGGAGCCGCGCCTGGCCACCATGTGGCAATGGCATTGCGCCGAAGAGTCCGAGCACAAGAACACGGCCTTCGACATTTACCAGGCCCTCGGCGGCAATCACGAGTGGCGCATCACCTGGTTTCGCCGCATCACCATGGTGTTTGTGGGCGATGTGCTGCGCCAGACGGTGGGCAACCTGCGCCGCGATGGCACGCTGTGGCACTGGCGCACCTGGTCCAGCGCCGCGCGCACGCTGTTTGGCAAAGGGGGGCTGGTGCGGGAGACATGGCGCCCTTGGCGCGAGTACCTGCGGCGCGACTTCCATCCCAGCCAGCACGGCACCGACCTCTCTCAGCGCTGGCTGGCCGAGCACAGCGAGCAGTACGTGCCGGTTGGCGCGCAGTGAGCCGCCAAAATCGGTAGGACTTGCCTTTAACGGCTCTGCGCCAACCCGGCCCACACATCCATCGGCAGCCATTCCAGCGGCAACCGCACGTCCACCCCCTCGCGGTTGCCCCGAGCGCGCAGGTAGGCCATGGACGCATCGAAGTCGTCGAGCGGCGGCGGCATGGGCTGCATGGGTTGGCCGGGCGGCTGCCAGAAGTCGTCCCAGTGGATGGGGATGACGCGCCGGGCACCCACGGCAGCGATCACCTCGGTCCACAGCGCGTCGCGGTAGCTCTCGGGCCGCGGACCCAGGGCACCGATGCCCTGCATCACCACGTCGGCGTGCACGCCCCGCAGGGCCCCGGGCTCAAAGCCCGCGCTGCCCACGATGAGCAAGGTCTTGCCCCCATGTTCGATGTGCAGCGCATAGCTTTGGCCTTCCTTGTAGTCGCTGGCACGCACGGGCGGGTGCAAGGGCTCCGTGATCTCGCCGCCGGTAAAGCCGGTGGGCGCATGCCGGCTGGGGTACAGCGTGGCGGTAAAGCGTCCAAAACGCAGGGGCTCCCCCAGCTTCGCGGTGCGGATCTGCGCCTCGGGCAACCCCGCGCCCCGGCCCACGTTGGCCGTGGACGGCGAGCCCAGCAGCAACGCACCCGTGCGCCGTGCGACCTCTGGGGCATCCATGGCATGGTCATAGTGCGAATGCACGGGGATCACCGCTGCGAGCCTGCCGGTCTTGCCGGTCAGCCCGGCACGCTCCAAGCCCTGGGCGATGGCCTGCAGGTCGGGCTCCACCTTGCCAAGGAAGGTCTGCAGCTTGCCGGGGCGCGAGAAAAAGCCGTCGGTGAGCAAGGCCGTTTCTCCATCGTCCAGCAGCACGGTGGAGACCCCGAGGAAAGTCACCTTCAGCGGCGCCGGCGGCCCACTACCAACGGGCGCCTTCCAATGCAGGTCCGCGTAAGGTGCGAGCGATGGATGCTGCTGCAGCGCCCACCAGAGCGCAGCCAGCGCCAGCAGCAGCAGGGCCAGCACCGCCAGCAGTGCCCTCTTGAACACCGCCCGCACTATGGCACCGCCTTCACAAGGGCCTTGGCCTGCCGCCGCAGCACCAGCGTGCCAAACAACGTGGCCAGGACGTACATGCTGACCGAGTAGATCGCCGCAGGCAGCGCGAGCTGGAAATTGCCCAGCACCGACAACGCAATAAAAATCGCCAACGTGGAGTTGTGGATGCCGATCTCAAAGCTGATGGCCGTGGCCATCGATTTATCCAGCCCCGCCGCGCGCGAAAGGTAGTAGCCCGACGCGAGGCTGATGGCGTTGAACAGCAACACGGCCGGACCGATGACCGCGAAGGATTCGACCAGCGCTGTCCATTCCTTGGCGATCGCAATCAGCGCAAACGCGGCCAGCACCACGGCGCTGAAGATCTTCATGGGCTTTTCCATGCGCGCGCTGAAGGCCGGCGCGCGCCGGTGCACCGCCATGCCCAGCACCACGGGCACCAGCACGATGATGATCACCTCGACCACCTTGCCAAACTGCAGCGGCACCACCTGGCCGGTATGGGCAAAGGTGTTGATGGCCCAGTTGGTGATGACCGGCAGGCTCACGATGGACAACACGGTGTTGATGGCGGTGAGCGAAATGTTCATCGCCACGTTGCCGCCAAACAGATGGCTGAACAGATTGGCCGACACACCGCCCGGTGATGCAGCCAGCAGCATCAGCCCCACCGCGTAGAGTGGCGCCACACCCAGCAGCACGATGAGGGCATAGCACGCCGCAGGCAACACCAGCACCTGCAGCACCAGGGCCAGCACCACGGCACGTGGGTGGTGCATGAGGCGCTGGAAATCCCCCACCGTGAGAGAAAGGCCCAGGCCGAACATGACCAGCCCCAGGGCGATGAACAACAAGGTGGGAAGTACGGAAACAAAGCTCATGGGTCACACACGGTCAGACGGCTGCCGCGCTCCATTCATGCAGAAACCAAAACGACAAAACCCATGGCACCGCTGAGATGCCATGGGTCTGGCAGGGCGGATCCCCCCTGACAACAAGGGAACACGGAGAAGGGAGACCGGCCTGGGCTTACGCGGCTGCCTGGCTGGTGCGCAGCCGCACCGGGCCGCTGCGCTGCTCAATCGCCGCCTGCACTTCCTTGCGCAAACCCAGCGCAAAGGCCCACTCGGCCACCACAAACAGCGGGCCGACAATCAGGCCCACCAGGTCGTCCACAAACGCGGGCTTGCGCCCTTCGTAGTAGTGGCCCACGAACTGAATCACCCAGCCCACGGCAAACAGCCCGATGCCCGTGGCCAGCCACACCGCCAGGCTTTGCATTGCCACCCATTGGCCGCCTGCCAGCATGGCGGCCAGCAGCGCCGCCATCACCAGGCCAAAACGCGCATCCAGCCGGAAGTAGAAGACACAGCTGGCCAGCGCACCAAACAGCGCCGGGCTCAGCGGCAACTCGCCCGCCATCCACGTGGGGCGCGACAGCAGGATGACCACGGCCAACATGATCATGGGCACGCCCACAAAGTGGGTGTGGATGTTGCGTGGGTCGCGGTGGTAGTCGGCGTACTGGGCCAGGTGGTCGATCAGGGTTTTCATGGGTGTCTCCTGGTATTGTTTTGAGCAGGATCAATGGTCGCCCTGCGACGGCGCCTGCGTCTGTCGGACACACGACAAAAGAAAGTCAAAGCCCGCAAGCCCAAGACCCTTCCCGTACACACGCTGGCGGACTTCCCTCGCCGCTCCCTTTTTTGTTTTGCGCCCCTTCTTTCCCGCATGACCGACCCTGCCGCCTATCTGCCCGTGCTCCAGTCCGGACGCTGGTTTGCCCACCTGCCACCCGACTTTGCCCAGCCGCTGCTGGCCATGGCACAGCTGCGCCATCTGCAGACGGGCGAAGTGCTGTTCCTGCGCGGCGATGCGCCGTGCGGGCTGTACGCGGTGGTGCGCGGCGCGGTCAGCATCTCGGGCACCGGGGGCCGGGCCGACGAGGCACGGGCCGCGCTGCTGATCCGCCTGGAGCCGCCGCAATGGTTTGGCGAGATCTCGGTGTTCGACAACTCCGCCCGCACCCACGACGCGCAGGCCACCGAGCCGACCACGCTGGTGCACATCCCGCATGAGCGGCTTCAGCACTGGCTGCAGGCCCACCCGCAGCACTGGCATGCGCTGGCCCTGCTGCTCACCGACAAGCTGCGTTCGGCGTTTGTGGCCATGGAAGAGCTGGCGCTGCTGCCCGCGCCGCAGCGCCTGGCGCGGCGCCTGGTGATGATGGCCGAGGGCTATGGCCAGTGGACGGCCGAGGGCCAGTCGCGCCGCGTGATTGGCATCTCGCAAGAGCAGTTGTCGCTGATGCTGGCCATCTCGCGCCAAACCACCAACCAGATCCTCAAAGACCTGGAATCGCGCCACCTGGTGCGCGTGCAGCGCGGCGAGGTGGAGATCCTGGACCTGGCAGCGCTGCGTGCCACCTGCTATTGAATTGCTATCAACTATGTAGCTACTAGCGCTTTACCAACAAGCGCCAGAGGCATTTTTTACTCAAATAATAAGCACACATTCCATTTCCGGGCAAAATGACGGCCATGCAACTGAACTACATCGCCAACGCCTCGGTTCCGTCCGCCTCGGGCCGCACGATTGCCATGATCGACCCGTCCGATGGCCAGCCCTTCGACGAGATCCAGCGCAGCAACGCCGACGACATCGATGCGGCGGTGCATGCGGCACGCCAGTGCTACCACGCGGTGTGGCAAAAACTGGCGCCGGTGGAGCGCGGCCGGTTGCTGCAAAAGCTCTCTGCCAAGATCCTGGAGCATGCCGACGAGCTGACCGCGCTGGAGCAGCGCGACTGCGGCAAGCCCACCAAGCAGGCACGCGCCGATGCGATTGCGCTGGCGCGCTACTTCGAGTTCTACGCCGGCGCCTGCGACAAGTTCCATGGCGAGACCATTCCCTACCCCGACGGCTACAGCGTGCTGACCTGGCGCGAGCCCCACGGCGTGACGGGCCACGTCATCCCCTGGAACTACCCCATGCAGATCTTCGGCCGCAGCGTGGGCGGCGCCCTGGCGGCGGGCAACGTGTGCGTGGTCAAGCCGGCAGAAGACGCCTGCCTGTCGCTGATCCGCGTGGCGCAGCTCGCGGCCGAGGTGGGTTTCCCCTCGGGAGCGCTGAACATCGTCACCGGCTACGGCCACGAGGTGGGCGACGCACTGGCGCGCCACCCCGGCATCGACCACATCAGCTTCACCGGCAGCCCCAAGATCGGCACGCTGATCCAGCAGGTGGCCGCCGAGCGCCACTGCCCCGTGACGCTGGAGCTGGGCGGCAAGAGCCCGCAGATCATCTTTGCGGATGCGGACCTCGATGCCGCCATCCCCGTGGTCATCAATGCCATCGTGCAGAACGCGGGGCAGACCTGCTCGGCGGGCTCACGTGTGCTGATCGACTCACTGATTTACGAGCCCCTGCTGGAGCGCCTGGGCAAGGCGTTTGAAAAGCTGCGCGTGGGCCCCGCCGCCATGGACCTCGATGTCGGCCCGCTGATCCGCCAGACGCAGCAGCAGCGTGTGTGGGATTTTCTGTCGGACGCACAGGTGGCCGGCATCCCCATGGTGGCCCAGGGCGTGGTGGTGGACGAAGCCCCCGAGACCGGCTACTACCAGGCCCCCACCCTGCTGCGCGATGTGCCCGTGGGCCACCGCCTGGCGCAGGAAGAAGTGTTTGGGCCCGTGCTGTGCGCCATGGCCTTTCAGGACGAAGACCACGCCGTGGAGCAGGCCAACGCCACGCAGTTCGGCCTGGTGGCCGGCATCTGGACGCGCGACGGCGCCCGCCAGTTCCGCATGGCCAAGCGCGTGCACAGCGGCCAGGTGTTCATCAACAACTATGGCGCTGCCGGTGGTGTAGAGCTGCCGTTTGGCGGCGTGAAGTCCAGCGGCTACGGGCGCGAAAAGGGTTTTGAGGCGCTGTACGGCTTTACCACCCTCAAGACAGTCGCCATCAAGTACGGTTGATGGCGCAACGGCAGCGTCTGTCGCGCCCGCGCGCGACGGCTCGGCTGTGCACCGCTAACCTTTGCCTTTTTGCACGACGCTTTTCCCCATGCCCCTGAGCCCTCCCGCCCCCCGCACCTTGAAGCACGTCCGCCGGGTGAACTACCAGGGCTTTGAACGCAACGATGGCCTGTGGGACATCGAAGGCGAGCTGCACGACAGCAAGGCCTACGACGCGCCCTCCTTCCGCGACGCAACCCAACAGCGTCTGGCGGGCGAGGCGATCCACCACATGTGGCTGCGCGTCACGGTCAACCGCCAGTTGGTGGTGCAGGCCATCGATGTGGCCATGGATTCGCACCCGCTTAAAGGCTGTACCGAAGCCCAGGCCGCGCTGCAGCAGATGGTGGGCTGCAGCATGGCGCGCGGCTGGCGCCAGGCCATCCAGAAGCACCTGGGTGGCGTGGCCAGCTGCACGCACCTGCGTGAATTGCTGTTCAACCTGGCCACAGCGGCCTTTCAGTCGGTGCCGGCCGTGTTTTCGTCCAGCAACCCCGACGAGCCACCCCGCCACCTGGGCCAGTGCACGGGATGGGACTTCAACGGCAGCGGCGTGAAGGAATACTTTCCGCAGTTTTATGGCCGGGCGCCGCAGGCGCCTGCCGCCGTGGCCGCAGACACCTCCCCGCAGTCACCCACCCCCGAAATATCCTTCAAATCGGCCTCTAGCGCTTTATAGACAAGTGCTAGCAGCTATCAAATTTGATACCCCCAACAAACCCATCGGAGAGCCCATGCGCGCACAGAACAAATCCATCATCGTCACCGGCGCCGGCAACGGCATTGGCGAAGGCATTGCCAAGCGCCTGGCCGCCGAGGGCGGCAAGGTCATCGTCAACGACATCAACGAGGTCGGTGGCCAGCGCGTGGTGGCCGAGATCACGGCAGCGGGCGGCACGGCGGCCTTCTTCAAGGCCGACGTGACCAAGTCCGCCGAGGTCAAGGCCCTGGTCGATGAGGCCGTGCGCCTGTATGGCCAGCTCGATGTGGTGGTCAACAACGCCGGCTGGACGCACCGCAACCGCCCCATGCTCGAGGTGAGCGAAGACGAGTTCGACAAGGTCTATGCGATCAACATGAAGAGCATCTACCTGTCGGCCATCCACGCCGTGCCGGCGCTGCGCCAGGCGGGCGGCGGCAGCATCATCAACATCGCCTCCACCGCCGGCCTGCGGCCCCGCCCGGGGCTGACCTGGTACAACGGCTCCAAGGGCGCCGTCATCATCACCAGCAAGTCCATGGCGGCCGAGCTGGGCCCCGACAACATCCGCGTGAACTGCATCAACCCCGTGTTCAACCCCGACACGGGCCTGGCCGCCGAGTTCGCGGGTGGCCCCGTGGACGAGGCCCGCCGCGCCAAGTTTTTGGCCACCATTCCGCTGGGCCGCTTCTCTACCGCGCTGGACGTGGCCAACGCCGCGCTCTACCTCGCCAGTGACGAGGCATCCTTCATCAGTGGCGTGTGCATCGAGGTGGATGGCGGACGCTGCGTGTAAAGGCTCCAAGCGCGCTCGCAAGCCACTATCACTTGCGTTTGCGCGCGCCCAATCCGCACCAAGGCAGTGCGGATTGATTTGACGGTCTTGAAGCCACTGCCTATAGTGCCGCCGATGTTTGCGAGCCACTCCCACGACACAGCCGCCAGCGCGACCGCGCCGCTGCGCCGTGCCGCGCGCTCGCAGGCCACGCTCCAGGCCGGTGACCGCCAAGTCTGCACGCTCGCTGCAGATTCCTGAGCCCGGCGACACCCCTCCCCTCCGCGCACCTCCTGTCGCCGGGCCCCTCGCCCAGCGCCAGCTTGCGTCTTGGTAGCAGCCAGGGCGCGAACGTCAGGAGTGTCCATGCCCCCGTTTCCTTCGGGCGAGATTTCGCTCGCCCCGTGCGCCCCTGCGCTCAGCCTTCCCGCCGATGAGGCAATCGCCAACACGGCTATCGCCACTGACATCACCCGCCAGTTCATCCGTGCCAAGCGGCCCTGCGCCGACGGCTACCGCTGGTACCTGCGCCGCCAGGAGGGCGCCAGCAACTACCAGGCCCTGCTGGACGACCTGGTGCGCGAAGGCCGCGTGGAAGACGCCTGCTGGATGCTCGACCAGTTCGGCCCCACCAACGATGTACTGGAGGTGGAGCATCTGGGGGCCGATGCGCTGGTGTTTGCCGGCAGCGTGCGGTGCGGGGGCAGCGCCGATGTGGATGGTGTGCTGCGCACGGGCCGCAGCCTGAGCGTGCGGGGCGGCCTGCGGGTGGGCGGCGCACTGCGGGTTGGGGAAGATCTGCGCGTCTCGGGCGCGCTGCGCTGCGATGGCGGCGTGCGGTGGCACGGCGATGCGCGCGTGGGCGGGTCCCTGGTGGTCGCGCAGCGCCTGCAATGCACGGGCAGCCTGCGGGTGGGCGGTGAGCTCGATTGCGGCGCCTCGGCCCACATCGGCGGCCCATGTACGGTAGGTCAGGACCTGCGAGTCACCGCCGATCTGGACTGCGGCAGCGGCATCAAGGTGGGCGGCCACCTGCTAGGCGGGGCCTCCGTGCACGCCGTGCGTGGACTCCAGGTGGCGGGCGACGTGGACTGCCAGAGCCACCTGCAGGTCGGCTGGGGCGTGCGTGCGGGTGGGCACATCCACGCCGGAGGGGCCATCCGCGCGGGTGAAAGCCTGTGGGCGGGAGAAACCATTGCAGGGGGCGAGGCCTATGGCGTGTATGCGGGCCTGGTGGTGCCCCTGACGGACTGGCCAAACAGCGCCAGGGTATGCGCCCGCGAACAGCCAGCGCGGTTGTTGAGCGGCTGCTGGACCGAGGGCCATGGGGAAGCGCCATGATGCCCGAAGCCTGCGCCCTGCCCCTCGCGCCCCGCATAGCCTCCGGCACCCCGTCCGCAGGCGGCTGGCTGGGCCGGCTGGGGGCGGTGGGCCACCTGCTGACCGAACTGCGCATCGACGTGGACCTGTCGGGCCGCGACATCCAGCGCGAGTTTGACGCCCTGTACGACCGCATCCGCACCAACCCTCGCACCCGCGATGCGATGCGCCCGCTGGCCCTGCCCCTGCCCGGGCTGGAGTTCCGCCTGCGCGAGGCCGACGGCGAATATTTTGTGTATGCCATCGACCCGCTGCGCAACCGCATCGTGGCGTACACCGTGTTCAACCGGCTGGTCGAGGTGGACCGCCACACCGACCGCCACCTGCGCACGCCCCACGCCAAGGTGGTGGATGGCTACCGCCGCATGGGCATTGCATCCGCCATCTACCGCTGGTGGCTGGACTCGGGGAGGAGCCTGATAACAGGCGCACGCCAGTCGGCCGGCGCCCACGGCCTGTGGATGGCCCTGGCCCGCGACTACGAACTGGCGGCGGCGCGCATCGACACCCACAAACGCGTCCAGCAGCTGCAGCTTCCACCACCCCCGGGGTTTTTCAACGCGCTGGACACCCGGCTGGTGCTGGTGGGGCGCGATTGCCGCCTGGCGGACTTCATGCAGCCCGGGGCCTTGGGCGGCTGACCGGGTGACCCTGCCGCTCCCAGGCTCTCAGCCCAGCACCTCGCGCAGGGCAGCGTCGTACAGGCCGGTGAGCTTGTCCATCACCCCCAGCAGCCGCTCGCTGGTGGTGGCCACGGCGTTCAGCCCTGTGTCATCGGCAGGGCGGCGCAGTGCGGATTCAAAAAACAGCCACTGCGAATCGGCCAGCTCCAGCTCGTTGCGGATGGAAGGGGTGGAGACGGGCGCCGCCTTCAGCGTCTGCAGGGCCTGGCGGAAATCCATTGCGTCTGACGCCAGTTGCGCCTGCACCACCTTGGAGTCCACCTTGGCAGCACTCAAAAAGTAGTTCTTGGCCAGGCGCTGCGACAGCATGCGCTGGCGGCCCGCCAGGTTCACCAGGCGGGCACTGGGTGCCTGTGCCATCTTCTCGACGGCCTCGGTCACGGCCTGCGCAATGAGCAGCGTGCGGTCGGCCTGCTCCGAGGCCGCCACCACCAAGGCCGTGGTGGTGGCAGGCGCAGAGGTCATCTGGTTGAGCAGGGCAAACTGCTTTTGCACTTCGGCCAGCTGCCGCCCGACGTCTGCGGGCCATTGGCCCGACTGCATGCCCTTGGCCAGTTCACCGCTGCCCGTCTGCACCATCTTGCGCGCCAACCCCATCACATCCACGGCCGCACCGGGCAGCACCTGCAGGTACTGCTGGCAATAGGCCTTGGCCATGCGCTGTGAAAGGGCGCGAAACCAGCCCGCATAGTTGATGGCCCCCGACAACCCCATCTGCGCCTGGGCCCCTGTTGCCCAAGTTGCCCAGGTGGGCAGCAGAATGCCGGCCGACACCCACTGAAGGGCCACGCGGCGCTGGCATGGCGTGGCATCGGCTGAAAATTCACGCGTCAACATGGAAATCCCCTTGAAATCGGATGTGCAGATTGTTGCAATGCAGCATCCAAAACGCACTGCGCCATGTCAAAGGAGGGCCATACCACCGCCTTCGCAAAACTTGACCGCGATCAACTCCGCGCGCAGGGGCTTGCCCCCTCTGCAGGCGCCCATGCGGCAAAATCACGCCATGGCCGAACGTGTGATTCCTCTGGTGGACCAACGCATCGCCGCTCTGGCGGCGCGGGTGCCCACGCATCCCGTGGCCCCCACGGGCCTGCTCACCGACACCCGGGGCCGTCCGCTGCGCGACCTGCGCATCAGCGTGACGGACCGCTGCAACTTCCGCTGCAACTACTGCATGCCCAAGGAAGTGTTCGACAAGGACTACCCCTACCTGCCCCACGGCGCCTTGCTGAGCTTTGAAGAGATCACACGGCTGGCGCGCCTGTTCCTCGCGCATGGTGTGCGCAAGATCCGCCTGACGGGCGGCGAGCCCCTGCTGCGCAAGAACCTGGAAGCGCTGGTGGCCCAGTTGGCCGAACTGCGCACCGTGGACGGCCTGGCACCCGACCTCACGCTGACCACCAATGGGTCGTTGTTGGCGCGCAAGGCCCGCGCACTGAAGGATGCAGGCCTGAACCGCGTGACGGTGAGCCTCGATGGCCTGGACGACACGATCTTTCGCCGCATGAACGACGTGGACTTTCCGGTGGCTGACGTGCTGGCGGGCATCGAGGCCGCGCATGCGGCGGGTCTGTCGCACATCAAGGTCAACATGGTGGTCAAGCGGGGAACCAACGACCACGAAATCTTGCCCATGGCACGCCACTTTCGCGGCACGGGCACCACGCTGCGGTTCATTGAATACATGGACGTTGGCGCCACCAACGGCTGGCGCATGGACGAGGTGCTGCCCTCGGCCGAGTTGATCGAACGGCTGCGCGCCGAGCTGCCGCTGGTACAGCTCGACCCGAGCAGCCCCGGCGAAACCGCCGAGCGCTGGGGCTATGCCAATGCCCAGGGCCAATACGACCCCGCCCTCGGCGAGGTGGGCGTGATCAGCAGCGTGACCCAGGCTTTTTGCCACGACTGCAACCGCGCGCGCCTGTCCACGGAAGGCAAGCTCTACCTGTGCCTGTTTGCCTCGGAGGGCTACGACCTGCGCACCCTGCTGCGCGGCGGCGCCAGCGACGAAGCGATTGCCTCGGCCATCGCCCCCATCTGGCAGCAGCGCAGCGACCGCTATTCGGAACTGCGCAGCAGCCTGCCTGCGGACACCACGCAAGGCGGCGCGCGGCGGGTGGAGATGAGCTATATCGGCGGCTAGCTGTGGGGCCAGCCCCCCGTGCATCTCGATCCTGTGGAGCCCCTGCACCGCGCCAGGGTACGGGCGCCGATTGTTTTAAGGCACCATGGGTGGCTGCGGCCTTCACCCTTTCCTCACCCCCACCCCATGCCCCTTCAACCCACGCACCGCGCCCTGTTTCTGGCCAATGCCACCGTCCTGGTCACGCACCAGATCGATGCCGCGTACTGGCACGAGTGGGAGCTGTTCCACATCCCCGGCGGCAACCAGGTCAACCTGCTGCTCAACCTGCCCATCATTGCGCTGGTGCTGTATGCCCAGGCACAGGTCGCCCGCGGCGAAGGCCCGGCGGCCCTGGCGTTCTACAAGCTCATGCCCTGCCTGGGGGCCTTGACCGTGGCGATCCACGGCCTGTTTTTTGCCCTGGGGCACGAGGCGTTCGCGCGACCCGTGTCCCTGGGCCTGCTGGCCTGCACAGCCGTCCTCTCGTGCCTGCAACTGACCGCGCTGCGTGCCCGGCAGCCGCTGTAGCGCCCTGCTTTTCACCCATCGCCCACCCCCCCCATGATTGAAACCCAAGACATCACCGGCCTCGTGCTTGCAGGCGGACGCGGCAGCCGCATGGGCGGCGTCGACAAAGGCCTTCAGAGTTTTCGCGGCCTGCCTCTGGCGCTGCACACGCTGATGCGGCTGCAGATGCAGACCGGCGCCACCATGGTCAATGCCAACCGCAACCTCGCAGCCTACGAGGCGTTTGGTGCCCCCGTGTGGCCTGATGTACTGGCCGACTACGCTGGTCCGCTGGCGGGCTTTCTGACCGGGCTCGAGCGTTGCGAGACTCCCTGGCTGCTGACGGTGCCCTGCGACACCCCCCTGTTCCCACTGGACCTGGCCCAGCGCCTGGCGGCTGCGGCCGACGCCCAGGACGCCGACATCACCATGGCCGCAGCGCCCGAGGACGATGGCACGGGCCACGCCACCGTGCGCACCCAGCCGGTGTTTTGCCTGCTGCGCGTGGACCTGCTCGAAAGCCTGGTCGCCTTCACCCAGGCCGGCGGCCGCAAGATCGATGCCTGGACGGCCCAGCACCGCTGCGCCATCGTTGCGTTTGACCAGCCGGGCGATGACCCCAAGGCCTTCTTCAACGCCAATACGCTGGCCGAGCTGCACTCGCTGGAAAACACCAGCGCGCCGCAGGCTTCACGGGCCTCATAGACCTGACCGCCCCTTCAACCGCCATGAACGCGCGCCCAACCACGGCTATCAGTTCCGTACAGATCCGCCCCTTGGTCGCCGCAGATGCCGTGGCCTACAAGGCCCTGCGCGACGAGGCGCTGCGCACCGCACCGGATGCGTTCACGTCGGACTATGAATCGTCGGTGGGCCGCGATGCCAGCGAGTATGTGGCGCGCTTTGGCACCGTGGAATCGGGCCAGTTCTTCCTGGGTGCCTTCGATGCCGCAGGCCAGTTGCTCGGCTGCCTGGGCTGCGAACGCGAGCAGCGCACCAAGCAGCGCCACTGTGCCGTGCTGGTGGGCATGATGGTGTCGCCTGGTGCGCAGCGCCAGGGCATTGGCCAGCAGCTGGTGGCCGCCTGTGTGGCAGCAGCCCGCCGCGTACCTGGCCTGACCCAGTTGGTGCTGACGGTGACGGCCTCCAACATGCACGTCGTGCACCTGTACGAGCAGGCCGGGTTCCGCGCCTGGGGCCTGTTGCCCAACGCCATCACGGTAGACGGCGTGGGCTTCGACAAGCTGCACATGGTGCGCGTACTCATCCCTGATTCCAACGACACAGATCCATGAAAACCATTGCCCAGATTGCCGCCGAGCTGCAAGGCTACGACCCGCAGGCCCTGAGCGCTGCCGATGTGAATGCGTTTCTGCAGCGGCTGGTCGAGCCCGTGACCACCACCGAAGAGCTCCCCCTCTTCGACGCCCTGGGCCGCGTGCTGGCGCGGGATGTGGTCTCGCCCCTCAGCGTGCCTCCGCACGACAACTCGGCGATGGATGGCTATGCCTTCGCGGGCGCGCGGCTCGTTACAGGGCAGCCCCTCTCACTGCGGGTAGTGGGCACGGCACTGGCGGGCAAGGCCTGGGTGGGCGCCGTGGCAGCGGGCGAGTGCGTGAAGATCATGACCGGCGCCATCATGCCCACGGGCCTGGACACCGTGGTGCCGCAGGAGTTCACCAAGGCCGCAGCCGATGGCCACATCACCATCGCAGCCGATGTACTGAAGGCCGGTGACAACCGCCGCTTCAAGGGCGAAGACCTGATGGAAGGCGGTCTGGCGCTGGCCCAGGGCACGCTGCTCAGCCCTGCCGCCCTGGGCCTGGTGGCCAGCCTGGGCCTGCCCACCGTGACGGTGTTCCGCCGTCTGCGCGTGGCGTATTTCTCGACCGGCGACGAGATCCTGAGCCTGGGCGAGCCACCGCGCGAAGGCGCCGTGTACGACAGCAACCGCTACACCGTCTTCGGCCTGCTCACCCGCCTGGGCGTGGAGGTGATCGACCTGGGCGTGGTGCGCGATGAGCCGGCACTGCTGGAGGCGGCCTTTCGGAACGCCGCACAGCGCGCCGATGCCATCATCACCAGCGGCGGCGTGAGCGTGGGCGAGGCCGACCACACCCGCACGATGATGAAAAAGCTGGGCGACGTGGCCTTCTGGCGCATCGCGATGCGGCCCGGCCGCCCGATGGCGGTAGGGAGCATTGTCGCTACTGAAAGTCAAGAAAAAATGGCCCCTAGCGCTTATCCATCAAGCGTTAATAGCTACCAAAATAATAGCAAACAATCCCACGGCGGCGCTGTGCTGTTTGGCTTGCCCGGCAACCCCGTGGCCGTGATGGTGACCTTCCTCGCCTTCGTGCGCCCCGCCCTGCTGCGCATGATGGGCAGCACATATACCGCCCCGCCCCTGGTGCGCGCCACCAGCGCCGAAGCCCTGCGCAAAAAACCCGGCCGCACCGAGTACCAGCGCGGCACCATCACCACCGCCGCTGATGGCACGCTGCAGGTGTGCACCACCGGCAACCAGGGCTCGGGCGTGCTCAGTTCCATGGTGCAGGCCAATGGGCTCATCGTGCTACACCACGGCCAGGGCAATGTGGCGGTGGGCGATGCGGTGGATGTGATGGTCTTTGACGGCGTCATTTGACCCCCCCTGAGTCGCGTCGCGCCTTCCCCCCAGGGGGACGACGCCCTCACTGCGGGGCGGCCCTTGCTCAGCGCCCCTCCCAGGTGCCGCGCCCGTGGCACCCCGCGCAGGCGAAGCACCGCACAATGGGTTTTTCCTTTGCACTTGTTTGGAAATCTTGCACTTATGCCCTACGCCGCCCGACACCTTGCCCAACCCCCATCCCGCGATGACGTGGACCGCCTGCCCGGTGCCACCGTGGTGGAATTCGGTACCCCCTGGTGTGGCCACTGCCAACGTGCACAGCCCCTCATTGAGCAGGCACTGAAAGACCGCGCAGACGTGGCACACATCAAGGTGGAAGACGGCCCCGGCCAGCGCCTGGGCCGCACGTTTGGCGTCAAGCTGTGGCCGACGCTGGTGTTTTTGAAGGACGGAAAAGAGGTGGCGCGCCTGGTGCGGCCACAAACCCTGCAGGATGTGCTGGATGCGCTACCGGCAAACGGGGCGCCAATCTGAGCCCCCCAACGCCCTGAATGAAAAGAAGCCCCGGCGGGGCTTCTTTTCATTCTTCTTGCGCCAAGCTCTCTGGCTCGGGCCAAGGGCTACTTGGCCACGTAATTGTGTGGATGCAGCGGATGCCCTGGCTCCTCGGCTGCCACGGCCGTGTTGGCCCCCGGCACCGCCTTGCGCGCGAACAGGGTGTACATGGTAGGCACGACAAAAATGGTGAGCAGCGTGCCCAGCGACATGCCGCCCACAATCACCCAGCCAATCTGCGTGCGCGTCTCGGCACCAGCGCCCGAAGCCAGCGCCAGCGGGATGGCGCCCAGCACCATGGCGCCCGTGGTCATCAGAATCGGCCGCAGGCGCTGGGCCGAGGCTTTGACCAGCGCATCCACCATCTCCATGCCCTGCTCGCGCAGCTGGTTGGTGAATTCCACAATCAAGATGCCGTGTTTGGTGATCAGCCCCACCAGCGTGATCAGGCCAATCTGCGAATACACGTTGATCGACCCGCCGCTCCACTTGAGTGCCAGCAATGCGCCAATCATCGACAGCGGCACCGAGACCATGATGACCAGGGGGTCGATGAAGCTCTCGAACTGCGCCGCCAGCACCAGGAAAATAAAGACCAGGGCCAGCACGAAGACGATGCCCAAGGCTCCCTGCGAGCTCTTGAACTCCCGCGAGGTGCCGTTCAGGTCCGTGGTGTAGCCGGGCTTGAGCACCTTGGCGGCGGTGGCGTCCATGAAGTTCAGCGCCTCGCCCAGCGAGTATTCGGGCGACAGGTTGGCCGTGATGGTGGCCGAGCGTCGCTGCCCGAAGTGGTTCAGCTCGCGCGGGCTCACGCTCTCGCGCACCTTGACCAGGCTGGACAAGGGAATCATGGATTCATTGCGGCCCCGCACGTAGATGGTGTCAATGTTCTCGGGTGTGGTGCGGCCCCGGGCCGCCGTCTGCACGATCACATCGTATTGCTCGGCATCGCGCTTGTAGCGGGTCACGGTGCGGCCCCCCAGCATGGTTTCGATGGCCTTGGCCACCACGTCCACATTCACCCCCAGGTCCGCAGCACGCTCCCGGTTCACCTCGATGCGCAACTCGGGCTTGTTCAGGCGCAGGTCGACGTCGGGCCCCACGATGCCGGGGTTCCGCGAGATTTCGGCCATGAAAGCGTTGGTGACGGCATTGAGGTTTTCGTAGCTGTCCGAGGTCTGGATCACATAGGTGAGCGGCCGCGCCCGGAAGCCCTGCCCGAGCGATGGCGGCGTGATGAGAAAGGCGCTGACGCCCGGCAGGCCCGAAACCTTGGGCTGCAGCTCCCGCGCCAGCTCCAGGGTGGTGCGGTTGCGTTTTTCCCAATCGACGGTGCGGTAAATCACACTGCCCTGGGCAACGGTGGGGTTGCCGATGTTGGCAAAGATCCGGTCGAACTCGGGGTAGTCGCGGCCGATTTTCTCCAGCTCCAGCGCGTAGCGGTTGGTGTAGTCCAGCGTGGCGCCGTCGGGGGCGGTCACGCTGGCCAGGATGGTGCCCCGGTCTTCCAGGGGCGAAAGCTCTTGCCGCATGCTGGGGTACACCACCACCAGCGCAGCGCCACTGATGGCCATGACGGCCAACACGATCCAGCGGGCCTGAAAGATGGCGCCGCGCACACCACCACGTTCGCTGCCCTGGCTGCGCCAGCGTGCGGTGACCAGCCACCGCAACAGGCGGCCATAGGCATCCGACAGCGCGTTGAGCCAGCGCTCCATCGAGCGGTCGAACCAGTTGGGCTTGGGGTTGTGCTTGAGCAGCAGCGAGCACATCATGGGCGACAGGGTCAGCGCCACAAAGCCCGACACCACCACAGCGCCTGCCAATGCCAGGGCAAACTCCACAAACAACCGGCCGGTGCGCCCCGGGGTAAAGGCCAGCGGGGCATACACCGCCACCAGCGTCAGCGTCATGGCCACGATGGCAAAGCCGATTTCGCGCGCGCCTTTGATGGCGGCCGAGAAGGGGTCCAGCCCCTCTTCGATGTGGCGGTAGATGTTCTCCAGCATCACGATGGCGTCGTCCACCACCAGGCCAATGGCCAGCACCAGCGCCAGCAGCGTGAGCGTATTGATGGAAAACCCGGCCAGCGACATCAGCGCAAAACTGCCCACCAGGCTCACCGGGATGGTGATGATGGGGATGATGGACGCGCGGAAGGTGCGCAAAAACACAAAGATCACCAAGGCCACCAGCACCACGGCCTCGGCAATGGTGCTGTACACGCTTTTGATCGAGCGGTCGATGAACAGGGAGTTGTCGTTGGCAATGTCGATGCCGATGTCCGGTGGCAGGTCGGCCTTGAGCGTGGGCAGCATGGCGCGCACACCCTGCGCCAGTTCCAGCGGGTTGGCCGTGGCCTGGCGGATCACGCCCACCGAAATGGCCTCGCGCCCGTTCAGGCGCACCCGGCTGCGGTCGCTGGCGGCCCCTTCCTCCACCTTGGCCACGTCACGGATGCGCACCGGAAAGCCGTTCACGGTGCGGATCACCACCTCGGAAAACTGCGACGGCGTGGCCAGGTCAGTCTGCGAGGTGACGCTGAACTCGCGTTGCTGCGACTCGATGCGGCCTGCAGGCAGCTCCAGGTTGTTGCGGCGGATGGCGTCTTCCACATCCTGCGTGGTCAGGCGGTAGCCCGCCATGCGCTCCGGGTCGAGCCACACGCGCATGGCGTATTTGCGCTCGCCATAGATGGGCACATCGGCCACACCGGTCACCGTCTGCAGCCGGGGCTTGACGATGCGGTTGATGAGGTCGTTGATCTCGAGCGGTGTGCGTGTGTCGCTGCTGAAGGCCAGCCACATCACGGGCGAGGCATCGGCCTCCACCTTGGCGATCACGGGCTCGTCCACTGCGTCTGGCAGGCGGTTGCGCACCCGTGCAGTGCGGTCGCGCACCTCGGCGGCGGCGTTGTCCGCGTCTTTTTCGAGTCGAAAGCGCACGCTGATCTGGCTCTGCTCCGCGCGGCTGATGGAGGTGATCACATCCACCGCATCGATACCGGCGATGGAATCCTCCAGCGGCTTGGTGACCTGCGATTCGATCACCTCGGCCGATGCGCCTGCATAACGCACGCTCACCGTGACCACGGGCTCATCGATCTTGGGGTATTCGCGCACCGAAAGGCGCGTGAAGCTCACGGCACCAATCAGCAGCACCAGCAGCGACAACACGGTCGCAAAGACCGGTCGGCGTATCGATATTTCAGCGAGTTGCATGGCAGTCCTGGAACTTCATCGATCACGCGGGATGGCGTGGGCTGCCTTGTGGTGCCCGGCTGGGCGTGCCTGCAGGCTGGCAAGGGTTGGGGCCAGGCAACGGAGCCACGACGGCATTGGGCGATGCTGCAGTAGTGGTAGTGGCGGCCACGGGTGCTGCAGCCATCGGCTGCGCCGCCGCGCGGGGGCCGCCGGCGGTGTCGGCCGCCGTGGGCACCGGTGCATCAGCTGCCGCTACCGCACTGCCAGCACTGGCTGCGCCCATTGTCACTGCCGCTCCAGATGCAGCGCGCGCAGGTGATGGCGACGGCGACGCACCATTGCCCGGCTTGCCCAGCTCCACCACACGCACCACGGTTCCGTCCTTCTGGATGCGCTGCTGCCCTGCGGTGACCACCATGTCTCCCAGGGCCAGGCCATCCACCACCTCCACAAAACCCGGGGTGCGGGCCCCCAGCTTGACGGGGGTGCGCTGGGTCGCGCGGCTGCCGGGCTCCTTGCCATCGACGATCTTGAGCACATAGGGGCTGCTGCCGTCGGGCACCACGGCCTCCTCGGGGATCACGCGGGCATTGCTGCGCTCCGAGAACACCGCCGTCACGCGCGCAAACATGCCGGGGCGCAGTTGCAGGCGCCGGTTGTCGATGCAGCCGCGAACCGCCACAGCGCGGCCGTCGGTGTCAATCTGGGGGTTGATGGCCTGCACCACGGCGCTGTAGCGCACGCCCGGCAAGGCGTCGAACACCACCTGGGCGGTCTGGCCCGTGCGGACCTTGTTCTGCAGGCGCTCGGGCAGGCGGAAGTCCACGTAGACCGCGTCCAGGTCTTCGACATTGACGATGTCGGCGCCATCTTTCAGGTAGTCGCCTACGTTCACGCCGCGAATACCAGCAATGCCGTCAAACGGCGCCACGATCTTCAGGCGTGAGGCCGTGGCCTGCGCCAGGGACAGCTTGGCCCGCGCCACTTCGAGGTTGGCAGCGCTTTCATCGACCGAACGCTGGCTGATGAAGCCCTGGGCCACCAGCTCCTGGTTGCGTTTGTGGTTGGCCTGCGCAATTGACAGTTCGGCCTGGCTCTGCTGGACCTGGGCGCGGGGCAACTGGTCGTCAAACTGCACCAGCACCTGCCCGCGCCGCACGCGCTCACCATCGCGGAAATTGAGCGCCGTGATGCGCCCGCTCACCTCGGGGCGCAGCACCACGCTTTGGCGCGATTTGAGACTTCCCACCGCTTCGGCATCGTCGCGCAGCGCCATCTGCCGCACAGCCACGGCCTCCACCGCCACGGGGCGGCCAGCGCCCCCTCCCTTGGCTGCAGCGCCGGCGGGTGCATTGCCCCCTGCACCGGGCGCTAACGACTCGCTGCGCGGGGACTGCGCCGGTTTTTGAAGCCACCAGGCAGCGCCCGATGCGGCAGCGATGCCGATGACAGCGAAAACGATGTATTTGTTCTTGGACGCCATGGGTCAATGAAAGCGGGTAGTGTGGGGAGCGCAATCAAACAATGTATCAGTGCGTGTCTTGCGCTGCATCCAACCACGGTATGACCCCAAGGGCAATTGCGGCAGATTTACGCAGGCTTTACATGCTGCAGAAACAAAAAAAGCCCCCGAAGGGGCTTGTGGCGCAGAAACGCCGCCGCGCTGCGCTTTGGCATACGCCGGCGATCACGCGCGCCCCAGGGCCTTGTCCACGCCCCGGTTGGCCAGCGCATCGGCACGCTCGTTGCCAGGATCGCCAGAATGCCCTTTCACCCACCGCCATTCGATGCGGTGTCCACCCGTGCTCACGAGGGCATCCAGCCGCTGCCACAGCTCCACGTTCTTGACCGGCTGCTTGGAAGCCGTGCGCCAGCCCTTGGCTTTCCAGCCATGGATCCACTCGGTGATGCCCTTGCGCACATATTCGCTGTCCAGGTACAACGTCACGGCACAGGGCCGCTTGAGGGCGGAGAGCGCCTCGATCACGGCCATCAGCTCCATGCGGTTGTTGGTGGTGCCCAGCTCTCCACCAAAAAGCTCTTTTTCCGTTGATCCCGAGCGCAACCATGCACCCCACCCTCCGGGGCCCGGATTGCCCTTGCAGGCGCCATCTGTGTATATCTCTACCTGGTTCAAACTGTGTTCCTGTCTCTGTCATCGCTGCCTGTGAATAGGCGGGAGGTGCGGCCCGTTGCCCCCACCGGGCCGGCGCGGTTGGCAATGGGCACTGTGGCTGCGGACCGCTGCCGGGTGGACCGCCAGGCGGGTTCCAGCAAACGCATGCCATGGACCCGCTTGACCGCAACCAGAAAATAGGCCGCGCCAAAAATGGGCCACCACCGCTCGCCCAGGGGGTCCATGAAGCCAAAACGCTCCAGCCACTGGGTGCTGCGCACCGCTGGACGATAACAGCCAAACTGGGCCGACTCGACCTCGAAACTCAAAAGCCTGAGCCAGTCGCGCAGGCGCCGGTAGCCAATGAACTCGCCCACGTCGGGCAGGTACAGCGTGCCCTTGCCCATGCGCTGGTACATGCGCGCACGCCACCGGCGCAATCCCCACAGGCTCGTGGGGTTCAGCCCGCTGATGACCACCCGCCCCTCGGGCACCAGCACCCGCTCCACTTCGCGCAGGGCCGCATGGGGGTCCATGCTCAGCTCCAGGGTATGGGGCAGCACCAGCAGATCGAGGCTGGCCTCCGCAAACGGCAAGGCCACGGGCTCCGTCAGCAGATCCACCGCGCGGCGCTGCAGGGGGGCGTCGCCGTTACCGGTCTCCAGAAAGGCGATGGAACCCTGCACCGCCTCCTGCCCCAGCGCCAGCCACTGGTGGGGCATGCGGTTGGCACGCAGGCCATCCAGCAGGGGCATTCCGAGCTGCAGGCTGTGGTACCCAAAGATATCTGCCACCGCTTCGTCGAAGCGCGCCTGCTCCCACGCCAGCAGGTACCGGCCCGGCGGGGAATCGAACCAGTGGTGCAAACCTATAATTTGATCGCTCATGAACTTGCTGCCGCTACCCGCCTTTACCGACAACTACATCTGGATGCTGCATGACGGCCGCCAGGCGATCGTCGTGGACCCGGGAGATTCCGCGCCCGTACTGCAGGCCCTGCAGCACCTTGGTGTGCAGTTGCGGACCATTCTAGTCACGCACCACCATGCCGATCATGTCGGCGGCGTGGATGCCCTGCGCAACGCCACTGGCGCCACGGTCTATGGCCCCGCCCGCGAAAAAATTCCCGAGCCGCTGCACCGCCTGGCGCACGGCGATGCGGTGGAAACGCTGGGGCTGCGCTTTGAAGTCATCGACGTGCCGGGCCACACCGCCGGCCACATTGCCTACTACTGCCCCGACATCGACGGTGCGCCCCTGCTGTTCTGCGGCGACACACTTTTTTCGGGCGGCTGTGGCCGGCTGTTTGAAGGCACGCCCGCCCAGATGCTGGACTCCCTGGACCAGCTCGCAGCGTTGCCGGGGAACACCCGCGTATGCTGCACGCACGAGTACACGCTCTCCAACCTGAAATTTGCCCGGGCCGTGGAACCCGGCAATGCGGCATTGCTCCACTACAACCACCAATGCGAGGCACTGCGGGCCAGCCAACAGCCCACACTGCCGTCGCGCATGGCCCTGGAGCGAGACATCAACCCCTTCCTGCGCGTGCGTCAACCTGCGGTGGCCCAAGCCGCCCAAGGCTACGACACGCAGGTGAATCAAGACGATGCAGTGGCGGTACTGGCCGCACTGCGCCAATGGAAAAACGAGTTTCGATGAAAATTTTGCACATCGCCTGCCTGGCTTGCGCGCTCTGGCTCACGGGCTGCGCCACCACCGGGCCTTCGCAGGACAGCGCAGCTGGCACCGCCCCTTCTTCCTCCACCGGCGCCCCACCCCGGACCTCCCACACCCCCGTCATTCCCAACGGCCCGCTCAGGCCGATTACGGCAGCGCAGGCTGCCAGTGGCGAGGTCGCATCGCTTTCGACCCCCGCCGACCTGTGGGACCGCATCCGCCGGGGCTTTGCGATGCCAGACCTGCAGCATGAACTGGTGCAGGACCGCGAGCAATGGTATGCCACGCGCCCCGACTACATGCAGCGCATGACCGAGCGCTCCAGCAAGTACCTGTTCCACATCGTTGAAGAGCTGGAGCGGCGCGGCATGCCCACCGAGCTGGCGCTGCTGCCCTACATCGAAAGCGCGTTCAACCCCCAGGCTGTCTCCAGCGCCAAGGCGGCTGGCATGTGGCAGTTCATGCCCGCCACGGGCAACTATTTCGACCTCAAGCAGAACGCGTTCCGCGATGACCGCCGCGATGTGCTCGCATCCACACGCGCCGCGCTCGACTACCTGCAAAAGCTCCACGGCATGTTCGGCGACTGGCACCTGGCCCTGGCCGCCTACAACTGGGGCGAAGGCAGCGTGGGACGGGCCATTGCCCGCAACCAGAAGCAGGGACTGGGCACCAGCTACACCGACCTGAACATGCCGGCTGAAACCCGCATGTATGTGCCCAAGCTGCAGGCCGTCAAGAACATCGTCGCGAATCCCGAGGCCTTCCGCACCGAGTTGCCACTCATCGAAAACCACCCCTATTTCCAGACGGTGGACATCACCCACGACATCGACGTGGCCCTGGTCGCCACGCTGGCCGGCGTGCGCGAAGAGGACTTCCGGGCATTGAACCCGTCCTTCAACAAACCGGTGATCCTGGCAGCAGGCACGCCACAAGTCCTGCTGCCCTGGGACAACGCCAAGGTGTTCCAGCGCAACCTTGAAGCGCGCCGCGAGGGGCAATATGCCAGCTGGACCGTGTGGTCCGTGCCGTCCACGATGACGGTGGCTGAGGCCGCCCAGCGGGCGGGCATGAGCGAGAACGACCTGCGCAGCATCAACAACATTCCCCCGCGCATGCTGATCAAGGCGGGTTCGGCACTCATGATCCCGCGTTCGTCCGCCATTCGCCAGGATGTGTCCTCCCACCTGGCAGACAATGGTCAGGTCGCTTTCTCGCCAGAGATCGTCACCCGCCGCACGACGGTGAAGGCCGGCAAGGGCGAGACCGTGGCCAGCATTGCCCGGCGCTACAAGCTCACGGCGGCCAACGTGGCGGACTGGAACGATGTGCGCGCGACGGCGGCCTTCAAGGTAGGCCAGCAGGTGGTGGTGTATCTGCCCGTTCGGCAGGCCGCCCCGCAGGCACGGAACGCACGCACGCCGGTGGCGCGCTCCGGCGCTGCAGGCAAGCGCGCAGCCGAGGCGCCGGTGCGCCGTGGAGGCACGCCCTCCAAGGTCAAGCGCCGCTGAAACGCCACAGACGAAGCGCGAGAGGCGTGCCGAGAACCAGCCTCAGAACTTCAGGGAGTGCATGCCCAGCAGCCCCAGGATGCCCATGATGATGAGATACAGCGCCACGATGGTGCTGAGCAGACGGGGCATGACGAGGATGAGGATGCCCGCGATCAAGGAGACGAGTGGGCCGACGCTGAGGGTAAAAGACATGGTGCAATCCTTGTGGGGTAGGTGACTGGTAGGCCGAGGCTACGGCAAACCGAACGCCGACGAATGTAAGCCATCTTCCCGACCCGAATGCCCGCACCGCCACCGGAAGTGCGCGGCCTCACTTCAACATCCAAGGCTCTGGCGAACCCACCGGCACGCCAGCGGCCAGCTCCAAGCGCCCCCAAGGGGCGCCTCGCATTCAGACGTTGAATTTCTGCCGCGCCTTGCGCACAAAGTCGTTGGTGTAGGTGCGAGTCAGCTCCACCTTGAAATCCGCCAGCTCGGGGTGCACCCGCGACAACACGCGCAAGGCCGTGGCCGCGCCATCGTCGGGCATCATCCCATGGGTCGAATAGGTCTCGCGCACGCGGCTGAAGGCGGCCAGGTACAACCCCCGGTCTCCCATCAGATAGCCCGCGGGCACCGCCTTGACGATGTCTGCAGGTCCCGCCGTCTGCAACCACTTGAGGGCATGCACGATGCCGTTGGCCAGCGCCTGTGCCTGTGCGGCATGTTTTTGCAGGAAGGCTTGCGGTGCATAAAGGCAGCTGGCAGGCATGGCGCCGCCAAACATCTCCTGTGCGGCCTTGAGCGAACGCATGTCGCCGGCAATGCGTGTGTCTGCCTTTTGCTCCAGCAGCGTCATGATGGGGTCGGCATGGCACAGCGCGTGCACCTGGCCGGAACGCAGAGCGTTCATCGCGGCCATGCCCGAACCCACGCCGACAAATGCCACGTCGCGTGGGCCCAGGCCTGCCCGCGCCAGCACCAGGCTGGCCGCGAGGTGCGTGGACGAACCCACGGACGACACACCAAGTCGTCGCCCCCCCAAATCCGCCAGATCCTTGTAGGCAGGCAGCGAGCGCAGCGAAACCCCCAACGCCAGCTGGGGCGCACGCCCCTGCACCACCAGCGACCGATAGGCCTGGCCCCGCACCTGCTGCCGGATGGTGTGCTCGAAAGCCCCGGCACAGACATCCGCCACGCCGTCCTGCACCGCCTGCAGCGCCAGTGCACCTGCCGAAAAATCGCGCACCGTCACGTCCAGCCCTTCCGCCCGGAAGTAGCCCAGTTGGTCGGCCAGCGCCAGCGGCAGGTGGTAGAGCACGCCCTGCCCACCCACGGCGATGGTGACGCTGCCCAGTGCTGCGCCGTCCACCTGCGCCCGCACCATGGCAGGCGCAAACACCCCCGCCGCCGACAGGGCAGACACGGCACCAAAGGCGCGGCGAGTGAGTAAAGGACGGGTCATGAAAATCAGTGAAAATTGCAATGCTGCATTGCAACAATCGTGCCGCAGAGCCAGCAAGCCCGCATCAGGGGGAATCCCAGCGGGTTTCTACTTACCAGGGTTTAAAAATCTATAGAAACGGGACGCAACAGCCCCGCAAAAAGAGCCACAGCCCATTCAAGGGCCAAGCCGACGAGGGTCAGCGGTAGCCGAGAAACAGGATGCCAATGTTGACCAGCAGCGCCCCGGCCCAGACCGCACTGCGCACGGTGGGCATGTCGGACACGTACATCATGATGTAGAAGATGCGCAGCATCACATACAAAAGCGCCAGGATGTCCAGCAACGTCTGCCCCGCCCCCAGCAGGTGCGCAATGATCACGGCACCGATGAAGAACGGCAAGGCCTCGAAACTGTTGGCCTGCGCCGCATTGGCGCGGGCCCGCCAGTCCGTCTGCCGGGCCATCCAGGCGCGGGGATCGTGGTTGTCAAAACCGCCGTCCTTGCGCGACTTGCCCAGGCTGCCGCTCTTGGCGAGCCAGGCGCAGCCAATGGGAAGCAGGGCCGCGATCAGCACGCACCAGTAAGCCACTGTGAACCGTGCAACATGCATGGTGGTATTCATTTTTAAGCCTTTTTTGGCTCCAGCGCTTGATACATAAGCGCTAGCAGCTATTAAATTGTGAGTATTCTAGCCGCCGTGGACCCCTGGTTCCGTGAACTGACTACCGGCGGTCCACCAGTGCATGCGCAATCGTGCCCAGGTCCACATACTCCAGCTCGCTGCCCACGGGCACACCACGCGCCAGCCGTGTCACATGCAGCCCCCGGCTCTTGAGCGCCTCGCTGATCACATGGGCCGTGGCCTCGCCCTCGGCATTGAAATTGGTCGCCAGGATGACCTCCTGCACGGTGCCGTCGGTGGCCCGGTCCATGAGCTTTTGCAGGCCAATCTCCTTGGGGCCGATGCCATCCAGCGGACTGAGCCGCCCCATGAGCACGAAATAAAGCCCCTTGAACGCGCCCGTACGCTCCAGGGCCGACTGGTCTGCCGGCGTCTCCACCACACACAGGCGCGTGGCATCACGCGCTGGGTCCAGACAGGTGCTGCAGACCTCGGCCTCAGTGAACGTGTGGCAGCGGGCACAGTGGTGCACCAACCCCGCGGCCTCGTGCAGCGCCTGCGACAACACCTGCGCCCCCTCGCGGTCGTGCTGCAGCAGATGGAACGCCATGCGCTGCGCAGACTTGATCCCCACCCCCGGCAACCGGCGCAGCGCCTGGATCAAAACGTCGAGGGAATCGGTGGTGGACATTGGTTGGGATGGAAATCTGGAAAAACTTGGGGCGCTTGTAGCGGCAGGACGGCTTCGACAAGCTCAGCCCGAACGGTTGTGTGGAGAAGAGGCTTCGCCCCTCGCAAGCTCGCCACCACGAACAAACAACAAAAAAGGTCTCGCTGAACCCGGTATTCACACCCCGCCTTCACGGGCGTAGCGAGCGGGATGAGCTGCTAGGCGGACGGAGCACAGGAACCGGAACGTACTTGAAGTAAGTGAGGATTCCGAGCACCGCCCAACGACGCAGATCGCCCGCTCGATAGCCAGCCTCAGAAGGGGAATTTCATGCCGCCGGGGAGGCCTGGCATCCCTTGCGTCAGCTTGCCCATCTTCTCCGCCGAAGTTTCCTCCGCCTTGCGCACCGCCGCATTGAACGCCGCCGCCACGAGGTCTTCCAGCATGTCCTTGTCTTCGGCCAGCAGGCTCGGATCGATGGTGATGCGCTTGACGTCGTGTTTGCAGGTCATCAGCACCTTCACCAGGCCGGCACCCGATTCACCTTCCACCTCGATGAAGGCCAGTTCATCCTGCGCCTTCTTGAGGTTGTCCTGCATCGCCTGGGCTTGCTTCATGAGGCCGGCGAGTTGTCCTTTGTTGAACATGGTGTGGTTTCCTTTTCAGTTTCTATCGTTGGATACAAGTACGCAATGAGAGGGCGTGCAGCGGGTCATCATGCAGGCTTGATGCTGCCCGGCACGATTCTCGCGCCGTAGTCACGCATCAGCGATTGCACAAAGGGATCGTTGTTCACGATTTCTTCTGCGCGGCGCTGGCGCTCGGCAGCGGCAGCGGCGTTGCGGCGGGCGGGGCTGTCGATGACAACACCCACTTCCACCGTGATCTGGGTGGCGTGGCCGGCAGCCTCCAGCGCGGCGCGCAGGCGCTCGCGTGCGGTGGGCTGGTTCAGGGACTCACGCTCCACACGCAGCAGCCAGTGGCCCCCGTCGCGCGCCACCAGTTGCGACTGCAGGGCCAGCTCACGCACCAGGGCGGTAATCGACTCTGCCACCACCATCTGCCGCACGGTGGCGTGCCAGACATCGCCTTCTTCCGTGGGCGTATAGCGCGCAGAAACGGGCGTGGGGGCAGAGAGCGGCAGCGGTTGCAGCCGTTCACCCGGCTCAGGCGATTCACGCACCGGAATCGCTACAAATTCAGGAGCACCTTGCGCTTGTTGATATTGCGCTGGAGGCTGATTTCTTTCAAACCTCTCGGGTGTCCGCACCGGGAGCACCGTGGCGGCTGAACTCATAGGAGGCACGGAGCCCGGCTCGTCCGAGCCCGGCCAGGGAGGCGGTTCAGAGGAATCGGCAGGTTCGGAAGACAGGTCTTGCACCACTGGCGGTGCCAAGCCTGCGGCTGCCACCGCTGCTGCGGGTGAAGCCGCTTGCGCAGGGGGCACAGGCGCAGCGTCCACCGAAAGAGCCTGCGGTGCAGGAGCCACCGCCGTTCGAACCACGGACGCTGGCACAGCGACAGCCACTGCTGCAGGTGCCGCAGAAACCGCCGTTGCAGAACCGGAAGGCGCGGTTTCAGCCCGCGTCAGAGTTTTTTTTTCAGCCGACTCGCCCGCAGGCTTGAACGCCAACAAGCGCAGCAGCACCATGGTCAGTGCCGCGTACTCATCCGGCGCCAGGCCCAGCTCACCACGCCCGTGCAGGCACAGGCTGTAGAGCAGCTGGGTTTCGTCGGCAGGCATCAACGCAGCCAGGCGGGCTGTTTCTGCCGCTTCGGGGTCATCGGCATCCACGGCCCCAGCCATCTGGGGCACGGCCTGGAACACGGCCATGCGCTGCAGCACGGCGCTCATTTCTTCCAGCGTGGAAGCGGCAGACAGGCCGTTGAGGCGCAGCGTGTCCGAGGTTTCCACCACCGTCTTGCCATCGCCCTGGGCGAGCGCATCAATTAGCCGGAACACGTAGGAACGGTCCACCGCACCCAGCATCTGCCGCACGGCGGCTTCCTGCAACTGGCCACTGCCGAAGGCGATGGCCTGGTCGGTGAGCGACAGCGCATCGCGCATGGAGCCCCGCGCAGCGCGCGAGAGCAGGCGCAGGGCCTGGGGCTCGGACGACACGTTCTCCGACGCCAGCACCTGCGTGAGGTGCGACAACACGGTCTCTGGCGCCATGGGGCGCAGATTGAACTGAAGGCAGCGACTCAACACCGTGACTGGCACCTTCTGCGGGTCGGTTGTGGCCAGCACAAACTTGAGGTATTCGGGCGGCTCTTCCAGCGTCTTGAGCATGGCGTTGAACGCCGTGTTCGTGAGCATGTGCACTTCGTCGATCATGAAGACCTTGAAGCGCCCTTGCACAGGCTTATAGACGGCCTGCTCCAGCAGGCTTTGCACCTCGTCCACACCCCGGTTGGAGGCCGCGTCAAGTTCGGTGTAGTCGGGGAAGCGACCGCTGTCGATGTCTGTGCAGGCCGAGCAGACGCCACACGGCGTGGCGGTGATGCCGCCCTGCCCGTCTGGCCCCTGGCAGTTGAGGGACTTGGCCAGAATGCGCGACACCGTGGTCTTGCCCACGCCCCGCGTGCCCGTGAACAGGTAGGCGTGGTGCAGGCGCTGCTGGGTGAGCGCGTTGGTCAAGGCCTGCACCACGTGCTCCTGCCCCACCATTTCGGTGAAATTGCGGGGACGGTACTTGCGGGCGAGCACGAGGTAGGACATCCGGCAGATTCTACGGGCTGGGCCGGGTGTCCTTTCGGCATCCCGGGCAACGGGGCTGTTCAGAAAAGTGCGTCCGCATCCGTCGTACAATCGCAGGTGACGGGCCTCCCCGCATGGTGAAGCGGCCAACCGGGTCAGGTGGGGAACCAAGCAGCCCTAACTGTGGAGTCAGTGCCGGGGGTAAGGCTCGTCAACTTCTTTTTTCGGTGCCGTTGCGCGCCTGCGCAATGGTCCCGGCGCCATGTTCGCGCCCACCCCCTCCCCACTTTCATTCGGCCCGACATCTGTCCTGCGGGCCAGGGCAGCCTTTGGCCTCCTGTCAGCGCTGTCCGACACCGTTTTGCGGTGTGCCGGATTGCACAACCCCGGTGGAAAGCGCACACTTTGTTGCATCGCTTCATCCTTTATTTTCATCGGGTGCTGCCATGTCAACCCGCCGAATTTCGCCAGTGATTCCTTACCGCCACGGCGCGCTGGTGGTCGGTTTGAGTCTCGCAACAGCCAGTGCAGCATGGGGAGCCGATCCGCGCGGCCTGCGGTTTGCCGACGAAGCCTGGGCCAGCCTGCAACAAGAAGCCAGCAGCCGGTCTTCATCCACCTATGAATTGAACAGTGTCGTGCTGCCCAGTCTGGGCGAGACGCCTTTCTGGCAGACGACGGGAGCGGTCCACACGGGCAGCAGCGTCCACAGCACACAGCAGATCGGCATGACACGCTGGTTCACGCCAGGTTCGCCCGAATCGCTCGCATCGCCCGATGCGCGGAGCAGTTTCGGGCTGCTGCTGGGCATGACCGCACCCGCCCCATCTGCTGGCGCAGCCCCCCTCACAGCGGGCGCTATGGTGCCCGCGAGTTTGGACTTGGGGGTGCGTTGGCGGTCCCGCCTCGACAGCGGGCACCATCTGGACATTACAGCCTGGGCGCGCGCGCCCCAATGGAACCAGCCCCAGGATGCCATGGGCATGATCTGGCAGTCGCAGCCGCCGATGTACGGAACCCGGATGGAGGTGCAGTGGGCATCCTCCCGCACCGGGGGTCTGGTGCCCGAGTTTGGCGCTGTGGGCGTGCAATTGCAGGGCGGATCCCGACTGGTGCTGCGGGCGCGCAAAGGCGGGCCCATGTTGTACTACCGCGCCAAGTTCTGACCCCTGAGACGCTTCGCGCCTTCCCCCGAAAGGGGATGCCTCCAGTGGACCGGTAAAGCCGGATCCACGGTGGCACTGGCGTTGACAGTGCGCCAGGTGCTGACGGCAGGTCTTCTTTAAGCGCCTTGCGCCAGCCAGCGCAGCGCGCCCTCGCCCGCCACGCGGCCGCTGGCCATGCTGGCCGTGATCAGGTAGCCCCCTGTGGGAGCCTCCCAGTCCAGCATTTCGCCCGCGCAGAACACGCCGGGTGCAGCGGTGGCCATGAGGTGGGCATCGAGCGCTTCAAAAGCCACGCCGCCTGCGGTACTGATGGCCTCGTCCAGAGGGCGAGCGGCAATCACCGTGATCGGCAGTGCCTTGATCGCATGGGCCAGCGCCACCGGGTCGTTCACACCGTCCTTGCCCAGGTGTTCGTACAGGATGCCCGCCTTGATGCCATCCAGCCCCAGGCGGCTCTTGAGGTGGCTGGACAACGAGCGTGATCCGCGTGGATGGCGCACCTCCATCAGCACGCGTTCGGGCGTGTGGTCGGGCAGCAAATCCAGATGGAAAGTGGCATGGCCGTGCGCCTCGATCTCGTCGCGCAGCAGGTGCGACGCGGCATAGACCAGGCTGCCCTCGACGCCCGTCGCGGTGGCCACGAATTCGCCCCGCCGGTTGAAGGTGCGGCCCTGGCTGTCGGTCAATGCGAGCGCCACCGTCTTGAAGGGCTGGCCCGCAAAACGCTCGGCAAAGTGGGGCGTCCAGCCTGTAGCGGGCTCAGGCGTGCGGCCAATGAGTTCCTGCAGGAACGCGCGGCGTGTCTCGCCCGCAGGCACGTCGCCACGCAGCACGTCGAAACCGCAATTGGCGGGGCGCAGTGGTGCCACGGCAATCCCGCGCTCGGCCAGAAAGGGCACCCAGGCGCCGTCCGAACCCAGGCGTGCCCAGCTTCCCCCACCCAGCGCCAGCACCACGGCGCGCGCATGCACCACCCTGTCGTCGCCGGATGGCGCGGCAAAGCGCAGCGCACCATCGCCCGCCCAACCCAGCCAGCGGTGCCGCATGTGGAACAGCACACCCTGCCCCCGCAAGCGCTGCAGCCAGGCGCGCAGCAACGGCGCCGCTTTCATGTCGGAGGGAAAAACCCGGCCCGACGTGCCCACAAAGGTCTCCACCCCCAGCCCCTGCGCCCAGGCGCGGATCTCGGGCCCGCCAAACGCGGTGAGCCAGGGTTCAACCTGCGGCTGGCGCTCTGCAAAACGGGTGGCAAACGGCGCATGGGGCTCGGAGTGCGTAAGGTTCAGCCCCCCTTTGCCGGCCAGCAGGAACTTGCGCCCCACCGAGGGCATGGCGTCGAACAGATGGACCACCACGCCTGCATGGGCCAGCACTTCGGCGGCCATGAGCCCGGCAGGGCCTCCGCCCACGATGGCGACATCGCAGCGCAGATCGGCCACGGTATCGGGGGCGGGAGGAACGGCAACATTCATGGGAAAACCTTTGGAGGGGGCAGGAGCCTGTCGGACTTGGAAATCGGAATGACCGTCAGAACAAGGAACCCTGGGGCGAATCGTCAGCGCCGGGCCTCTGCGGCGGGGGCGGCGATGCGGTCTTCGGTTCCTGCGCGGCGGGGGCGAGAGTATGCCGCAGAGCCGCCTCGGCGACCGGCTGCACGCCAGGCCCGCCAAGGGATATCTCCGGCACCAGCACCAGGCGCCCGTCGCCCGTGAGGAAAGCCGCGCGCACGGGTTCGCCAGGCGCCTGCCCCCGTACGGCGCTGCGGTAGCGCTGCAACTGCGCCAGCAGTGCGGGCTGGCGCTCGGGCTCGGCGGCACTTTTGTAGTCCAGCACCCACCAGCCCACACGCTCGGGTGGCTGGTGGCAGTGCACCAGGCGGTCGATGCGCAGGCTCTGGCCCTGGTAGCGCAGGGGTGCTTCGTTGATGGCGGTGTCCACCACCGTGGCATCCCAGGCCCAGGCGCCTTCGCCCGCAAGGATGCGCTGTGCCGTCTGGGCCGCAACCCGCGCGGCGCCCACGGTGATGTCGAAGTCCTGCGCCAGCCGGGCTACGCGGGCCGCCGGCCAGCCCTGGGCGCGCAGTTCCATCAGCGAAACACCTGCCACGCCGGCCTGCTCCAGCAACTGGTGCATGGCCTCGCCCAGGCGCGCTGCAGGGCTGGACAACGATGCCTCCGGGTCGGCCGGATCAGTGCCTTCTTCCACCACCCGGAGAGTAGTGCGCAGTTCGGCAGGCAACACAGGCAACTCGGCCAGCGTGAATTGGTCGTGCATGCTGCCCGTCCTCGCTGCAACCCCATCGGCTTCAACGACCTCGTCCAACCCCTGCGCATCCGCAACCAAGGGCGCCAGCCGGTTCCACCAGCTGCCGGGCGCTGACACGCTGGGCAGCACGGACGACAGTGCCAGGCAATGTTTGGCGCGTGTCATGGCCACGTACAGCATGTTGAGCTCTTCGCGCTGACGGGCCTGTTGCTCGGCGGCCAGGGCGGCTTCGGCACTGGGGGGCGGGCTGGATTCGCTGGCCAGAAAGACAAAACCTGCGGGTTCGGTTTTTTCGCCGGGCCAGTCCACCAGCACGCCCATGGTCTCGGCCTTTTGTGGGCGGGTGTCGGTGTCGAGCAGCAGCACGCAGCGCGCCTCCAGCCCCTTGGCACCGTGCACGGTGAGCAGGCGCACCGCCTGCGCATCCACCCGGCCGGGCGCACGCACGCCGCCCTTCTTCATGGCACGCACAAAGGCATAGGGCGTGAGGTAGCGGCCACCGTCGTGCTGCAGCGCGGCCGACAGCAGCGCGCGCAGGTTGGCCAGCACCGCCATGCGCTGCGCGGCGGGCGTGGCAGCGGCAAAGCGGGCCAGCACGTCGCCATGCTGGTAGATGGCATGCAGCGCGTCGTGCGGTGGTAAGGCGTCCACCCAGGCTTTGTATTGGGCCAAATTGGCCGCTAGCGCTTGTTTATCAAGCGCTATTAGATCACTTTTTTGTAGCAAATCGAACCAGCTAGTGCCCGCGTGCTCTGGCTGGCGGCGCAGCTTCGCCAAGGCCACCAAGGCCTCGTCGCCCAGGCCAAACAGTGGCGACTTGAGCGCACGCGCCAGCGAGAGGTCGTGCCCGGTGGAAACCAGGGCATCCAGCAGCGCCACGATGTCCTGCACCTCGGGCGCGTCGAACAGATCGGCCTTTTCGGGCTGCACACAGGGCAAATGCAAGGCGCGCAGGGCGTCTTGCATGGCCGCAAGCCGGTCGCGCTTGCGGGCCAGCACCAGCACTTCGTTCGGCGGCGTGCCCGCAGCAATCTGCGCCGCCACCCAGGCGGCAGCCTGCGTGCATTCGCGCATGCGCTGGGTTTCTTCGGCCTCGTGGCGTGGCTCGGTCAGGCTGTCGCGCCAGGCCATGGGGTCGTTGCCGGGGCCATCGTCGGCATCAGCGGGCAGGATGGCCGGCAGGCGCAGCAAGGTGCCCGGGTCGGTCGACTCGGTGGTGTGGTCGCGAAAACCCGTGGTCTCGTGCTGCGCCTGCGCCGTGCCCATCACGTGGTTCACGGCGGCGATCACGCCCGTGGCGTTGCGGCGGGTGTGGTCGCAGCTGAGCAGGTCGCCCCCCAGCCCATCGCGCACAAAAGCCTGCGCGGCGATGAACACCTGCGGCTCGGCGCGGCGAAAGCGGTAGATGCTCTGCTTCGGGTCGCCCACGATGAACACGCTGGGCGGTTTCTGACCGCTGGCGCCGCCGCCCGAGCCCGCATAGCCTGACAACCAGGCATGCAGCGCCTGCCACTGCAGCGGGTTGGTGTCCTGGAACTCATCCACCAGCAGGTGGCGGATGCGTGCATCCAGCCGCTCCTGCACCCAGCCCGACAGGATCGGGTCGGCCAGCATGACCAGGGCCGTGCGCTCCACATCGTTCATGTCCACCCAGCCATGCTGCTGCTTGACGGCGGCAAATTCCGCGATCAGGCAGCGGGCCAGCCGGGCCATGCGCTGCTGGTGTTGCCAGGCGTCGTGCTGGCGGCGCGCGGTGAGCAGGCGCTGCAGCTCGGGCTCGGCCTCCTGCGCGGCGGCGAACTTTTCGAGATTCTTCGACAGCCGGTCTTCCTTGGCCACGAACATGGCCTTGCGCAACACGTCCAGGCGCAGGTTCAGGTCGCCGCAGGCCAGCGCATCGATGATGGCGTCGGCCGCCTTTTGTGGCGTCTTGTTGGCCTCGGCCCCCAGGGCCTTGGCGCGGGCCAGCCAGCGCTGGTGGCAAGCGTCGTCCTGCAGCGCGTCGGCGGGCTCGTTGAAAGCCGCCAGATCCGGGTACTGCATCTGGAATGGAGGCACCGAGGCATCGACCACCCCCGCCACATCGGCCAGGTCAAACTCCACCCGCTTGGAGAGCGCCGCCGCCAGCGCCTTGTGGGTTTGCGAGCGGCCATGGCGCGCGACTACCGCCTCGTAGTCGGCCCGCAGGCTGGCGCTGGTGGCGACCGTTTGCAGGAACGGCCCCCACACCTCACGCACGGCCTCGGCATCGTCTTCGAGGAGCTCAAAATTGGCAGGCAAGCCCTGGGCCTGCAGCAGTGCCAACGGGGCCGTGCCGAGCAGCGCTGCAAACCAGCTGTGGAAAGTGCGGATCTGTACCGGACGGCCACTGGCCAGCATCTGGCGGTATAGATTTTGTAGCGCCTCGCGCTTGTCCAGTGCGCGCTGGGGGCTGATTCCTCTTGCAACCAGCTCCCGGGTCAGGTCATCCAGCGGTGCCTCGGCAAACGCCTCCAGCCATTCCTGCAGGCGCTGGCGCATTTCACCGGCCGCCTTCTTGGTGAAGGTGATGGCCAGTATCTCGTGCGGCGCGGCGCCGTCGAGCAAGGCCCGCAGCATGCGCGAGACCAGCATCCAGGTCTTGCCCGCACCCGCGCAGGCCTCCACCGCCACGCTGCGCGCGGGGTCGCAGGCGATGGCGTAGAACGCCTCGCGGGAAACGGGGTGGCCGTTGTGTTCGTAGGCAGCGTTCATTCCCAGAAATCCTTGCGACACAGGCCGCGCGCAACGCAGTAGTCGCAGACCATGCCCTCACCCAGCGCGGGCATGGGGTCGCCCGCAGAGATGCGTTCGAAGTCGTGCTGAATGCCCTCCACGAGCAGGTCGCGCAGGTGCACCACCTCTTCCTGTTCGTGCATCTGCGTCTCGCCCCGCTCGCCCACGTTCACATAGGCAGCGCGCAGCGTGTCGTGGCTCAGCAAGGCGGCATAGAACGCGAGCTGGGTGTCTTCGGCGCCCGCGCCAATGCGCTTGCGTGTGACGGTGTCGTTTTCGGTCTTGTAGTCGATGACCAGTGGCGTGGGCTCGCCCGTGGACGAGACGGCATCGATGCGGTCGATGGTGCCCACCAGCTGCAGGGCGCCCAGCGGTTGGGTGGTCTGCACCTCGGCCTGCCGAAAGTGCCCCCCAGCCTGCTCATGCTGCGCAAGCCAGCGCAGATAGCCATCGCGCACCTGCGGCCAGCCTGCGGCAAACGGTAGAAAGTCGCCCTCCCCCAGGCCTTGCTGCAGCGTGACGGCCTGCGCGGCACTGTCCATGCGGGCCACCCGCGTGGCGGCGTCGTCGGTCGGGTCGGCCAGCAGCTCTTCATGAAAATGCTGGAGCACCGCGTGAAGCCAGTTGCCGAAGTCGCGTTTGTCCACTTCAGCCGCCAGTTCGTCGGCCTCTTGCAGGCCCAGCTGGCGCAGCGCAAAAAAGCGGTAGGGGCAGTGCCGCAGGTCGGAATACGCGGTGGACGACAGGCGTACCACCGGCAGCGCGCTCCCATCGGGCAAAGGACGCGCCGTGGGGTTGGCCGCCACGGTGCGCTGGCTGCGGTCGTCCGCGCCGTGGGTGGCCGCGCCGTCCAGGTGCAACGCCAGCACCAGCGCGCTGGCCAGCAAGGGCTCGCCGCCTTCGTCGCCCGTGCGCCACAGCACATCTACCACCGGTGTCTGCAGCGCGTGTTGCCAGGCGGCGCGCTGTGCCACCTCCAGCGATTTGCGCGTGGGCAGGCCCCAGGCCTGGCGCTGCGCCTGGGTCCAGTCACCCACGGGTTCGGGCGAGGGCTGCAGGCGTTTTTCATCGCAGCCGGGCAGCACCAAGGCGGCAAACGGCCGGGCCAGCAGCTGGGGCATGGGCAGAACGATCACGGGAGCATCACCAGGCTGGGGAGGCACGTAGCGCGCGGCCTCCAGCACTTCGTTGGTCCAACGGGTGAATTCGGGCAGAGACATGCGGCGGCCTGCGCCATCCCAGTCCTCCAGCTCGGCCTCCTGGCCTGCCTGCAGGCGCAGTGCCATCAGCACGCGGGCGCCTGCGGGGTCCTCATCCAGGGCAGACCACTGGCCACTGCCCACCAGCAATTCACGCAAGGCCTGCAGCCACTGTGCCAGCGGGCGCGGCGCGCGCAGGGCTTCGCGCCAGCCCTGTACCTGGGCCACACAGGCTGCCAGGGCGGGCTTGTCCGACCAGTCGCGCCCGGCAGCGCCGGACCAGGTGGCGACCGAAGCCTTGCGCAATGCACGCTCCAGACCATTGAGCACCGTGGGGTCAAAAACCGGCGCATGTTTGAGCCAGTCGAGCACCTCATCGGCCGAGGCATTCCAGGCCGAGGCCTTGAGCGCGGCCATGAGTTGCGCCGCAGCCCGAGTGGTGGACAACGTCCAGCCGTTTTCATCACGCACCGCTACACCGCAACTGGCCAGATGCGCGCCAATACGGCGCGTGAGGGCGCGGTCATTGGCCGCCAGCGCCACCGGGGTGCGGCCGGCCACCACATGCGCCAGCACACAGGCGGCGGCACGCTGGGCTTCGTCCTCGGCATCCTGCGCGGCGTGCAGCGCAATGTGGCCTGCGGCATGGGCGTCTGTCGCCCCAGGCGGTAAGACCAGGGCCGCGGCCTTGTCGCCCCAATGGACCTGCAGGGCCTGCGCCAGGGGCTCGACTTGAAAGCCTTGCAGCACCACCAAAGCGTCCACCGACTGGCGCACGCCGGGCTCGAACAACACGTCGGTGGCATGGCGCGAGGCCAGCACCCATTCCAGCGCAATGCGGGCCACCACGGCCTCAAACCGCAGGGTGGAGCCTTCGTCGGGCTCGGGCATCAGGCTGCGCGCCTGAATGCCCCAGGCTTCACGCCGCACCGGAGCGATGGCAGCCACAGCCACCGCCAATTGGGCAGCAGCCTCTTGCAGAGGCACCGCCAGCACATCGCGTTGCGCGGCCAAGCCGGCGCGATCAAGCAAGGTGCGTGCAGTGAGGGTGTCGCGTGCCACGTCTCCAGCGAGGTCATCGCCCAGCGGCACAAAGGCCGCCAGCTGTCGGGCCCAGTTGCGTGTGGTTTCGAAACGGGGGGCAAATCCGTCGGCATGGTGCAAGGCCCAATAGCGCTGAGCCCAGGGCATGAGCTGCGCATAGGGAACCAGCACCACGGTGCGCGCAGGGTGGGCCCGCAGCCCCCGCATATGTGCCTCTACCTGGGCCAGAACACGTTGCCACACTGCGGCGCATTGATCACTTTTCGCTATGACAGTCATAGCGTCGCAAGGCCCGGCCACACCGGTGAACGTGGGATTGGTTTCTGTCACAATGCCCTGACTTTAAACGTACACCGGTCACAACCCGCTCAAAATCAAGGAATCCGCCATGGCCAGCGAACTCATCAAACATGTCTCTGACGCCAGCTTTGAAGCCGACGTGCTCCAGCCCGGCTCCGCCGTGCTGGTGGACTACTGGGCCGAATGGTGCGGCCCCTGCAAAATGATCGCCCCCATCCTGGACGAAGTGGCAGGCACCTACCAGGGTAAGCTGCAGATTGCCAAGATGAACGTGGACGAAAACCGCGAGATCCCCGCCAAGTTCGGCATTCGCGGCATCCCCACGCTGATGCTGTTCAAGGATGGCCAGTTGGCCGCCACCAAGGTCGGCGCCATGAGCAAGGCGCAACTGACCGCCTTCATCGATCAGCAACTGGCCTGATCCACACCCACAACCCCGCGCCCGCCCATGCACGCGGGGTTGTTTGTTTTCACGACACAGATTGCAGCGCCAGACACAGACCGAATTCGGACCCCGTGAATCGCCCGCTTTATTTCCTGTCATAATTCCTTCAGATCACCGGCCTGCACGCATTGGCAGCCGGACCGAGATCCCCGGCGAGCCAGACCTGCAAACAGCAGCCCATCTGGCACCAGCCCTCCTCCCCCAAGATTCATACCAGCTCCGCCAAGGAGTCATTCCATGCACTTAAACGAACTCAAGGCACTGCACGTGTCTGAAGTCCTGAAGCAAGCCGAAGAACTCGAAATCGAAAATACCGGCCGCATGCGCAAGCAGGAGCTGATGTTTGCGATCATCAAGAAGCGCGCCAAGACCGGGGAACAGATCATTGCCGACGGCGTGCTGGAGATCCTGCCCGACGGCTTCGGCTTCCTGCGCAGCCCGGACACGAGCTTTACCGCCAGCACGGACGATATCTACATCAGTCCCAGCCAGGTGCGCCGTTTCAATCTGCACACCGGCGACATGATCGAAGGTGAAGTCCGCACACCCAAAGACGGTGAACGTTACTTCGCACTGAACAAACTCGACTCCGTCAACGGCGGCCCGCCGGAGCAGAACAAGCACAAGGTGATGTTCGAAAACCTGACGCCCCTGTTCCCCAAGGAGCAGATGCGCCTGGAGCGCGACGTCAAGAGCGAAGAGAACATCACCGGCCGCATCATCGACATCATCGCCCCCATCGGCCGTGGCCAGCGCGCGCTGATCGTCGCCCCGCCCAAGAGCGGCAAGACGGTGATGATGCAGCACATCGCCCACGCCATCACGGCCAACAACCCCGATGTGCACCTGATGGTGCTGCTGGTGGACGAGCGCCCTGAAGAAGTGACCGAAATGCAGCGCACGGTGAAGGGCGAAATCATCGCCTCCACCTTCGACGAGCCCGCCGCCCGCCACGTGCACGTGGCCGAGATGGTGATCGAGCGCGCCAAGCGCCTGGTCGAGCTGAAGAAGGATGTGGTGATCCTGCTCGATTCGATCACCCGCCTGGCCCGCGCCTACAACAACGTCGTGCCGTCGTCCGGCAAGGTGCTGTCGGGTGGTGTGGACGCCGCCGCGCTGCAGCGCCCCAAGCGCTTCTTCGGCGCCGCGCGCAAGGTCGAGGAAGGTGGCTCGCTCACCATCATCGCCACCGCCCTGGTCGACACCGGCAGCCGCATGGACGAAGTGATCTTCGAAGAGTTCAAGGGCACCGGCAACTGCGAAATCCACCTGAACCGCCGCCTGTACGAAAAGCGCGTGTTCCCCGCGATTGAACTCAACAAGAGCGGCACGCGCCGCGAAGAGCTGCTGCTGGCGCCCGAGATCCTGCAAAAGACACGCATCCTGCGCCAGTTCATGTACAACATGGACGAGATCGAGTCGATGGAGCTCATGATCAAGAACATGAAGGCCACCAAGACCAATGTGGACTTCTTCGACATGATGCGAAGGGGTGGGTAAGCCCACCCTTGAGTCGCCTTCGGCGCCTTCCATCCAGGGGGGGCGGCACCCGTGGCCTGGCGGACCAGTTCCACGGTGGCACTGGGCTTGGGCCGCGCCGGTTTTTGCCGCTGTGACGGGTGCGCAGTGACGTTGAACAAGACACATATTTGCCCTATGCAATAATAGAGGGCTTTTTCTGCGGAAAGTACGCTGGATGTTCCACGGCGCAAAGGTTGCACCGGGTTCAGCACGGCTCCCGCACTTGACAAGGATTGATCATGAAAGAAGGCATTCACCCCAACTACCGCGAAGTCCTGTTCTCGGACCTGTCCAACGGTTTCAAGTTCGTGACCCGTTCGTGCGTGAACACCAAGGAAATGGAAACCTTCGAAGGCAAGGAATACCCGCTGTTCAAGCTGGACACCTCCTCGGAGTCGCACCCCTTCTACACCGGTACGCAAAAGTCGGTGGACAACATGGGTGGCCGCGTGGAGCGCTTCCGCAACCGTTTCGGCAAGACCGCAGCGAAGTAATTCGCCCTTGCGTTCCCGCCAAAAAGGCAGCCCGGGCAACCGGGCTGCCTTTTTCTTTGGTTTTGCCCTTATTCTCGGTGGCTCCGCTTTTGCCGCCCTCTGACGCGTGAATCCACCAACCCCCGCCATCGTTACCCAGAACGCTGTCAGCCCCCTGCCACGCTGGGCACTGGTCCTGCTTTGTATTGCCTACGTCGTGCCCGGCTTCATCGGGCGCGATCCGTGGAAAAGTGCGGACGTCACGGCGTTTGGCTACATGCTGGAACTGGCCCATGGGCGTACGCCCTGGCTGAGCCCCCTGCTGGGCGGCATGCCCCCGGAGACCGAAGGACTGCTGCCGTACTGGCTGGGTGCATGGGCCATCCAGCTGGCGCCACAGTGGGTTTCTGCCGAAATGGCGGTTCGACTCCCCTTCGCCTTCCTGCTGGTCATCACCCTCATTGCCACGTGGTACGCCGTCTACTACCTCGCCCGCAGTCCGGGAGCGCAGCCTGTGGCTTTCGCCTTTGGAGGCGAAGCCAACCCACCCGACTACGCCCGCGCGATTGCCGATGGCGGGCTGCTGGCACTGATTGCCTGCCTGGGTCTCGCGCAGCTCTCTCATGAAGTCACCAGTTATCTGGTGCAGCTCAGTTGTACGGCGCTGATCTTCTTTGCGGTTGCAGCCATGCCACACCGCACCATGGCCCCTGCCGTGGCGCTGGTCGCGGGCCTGGTCGGGCTCACGCTGGCGGGCGCTCCCGCGCTTGCGGCATTGCTGGGGTTGGGCAGCATGGCGGTGGTGGTGTATGCGCCCGGCAGCCCGACAGACCGCCGTCTGCGCTGGGCGCTCACCCTGGCGGCGATCACGCTGGTGGCGGCATGGATCGCCTGGGGGCTGGATCTCTGGCGCTGGCGGATTGTGGGTTCCGGCTCTGGCGGCAAGGAATGGCAGAGCCTGGCGCGGCTGCTGCTATGGTTTGGATGGCCCGCCTGGCCCCTCGCACTGTGGACCCTGTGGCGATGGCGCAAGCAGATCATCAGCCGCCAGGGGCACCGGCACCTGCTGCTTCCGCTGTGGTTCTCGGCGGTTTCCATCGCTGCCACCTTCACCACCCAGCCCGCAGACAGGGCCTTGCTGCTCGGCCTGCCGGCCCTGGCCGCACTGGCCGCGTTCGCCTTGCCGACGTTGCGACGTAGCGTGGGGGCTCTGATCGACTGGTTCACACTGCTGTTCTTCACCATTTCTGCACTGGCGATCTGGGTGATCTGGATTGCCATGCAGACGGGCGTTCCCGCCAAGCCTGCGGCCAATGTGGCCAAGCTGGCCCCCGGTTTTGTGCCGCAGTTTTCTGCGCTGGCCCTCATCGTGGCCCTGGCGGCCACCGTGGGCTGGTGCAGCCTGGTGTGGTGGCGCGCCTCGCGCAACCGGGCCCCGATCTGGAAGAGCCTGGTGCTGCCCGCCAGCGGCGCTGCGCTGGGCTGGCTGCTGCTGATGACCCTGTGGCTCCCACTGCTGGACTACGCCCGCAGCTACCGCCCCCAGGTTCGCAGCGTGATGGCCACATTGGGCCCGTCCCCGGGCTGCGTGCAGACCGTGGGACTAAACCGCGCCCAGGTGGCGGCACTGCAGTACCACGGCGGCCTTTCGCTGCAACGGGCAGGCCTGCAGGACGAGTGCGACTGGCTGGTGGCGGACATCGCTTCCTGGCCTCCGTCCGAGCGCATGGTGAATGTGGCGCGCTGGGAAGCCCGGGCCACCATTCCACGCCCCACTGACAAGAACGACCACCTCCTGGTGTTTCACCGTGCGGGGCCTGCACTCTGATGCCCGAATGATGCCGGGGTAATGTCCGAGCTTTCGACCATCTCCCGCCACGCCATCACGGTGCTGGCCGGGCAACTGGCTGTGATGGCGTTTGGCGTGACGGACACCATCGTCGCCGGGCGCCATGGAGAAGCCTCGCTCGCCGCATTGTCGGTGGGCAGCGCCATCTTCATCAGCGTGTATGTGGCGCTGATTGGCGTGCTCCAGGCGTTGCTTCCGGTATGGGCCGAGCAGCGCGGCGCCCGACAGACCGATGCCCTGGGCCGGTCTCTGCGGCAGTCGCTTTACCTGTGCGGCGTGGCCTCACTGGTGGGGATGGCCATCCTGCTGTCCCCCGGCCCCCTGCTGCGCTGGACCGAGGTGCCGCCGGCCCTGCGCACCGAGGTGGAAAGCTACCTGGCCGTGCTGGCCCTGGCATTGCCGCCTGCCCTCCTCTTTCGCATCTACAGCACCTTGAACCAGGCCCTGGGGCGCCCCCAACTGGTGACCTGGCTGCAGGTGGGCTCGCTGCTGATCAAGCTGCCCCTGTCGATCTGGTTCACCTTTGGCGGCGCAGGGCTGCCCGCGCAGGGCGTGGTGGGATGCGCCTGGGCCACCCTGGTGGTCAACTGCAGCATGCTCGCGCTGGCGATCTGGCTGCTGCGCACGCGGGACATATATAGGCCCCTGCACATCTGGCGCCGCATGGAGCTCCCGCACTGGCCCACCATCGGGGGGTTTGCACGGTTGGGCATCCCGGCGGGGCTTGCCGTCATGGTCGAGGTGACGTCGTTCACATTGATGGCGTTGTTCATTGCACGCCAGGGCACCACCGCCTCTGCGGCCCACCAGATCGCTGCCAATGTGGCCGCGGTGCTCTACATGGTGCCGCTGTCGCTGGCCATCGCCACCAGCGCCCGCGTCAGCTATTGGCTGGGCGCTGGCGATCCAGCACGGGCGCGCAAGGTGGTTTTTATAGGTTTTAGGCTCTCTGCGCTTATTGGTATTGCGCTAGCAGCTATTTTATTGATAGCAAAAAGTCACATTGGCGGTGTGTACTCCGCCCACACCGGCGTGGTGGCCCTGACGGGCGGGGTCATGGTGTGGGTCGCGGCGTACCACGCAGCCGATGCACTGCAGACACTGTGCGTGTTCGTGTTGCGCTGCTACCGCATCACCGTGGCGCCGCTGGTGGTGTATTGCGTGCTGCTGTGGGGGGCAGGCTTGGGGGGTGGCTACCTGCTGGCCTACCAGGGCCAGGGGCCCTGGGCAACGGAACCATCGCCCACCCCCTTCTGGGCCGCGAGTGCCGTGGCCTTGTGGGTGACCGCGGCGCTTTTCATGGCCATGCTCTGGACAGCCATCAGTCCGGCAGCAAGAACCCGCGCAGCCGGTTCGCCGGAAAGGTGACCGTGAACACCGAGCCCTTGCCCAGGGTGCTGGCAATGTCCAGCGTGGCACCATGCCGCTGCAGAACATGCTTGACGATGGCCAGCCCCAAGCCTGTGCCGCCGGTCTCGCGGGAGCGGCTGCGGTCCACGCGATAAAAGCGCTCTGTCAGGCGCGGCAGGTGCTCGGGGGCGATACCCGGCCCCGTGTCCTGCACCGAGAAAACTGCGCGGCCATCTTCCATGCGGTGCCACGCCACCGTGATCACCCCGCCCGCAGGCGTGTAGCGCACTGCATTGCTGATGAGGTTCGACAACGCGCTTTGCAGCTCGGTGGGCACACCCGCAATGTCGCCTTCGGCCTGCAAGGCGTTCATCGGCGGAAAAACCATGACATGCTGGCGCGGCTGGTTCTGCGTGAGCAGGGACGACAACGCACGCCCCTCCTCTTCGCAGCGCTGCATCAGTGCCTGGACAGGTGTCCACTCTGCCATGCCGGGTGGCGGGCTGCCCTCCAGGCGCGACAGCGTCAAGAGGTCTTGCACCACGCTTTGCATGCGCAGCGCCTGTTGGGCCATCATGCCCAGGTAGCGAGACCGCTCTTCCGCGCTCAAGGGCAGCGTCTGCAGGGTTTCGACAAAACCGGTCAACACGGTCAGGGGCGTGCGGATCTCATGGGACACATTGGCCACGAAGTCACGCCGCATGGCCTCGGCCTGCTCCAGCGCCGTGACATCGCGCGACAGCAGCAGGGTACGCCCATCGCCATAGGGGTGCAGATGCACCGAGATGCGCACCGGCCGCGAAGGCGTGCTGAAACGCCCCTCCAGCACCACATCGTGGGTGAAGTCCTGGGCGGAAAAGTAGGCGGTGAACTCGGGGTCACGCACCAAGTTGCCGATCGACTGCATCACATCGCGCTGCGCATCAAAGCCGAACTGGCTGGCCGCCATCTGGTTGCACCACTCAATGCGGCCTTGCGCATCCAGCAAGACCACCCCATTGGGCGTGGCCTGCAGCGCGGCCAGGATCTCCTGCAGCCGGTCCTGGCTGTCGCGGATCTGGGCCTCCTGCCTGCGCAAGAGGCGCCGCGCACGGTCTGCCGCCTCGCCCCAGATACCGCGCATGGCCGGGACTTCGGACAGATCCCCCGTGCGCAGCCAGCGCAGCACGCGCGCACCGCGCAGCAGGTCCCAGACAAACCAGGCCCACGCCGCCAGGGCTGCACCCAGGGCAGCGCCCCAGGGGCCGCCACCGTGCCACCACCCCAGCCCACCACCCGCTATCTGCCAGAGCAGGAAATACGAAATACGCCACAGCATGCGGTCAGCAAAGCCTTCTCAGAAAAGCAGGGGCGCATCCTGTGCGCCCCATCGACAACATCAGGCTTGCGCCCTCAGCACCTCTTCTCCCTATTGCAGGGGAAGTGAACAGGCGCTCACGCCTGCAACTGCACCTGGGGCTGGGCCGTGAGCCGGTAGCCCGCGCCACGCACGGTTTCCACCATCACGGAGGCGGCGCCCAGCGCTTCGCGCAGGCGCTTCACATGCACGTCCACCGTGCGCTCCTCGATGAAGACATGGTCGCCCCACACCTTGTCGAGCAGCTGCGAGCGGCTGTGCACACGCTCGGCATGCTTCATCAGGAAGTGCAGCAGCTTGAACTCCGTAGGACCCACCTTGAGCGGCTGGCCCTGGAAGGTCACGCGGTACGTTCCGGCATCGAGCACCAGCTCGCCAATGGTCACGCTGTCGCTGACCTGCTCGGGCGCACGACGGCGCAGCACCGCGCGGATGCGGGCCAGCAGTTCCTGCGTGGAGAACGGCTTGGTGATGTAGTCGTCCGCGCCAGCATCGAGCCCAGCAATCTTGTCGGGCTCATCGCCGCGGGCCGTGAGCATCAGGATCGGGATCGGCTTGGTGCGGCTGTCGGCCCGCCATTTGCGGGCCAGTGACAAACCGCTTTGTCCGGGCAGCATCCAGTCGAGCAGGATGACGTCGGGCAGCACAGCGTCCAGCTCGCGCTGGGCCGAGTCTCCGTCTTCCGCCCAGAAAGGCTGGAATCCGTTGTGCCGCAGATTGACAGCAATCAGCTCGGCAATCGCGGGTTCGTCCTCCACGATGAGGACGCGTGGGAGCTTTCTCATAAATGTGCCAAAGCCCTTTCGCTACAAGACAGCCGACTCGATCTCGTCGAGGGCAGTGTGGCGCACATCCTTGCCCTTGACCAGATAGATGATGAGCTCGGCCACATTCTTGGAATGGTCACCGATGCGCTCGATCGCCTTGGCCAGGAACAACAGGTCCAGGCTGGGCGAGATGGTGCGGGGGTCTTCCATCATGTACGTGATGAGTTTGCGCACGAAGCCATCGAACTCCTTGTCGATCAGGTCATCCTCCTTGAGGATGGCCACAGCCGCCTTGACGTCCAGCCGCGCAAACGCATCCAGCGTCTTGCGCAACTGGCCGGAGGCCAACTCGGCGGCCACGCGCAAATCGCTGGAGGGAAGTGAACGCGGCGCACCGCCCTCAATGATGGAACGCACCATGCGGGCCATCTTGTTGGCCTCGTCGCCCATGCGCTCGAGGTTGGCCGTAGCCTTGGAGAAAGCCAGCAACAGGCGCAGGTCGCGCGCGGTGGGCTGGCGGCGGGCGATGATGGACGACAGCTCCTGGTCGATTTCGACCTCCATCGCGTTGATGCGGGTTTCCATCGAAGCCACGGTCTCCACGGCCTCCAGGCTGAACTGGGACAGGGCGTACACAGCCTGCCGAATCTGCGATTCCACCAGGCCGCCCATCTCCATGACACGGGCGGACACGCTGTTGAGTTCGCTGTCGAACTGGGACGAAAGATGTTTATCGGGCATCTGCTGTCTCCTTAGCCGAAACGGCCGGTAATGTAGTCTTCGGTTTCCTTGCGCTCGGGCTTGAAGAAGATCTGTTCGGTGGCGCCGAACTCGATCATCTCGCCCAGGTACATGTAGGCCGTGTAGTCGCTGCAACGGGCTGCCTGCTGCATGTTGTGCGTCACGATGGCAATCGTGTAGTCGTGTTTGAGCTCGTCGATCAGCTCTTCAATCTTGGCGGTGGACAGCGGGTCCAGCGCCGAGGTAGGTTCGTCGAGCAGCAGCACCGAAGGCTTCACGGCCACGCTGCGTGCAATGCACAGGCGCTGCTGCTGGCCGCCGGACAGCGACAGACCGCTCTGGTGGAGCTTGTCCTTGACTTCGGTCCACAGGGCGGCCTTGGACAGCGCCCATTCCACGCGGTCATCCATCTCGCTTTTGCTCAGCGTTTCATAGAGCTTCACGCCGAAGGCAATGTTGTCGTAGATGGACATGGGAAACGGCGTGGGCTTCTGGAACACCATGCCGATGCGCGCACGCAGCAGGTTGATGTCTTGCTTGGCGTCCAGGATGTCCTGGCCGTAGAAGTTGATCGTGCCCTCGGCACGCTGACCCGGGTACAGGCTGTACATGCGGTTGAGGGTGCGCAGCAGGGTGGACTTGCCACAGCCCGAGGGACCGATGAAAGCGGTCACCTTGTGCTCGGCAATGTTGAGGCTGACGTTGCGCAGACCCTGGAACTTGCCGTAGAAGAAGCTCAGGTTGCGCAGTTCCAGCGCATTTTTGCTGGGGGTGACGGTAGCAGTGGCGTTCATTGTCAAATCCTGAAAATGGAGGCGGTCTTGTCTGTGTGTGCGATGCGAGAGCGGGCAGGATCAGACGCGGTTTTTCTCGCGCAGGAACACCCGTGCCACGACGTTGAGAATGAGCACGGACAGCGTGATGAGCAGGGCACCGCCCCAGGCCAGGCGCACCCAGTTTTCATAGGGACTCAGGGCAAACTGGAAGATCACCACCGGCAGGTTGGCCATGGGCGCATTCATGTTGGTACTGAAGAACTGGTTGTTGAGTGCGGTGAACAACAAAGGCGCCGTCTCGCCGCTGATGCGGGCGACGGCCAGCAGCAGCCCCGTCATCACACCGCTGCGCGCAGCGCGCAGGGTGACCATGGTGGACACCTTCCAACGCGGCGCCCCCAACGCAAAAGCCGCTTCACGCAGGCTGCCGGGCACCAGGCGCAGCATGTTCTCCGTGGTGCGAACCACCACTGGCACGGCAATGAGCGACAGCGCCAGACTTCCGGCCCAACCCGAGAAGTTGCCGACCGTCGCCACGGCAATGGCATAGACGAACAGGCCCAGCACGATGGAGGGCGCAGACAACATGATGTCGGTCACAAAGCGGGTGAGCTCGGCCGTTTTGCTCTGGTCGCCATATTCCGCCAGGTACACGCCGGCCAGAACACCAATCGGTGTGGATACCAGGACGGTAAAACCCACCATCATGAGACTGCCGACGATGGCGTTGGCCAGGCCGCCGCCTTCCGATCCCGGGGCTGGCGTCGACTGGGTGAACATGTTCCAGTCCAGCGCGGCAAAACCGTTGGAGAGCAGAACGCTCAGGATCCAGAGCAGCACGAACAGGCCCAGCACCATCGCACCCAGGGACAGGGTCAGACCGATGGCGTTCGAGCGCTGGCGCTTTTTGTAGAGTTGTTGGTTGAATTCCATGGAGCTTGTCTCAAAAGAGGTTCATGGTCAGGGCGGGCGGAGTCAAAGGCCCTTGGCCTTTTCGGCGCGCAGCATCATGATCTTGGCCGCCGAAAGCACAACGAAGGTAATCACGAACAGCAGGAAACCCAGCGCGAACAACGTGGAAAGGTGAAAGTCGGCAGCTTCGCCGAACTCATTGGCGAGCGTGGAGGCAATCGAGGTCCCCGGGGAGAACAGCGACGTGGGCATGCGGTTGGCATTGCCGATCACAAAGGTCACCGCCATGGTCTCGCCCAGGGCACGGCCCAGGCCCAGCATCACCCCACCGATCACCCCCTTTTGCGTGTAGGGCAACACGACGCGGCGCACCACCTCCCAGGTCGTGCAGCCCAGGCCGTAGGCGGACTCGCGCAGGATGGGCGGAACAATCTCGAACACGTCGCGCATCACGGCCGCCACAAACGGCAGCACCATGAACGCGAGCACGATACCGGCCGCCAGGATGCCAAAACCGTTGGTGCTGCCGCCAAACAGAAAGCCCACCAGTGGCATGGAGCCCAACAGCTTTTGCACCGGCATCTGGAAGTAGTCCGCGAACAGCGGGGCAAACACAAAGAGGCCAAACATGCCGTAGATGATCGAAGGCACCGCCGCCAGCAGCTCCACTGCCGTGCCCAGCGGGCGCCGCAGCCACACGGGGCAGGTTTCCGTCAGAAAAAGGGCGATGCCGAAAGCGAGTGGCACTGCGATCAGCAGCGCAATGCCTGCACTGGCCAAGGTGCCGACGATGGCAATCGCGGCGCCGAACTCTTCGTTGATGATGTCCCATTCCACGCGCCAGATGAACTGGGCACCGAATTTGTGAAACGTCGGCCACGCGTAGACAAACAGCGAGACGATGATGCCCAGAAGCGCTACCAGCACCAGCAGCGAAAGACTTTGGGTGAGACGATGGAAAAAGATGTCCTGAAGACGCTGCCGCTTGGCAATCGAAACCATCGACTCTGTGGGGGCGTCTGTCTTCTTGACGGACACGGATTGCGAACTCATGGTGGTTCCCACGCTCATATTGACTCCCATCTGGCTTCTGGAGATCCCCACAAACCAGCACCCATCGGCCAGACCAGCCGGCCAATGGGGGGTATTCTGGGGCAGACTGGCTTATTTCTTGATCTGCGACCAGACTTTGGAGCGGATCTCGGCGGTCAGGCTGTCAGGCAGCGGGACATAGTCCAGATCCGCAGCCATACCCTTGCCGTTCTTGAACGCCCAGTCAAAGAACTTCAGCACTTCAGCCGATTGGGCTTTGTCCGCAGGGTCCTTGTACATCAGGATGAAAGAAGCCGTGCTGACGGGCCAGCTTTCGGCACCCTTGGCATTGACCATCGAGATGCCCATGCCCGGCACGCTGAACCAGTCTGCGCTGGCTGCTGCGGCGGCGAAGGTCTTGTCGTCAGGGCTCACATACTTGCCGTCCGCATTCTGCAGCTGCAGGAAGTTCATGTTGTTCTTCTTGACATAGGCATATTCCACGTAGCCCACTGCACCCTTCACCCGGGTCACATTGGCGGCCACGCCTTCATTGCCCTTGCCACCCACGGACGAAGCGGCTGGCCATTTCACGGCAGCGCCCTTGCCCACGGAATCTGCCCATTCCTTGCTGACGGCAGACAGGTAGTCGGTCCAGTTGAACGTGGTGCCCGAACCATCTGCGCGGTGGACCACGGTGATGTTCTGGTCTGGCAGGGTCTTGCCAGGGTTCAGTGCAGCAAGCTTGGCATCATTCCACTTGGCGATCTTGCCCAGAAAGATTTCTGCCAGCACAGGGCCGGTGACGCGCAGTTCGCCAGGCTTGAAGCCCTCCAGGTTGACCACGGGCACCGTGCCACCAATGATGGCGGGGAACTGCACCATGCCGTCCTTCTCCAGATCGGCACCAGAAACCGGCGCATCAGAGGCACCGAAGGCTACGGTCTTGGCGCGAATCTGGCGGATACCGCCGGACGAACCGATGGACTGGTAGTTCAGCCCTGTGCCGGTTTCCTTCTTGTAGGCTTCGGCCCATTTGGCGTACATGGGAAACGGAAAGGTTGCGCCCGCGCCGGTGATGTCCGCAGCAAAGGCACTGCCTACCGCCATGGAGGCGAGTGCTACAGCAACGGTTTTGAGAAATGTGCGTTTCATTATTCAGTACCTTTTGGCTAGGGTTATCAGGAACAGGCTGAACTCTAGGGCCCCAAGATGACAATTCAGTGACACACAAACCCTCGCCGTAGCCAACTGCCACACGACCACCCGCCTTTACCCGATGCGGCTTGCATCGTCATGAATTTGTCATGCAAGCAGCAGACACTGGCAAAGATTACAGCCCGCCCTCCCACCGCCCTTGTGGCAACGTGCGTCGCGGGGGGCACACCAGATGGTCGCGGTACCATGCCGAACGAAGCTCCAACCAGAAAAACATGCAGAACGGCACACGCCTCGCCGCAGTCGACCTCGGCTCCAACAGTTTTCGCCTCGAAATCGGGCGCTATGAGTTCGGTCATATCCAGCGGGTGGAATACCTCAAGGAGACCGTGCGCCAGGGCAATGGCCTTGACGAAGATCGCAATTTGACACGCGACGCCATGGAGCGTGGCTGGGCCTGCCTGGCGCGGTTTGGCGAGCGGCTGGCCGGGTTTCCGCGCGCCCAGGTTCGCGCCGTGGCCACACAGACGCTGCGCGAAGCACGCAACCGGGAAGAGTTTCTGTTGCGCGGCAGCGAAGTGCTGGGCTATCCCATCGACGTCGTCTCTGGCCCCGAGGAAGCACGGCTGATTTACCAAGGCGTAGCCCGCCTGCTTCCGCAATCCGACGAGCGCCGCTTGGTGGTGGACATCGGTGGGCGTTCCACCGAATTGATTTTGGGCCAGCAGTTCACACCCCACGCCGTGGCTTCGTACCGGGTGGGCAGTGTTGCCTGGTCGCAGCGCTACTTTGCCAACGGCGAGTTCACCGCGCAGGCCTTCCTGGCAGCCGAGATCGCAGCCAAGGCCGTGTTGGACGAAGCGCTGGAGACCTTCCAGCCCGACGCCTGGGAGATAGCCTATGGATCATCCGGCACCGCCGGAGCCGTTGGCGACGTGCTGACGGCTGCGGGTGGGCCACAAGGCCTCATCACCCGCGAAGGCCTCCATTGGCTGCACGAGCGACTGCTGCGCGCGCAGTCAGCGGACCGCATACGCCTGGAAGGCCTCAAGGAAGAACGACGCGCCGTCATCGGCGGAGGCATCAGTGTGTTGCGCGCCGTGTTTGACCTGCTGGACATTGAGCAAATGCACGTGGCCCAGGGTGCCTTGCGCCAAGGTGCACTCTACGATCTGCTCGACCGCGAACAACCCGGTACCGACCTGCGGACCACCACCGTAAATGGCCTGATGCAGCGGTTTGGTGTGGATATAGAACACGCGGAGCGTGTCGCACGCACGGCGTGTGCCCTGTTTGATCAGGCCATGCCTTTCGGGAGCGAGCGCGCATCACGAAAACTCGATTGGGCCGCCCGGCTGCACGAGATTGGCTGCCTGATCTCCCACAGCGACTACCACCGCCACGGCGCTTACATCCTCGACAACACCGACGCCGCTGGATTTGCCGTCCCCGAACTTCACCGCCTCGGGATACTGGTTCAAGGGCAACGCGGCAAGGTGCGCAAACTGGAAGCGGACTTGCAAGACTCCGTCTTCGCGCTTCAGCTGCTCAGCATGCGCCTGGCCGTGGCACTGTGCCACGCCCGCCGCGACCCGGACACGGCCGGTCTTTCGTTGCAGACAGAAGGCCCGCGTTTCATTCTGAGAGCCCGCGCCGGCTGGGCGGCGATCTTTCCACAATCGGCACACCTGCTGCGCGAGGAAATTCAGGCATGGCTAAAGACACCTTGGGAACTGGTGGTTGACCTACCGTGAGCATCAGGAATAAACTATATAAACTGTTTATACCGTTTATCGAAAAATTCCTTAGTCATGACCACATCCAGCACCACCACTACGCCAGCAGCCCTCGCACCGAACCCCGCGCCAGCAACTCCGGCAAAGTCGGTCAAGACCACTGCTGCGACTACCAAGACCCCGGCCAAAACAGCGGTTGCCGCCAAGCCACCGAAAAAATTGGCGGCAAAGCCCGCCGCGGTTCCCAAGAAAAAGGCACCTAGCGCTAAACAGGTGACACCCAAACAGCCCAAGGCCCCCACACCGGCAGCCACCCGGGACGTCAAGGCCAAGAAGCCCAAGCTGGTGCGCGACAGCTTCACCATTCCTAAAGACGAATACGCAGTCATAGAAACCCTGAAGCAGCGCTCCGCCGCTCTCGCCCAACCTGTGAAGAAAAGCGAGCTGCTGCGTGCGGGCCTCAAGGTCTTGGCAGCGATGTCCGACGCGGCCCTGCGCAGCGCGGTGCAGGCAGTGCCATCCATCAAGACGGGACGCCCGAAGGCAGACGCAGCACCGGCAACACCCGTGCCAGCCACAAAGACGACCACCAAAGCCACGCGCAAGTAATCCCACTGTTCTGCGCCGGGTGAGGCCCCTCGGCGCAACCGGCATCAAAGAAACTCGGGAGATTGGACCGTGATCAGCAACGTCTGGCTCTGGTCCAGCCGTTGCCGCTGCCTCAACCACCAGACAGCCCCCTTGCGCACGGCGCACTCCGAAGCCTGGAGCCCCATCAACTGCGCAATGGTCTGGCCCAGCACGGGTTGATGGCCCACCACCAGCACCGTGCCCTTGGCGCGTGGCCATTGCACAAGATCCAGCAGATCCTGCGGAATCGCACCAGGTAACAGCTCGGCGCGCATCTTGAATTTTCGCCCCAGAGCGCTTGCAGTCTGCTCCGTGCGCCGCGACGGACTGGCGAGCACACGCAAACCCTCGGGCAATTGCCGGTCCAGCCAAGCGGCCATGCGTGCAGCCTGCTTCTCCCCACGCGACGTCAAAGCTCTCGCCAGATCGTCACCCCCCTCTGCAGGCTCTTCCGCCTCCGCATGGCGCCACAAAATGAGGTCCATCATGCCGTCCCCTGATCCACGTGCGCCACCGATGGGGCCGGACCATACCGGACCATCAGAGCGTTCTGTGCGCCCAAACCATCCTGGGGACGAGGAGCCCTGCCGTAGGAGCCATCTGCGTTCAGGGTCCAGGCATCCCGTTCATCATGCAGATAGGCGACCAGGCATTCATCGACAATCTGCTGGCGCAGGCGAGGGTCGGTCACGGGCCAGGCCAGCTCCACCCGCCGCATCATGTTGCGGTTCATCCAGTCGGCACTGGAGAGATACAGGTCTTCCTCATTCCCGCTGCGGAAATAGAAAACGCGCGTGTGTTCCAGAAACCGGCCAATGACAGAGCGCACACGGATGTTGTCGGTCACCCCAGGGACTTGGGCAGCCAACATGCAGGCTCCGCGCACGATGAGGTCAATGCGTGCCCCGCGCTGGCCGGCCGCAATCAGGGCGCGCATCAGGGCCTCGTCTGTCAGGGCATTCATCTTGGCGACGATGCGCGCATCCTCTCCCCGACTGGCGGCCAGCCCCACTTGTTCGATTTTTTCCAGCATGCGCCGGTGCAGATGGAACGGCGCCAGCATCAGCTTGCGCAGCTTGGGCGGGCGGTTCTGGCTCGCCAGATGGTTGAACACCCCATCCATGTCAGCAGTGGTTTCCTCATCGGCCGTGAGGTAGCTCAGATCGGTATAGAGCCGCGCAGTACGCACGTTGTAATTGCCTGTGGAAAGGTGCCCATAGCGCCGCAACTTTCGCCCCTCCCTGCGCGTGACGAGCAGCATTTTTGCGTGCGTCTTGAGCCCCACCACACCGTAGACCACCTGTGCACCAATGGACTCCAGGGCCTCGGCCCAGTTGATATTGGCTTCTTCATCAAACCGGGCCTTGAGTTCCACCACGGCCATGACCTCCTTGCCGCGACGCACCGCCTCGGTGAGCAGATCCATGAGTTCGGAGTCCGCCCCGGTTCGGTAGATCGTCTGTTTGATGACGAGCACGTCCGGGTCATTGACGGCTTCGCGCAGAAAAGCGAGTAACCCATCAAAACTTTCGAACGGCTGATGGATCAGCACATCGTGCTTGCGCAGTTGCTCCAGAATGGACACGCCGGACTGCAATTGCCGAGGCCAGGCAGAGTTCCAGGGCGCAAACAGGAGGTCCGGGGCATCCACCAGATCCACGAGTTGTGTCAGTCGCACCAGATTCACGGGACCCTGCACCCGGAACAGGGCAGCTGCCGGCAAGGCAAATTGAGCCAACAGAAAATCCGACAGAAACTGCGAACATCCAGAAGACACCTCCAGCCGCACCGCTTGCCCGTAGTGCCGGTGCTGCAAGCCCTGGCGAAGTGCGGTCCGCAGATTGCGCACGTCCTCCTCGTCCAGTGCCAGGTCTGAATGGCGCGTGACGCGGAACTGCGAGAACTCCGTGACTTCGCGCCCCGGGAACAAATCCTCCAGATGCGCCCGGACAATGCTGGAAAGGCTCACGAAAAGCGCTTCCCCGGGAGCAACGCGGTCAGGCATGCGAATGAGTCTTGGCAGGGCCCGGGGCACCTTGACGATGGCGATCTCGTTCTCGCGGCCAAAGGCGTCGTGACCTTTCAACCGGACAATGAAATTCAGCGATTTATTGGCTACCTGTGGAAACGGATGTGCCGGATCCAAGCCCACCGGAATCAGCAAAGGCCGAACTTCGTCCAAAAAATAATCGTGGACCCACCGCTTTTGCGCGGGAGAACGCTCGCTGTAGCCCACGATGCGAATCCCGTGTGCGGCAAACGCCGGCACCAAGGACTCGTTGTACAGCGTGTACTGCCGCTCCACAAGGCCGTGCACCTTGGCGGCCATGGCTTCGAAGGACGCCGTTGAATAAAGCCCCTTGGTCTCGCCCTTCTGCGCCGCGGTGATGTGTGGCGCAGCGCGCACCTCAAAAAACTCATCGAGATTGGAAGACACGATGCACAGATAGCGCAGCCGCTCCAGCAAGGGGACATCCGTCCGCACGGCCCAGTCAAACACCCGCTCATTGAAAGCCAGGATGCTGTGATCTCTGTCCAGAAACATCTGAGGAGGGTGACTGGTGGATTGCGCTAACGTACAGCTCGTGCCACTGTCATGCAACAGGGAGGTGGTGGCATGTGTGCCAGCATGATCGAAAGGCAAAGGCAACATGGGTACGCAAACGCGGCAAGTGCAGGATGCCTGCAGTATTTAACGCCCAGATGACAACGATGTGACAGGTTTTGTGACAGTCACACAAGATGCATCCTGCACACGGGCGGGGACCAGGTACTGTTCAAACAGCCGGGCGGCATGAGCCCAGGTGAAATCGAGCGCCCGCGCGCGCGCTTCGGACCGGGGAATCGCCAAGGCCTGCTGGCTTGCCAGGAGCAGATCACCCTGCAGCACACCCCCTCTAGGGGCCTGGCCAGAATGCGCTCCCAGCACTTCCATGGGACCATCCTCGGGATACGCTGCCACAGGCGTCCCGCAGGCCATGGCCTCCAGCATGACCAAACCGAACGTTTCTGACCGGCTTGGAAATACAAACACATCAGCGGCCGCATAGACCTCTGCCAAAGCCGCGCGATCCAGGATGCCCAGCCAACGAACCTGCGGGTACTTCGCCTTGAGACGCGCCTCCAGCGGCCCGACACCACAAACCACCTTGGAGCCCGGCATGTCGAGCCGGAGGAAAGCTTCGATGTTCTTTTCGTAAGAAATCCGCCCCACATACAGCGACACCGGGTGCGCCAGAGTGCCCATGAGCGGGCTCTGAGTGGTTGCGCCATGGAACGGAAAAACCCGCGTGTCGACTCCATGGGTCCACGGGCGCAGATTGCGGAAACCCCGACGCTCCAGCATCTGCAGAACGCCTTGCGTGGGCACCATCACTCCCGAGGATGGACGGTGGAAATGCCGGAACAGTGCGTACCCCCAACCAAGCGGCACACGCAGCGCCGCATGCAGTATTTCCGGAAAACGTGTGTGGAAAGCCGACGTGAACGCCAGGCCCTTGCGCAGGCAGTAGCGGCGCCCCGCCCAGCCCAGCGGCCCTTCTGTGGCAAGGTGGATGGCATCGGGCTGCATGGCGTCCAGTACCTCTGCCACGCGCTTTATCGGCCGCACGGCCAGGTCGATGCCGGGATAGCCAGGGCAGGGACGGGTTGCAAATTGACCGGGGTGCAGCACTTGCACCTCGTGCCCGGCAGTTTCAAGCGCCTGCACCAGTTCCAGCAGGGTGGTAACCACCCCATTCACCTGGGGAAGCCAGGCATCGGTCAACAAGGCAATTTTCATAACACAACAGCGGCCTCGGCCTGGGGGATATTTGCGAGCGGAGAAGCCGGCCACTGCAGCAGTTCCAGTCGGCCGTCCATGTGCTCGACCAGGGCGGTGTGGCTTTCCACCCAGTCGCCGTCATTGCAATACAGGGTCCCGCCGATCTCCCGCATCTCAGCACGGTGGATATGGCCACACACCACGCCATCATGTCCCCTGCGGCGCGCTTCGGCTGCCACGGCCACTTCAAAATCGGTGACGTAGTTCAGTGCTTTCTTGACCTTGCCCTTCAGGTACGCCGACAGGGACCAGTAGGGCAACCCCACGCGGGCACGCAGGGTGTTGAGGTGCCGGTTGAGTTTGAGGGTGAACTCATACAGGTTGTCGCCCAGATACGCCAGCCACTTGGCACACTGGATGACTCCATCAAAGTGGTCTCCGTGCGTGACCCAGAGGCTGCGACCATCGGCCGTCGTGTGAACCGCATCGGCCCGCACCTCGATGCCACCAAAAGAGTGGCCTACGAACGCACGGGCGAATTCGTCATGGTTGCCGGGTACAAACACCACCCGACACCCTTTGCGCGCGCGGCGCAGGAGCTTTTGCACCACGTCGTTGTGGGCTTGTGGCCAGAACCACTTGCGGCGCAGTTGCCAACCATCCACGATGTCGCCGACCAAGTAAAGGTGATCGCTGGGATGGTGCTTGAGAAAGTCCAGCAATGCGACCGCCTGGCAACCTGGAGTACCCAGATGCAGATCAGAAATAAAGACCGCACGGTACCGGCGATGACCAGCGGCGGATGCCTGCGCGTCGTCGGCCATGTCCTCGTGGCCCAAGGACGGTTCCATCCAGGGACCCAAGGCATCGAACGCGGTGCGCATCAGGCCCCCAGAAAATGCTTGCGATAGCGGGGATGAAGATCTGCCAGACGCATCAGCATCGGCAGGTCTGCGGTGTTGAAATCCGGATCCCAGGCCGGAGCGCCCAACACGCGTGCCCCGAGCCGCAGGTAGCCTTTGATGAGTGCCGGGGGCTCTACCGTGATCGAGCCATCAAGCTGCTCCACGGGCAAGGGCAACCGGGGGAGCACGTGATATTCGATGGGGGCCAGGTGCGTCTGGCGCACCTGCTGCCAGATGCTGGCGGCAGCATCGCCGCTCACAACGCCGTTGTAGAGCATGGGAATGCTCGCGCAGCCGATCATGGTGTCCAACTGGTTGCGCACCATGAAATCCGCCAACGCGCTCCACAAGGCCATGATCACGCCACCGTGGCGATGATCGGGGTGCACGCAACTGCGCCCCAGTTCCACCATGCGGGGACGCAGCGAACGCAGCCGCGTGAGGTCGAACTCGGTATCGCTGTAGGTACCACCAACGCGTCGGGCTTGTGCCGGAGTGAGCACCCTGTAAGTCCCAATGACTTGCTGGCTCAGGGCATCGCGCACCAACAGGTGTTCGCAGTAATCGTCGAAGAGGTCCACATCATGGCCCGGGATGGGGGTCGTCAATCGAGCGCCCATTTCCGCTGCAAACACGTCGAACCGCAGCCGCTGCGCCTGGCGCACTTCGTCTTCATGGCGCGCCCAGGCCACCTGAATGGCGCCACGTTCCGGCACCAGACGCGCTGCGCCAGACAGAGTACCTGCACCACGAAGTTCCCTCGGGGAAGCAACTTCGGCTGGCAGGGGCGGTGTCAAGGTGGGCAATTCATTCATGGTGCAACATCTCCTTGCGTCAGGACGGTTTCGGCTGGAGGCCCCAACCATGGGCTGGGAACCGTTTTCCCCTGGGAGCGAGTGTGAAATTTGCACATGACGCAGCCATGTCGATGGCATGTCAATGTCGTGACATGCGTACCCTGGGAAGGCACCTACGCAGTCAATCGTTGGGCCTGCATAATTGGTCCAGGAACTCGTACCGTGCACGCCTCCTTCCCCGCCCGCCCCCGAAGCCCTGCCATGGGCGCGCTGGTCGTGTTTGTTCTGGCGGCACTGTGTGCAGGCGCTTTGGTGTGGGCGTTGGAGCGCCAGGAACAGGCACAGCAGCGCACTCAGGTGACAGACATGGCGGGCGACCATGTGCAGGCCTTGCAGCGCGCCATCGAACTGGCCCTGTCCGCCAACAACACCCTGGTCGCCTTGGTGCGCCAGGGCAAAGGGCAGGTGACGCAGTTTGAAGAGATCGGCACCCAGATGCTGCCGTTCTACCCTGGCATTGCGGCCATGGGCCTGTCCCCCAATGGCGTGGTTAGGCACGTGGTGCCGCGCCAGGGCAACGAAAGCTCCATCGGTTTCGATCAACTCAATGACCCGCGTCAAGGTCGCGAATCCGCCAGGGCACGGGAGTCAGGCCTGCTGACCCTGGCTGGCCCCATGGAGCTGGTGCAAGGTGGGCTGGGGGTGGTGGGGCGCCAGCCGGTCTATCTGGAGGATGCCCAGGGTCACCGCACCTTCTGGGGCTTTACCTACGTCACCATCCGCCTGCCCGAGGTGCTCGCCACTGCGCGCCTGCCGCAACTGACCCAGCGGGGATACCACTACCGGCTGTGGCGCATCCGGCCAGATACGGAAGAAGAGCAGACGATTGCAGCCTCTGCACCGCCCCCGGGCCCCGATGCCGTGGGCAGGTCGCTGACCTTGCCCAATGGACAGTGGACGCTGAGCCTGACCCCCATCAAGGGTTGGGGAGACCCGGGCGTGCTGGCCATGCGATGCGCGATCGCCTTGCTGTTTGCCTTGATGATGGCCTACGTGGCCCGGCTGCTGTTCGAGCTGAAAGAGCATGAGCGCGGCCTGGCCTACCAGGTGGCGCAGCGCACCTCGGAAATCCAGGCAACCCAGCAGCAATTGCACGCCACCATCGACGCCATACCGGATCCGCTTTTCGAGCTCGACCAGGATGGTTTTTACTGCAGCGTGCACAGCCCGCGCGCGGAGCTGCTCATGGCCCCCGCCGAAACGCTGGTGGGACGCAACGTGGCCGATGTGATGCCTGCGCTTGCGGCCTTGTCAGTGATGGACGTGCTGAATGAAGCCCAGGCGCAGGGCTGGTCCACCGGGCGGCAGATCATGCTCGACCTGCCCCGCCTGGGCGCCACCTGGTTTGAGTTGTCTGCGGCGCGCAAGGCGACTTCCCCCAACGCAAAACCGCGGTTCATTGTGCTGTCGCGCGACATCACCGAGCGCAAGCGGTCCCAGGAGCAGTTGCAACTCACCGCGCAGGTGTTTGACCAGAGCAGTGAAGCCATTGTGATCGCCGATGCTGCCCATACCATCGTGCGCATCAACAGGGCGTTCACGCGGATCACGGGGTATGCAGAAGCCGAAGCGGTAGGGCAGTCAGTGCGTCTACTCACCGTCGCGGGGTCCGGCCACGACTTCGATGCGGATACCGTCTATGCACAGCTGCCGCAGGGCGGAAGCTGGGAAGGCGAAGCCCTGGGACACCGCAAAGACGCCTCCACTTACCCCCAGTGGCTGTCGGTCAGCAGTGTGCGAGACGGTAATGGTGTGGTCACCCATTCCATCACGCTGTTCCGTGACATCACCCAGCAGCGCGAGGCCCAGGACCGCATTCAACGCCTGGCGCACTTCGACCCGCTCACGAACCTGCCCAACCGCGCGCTGCTGGCCGAACGCGCCCGTCGCCACATTGCCGATGAGCAGGCACGGGGTGGCACACTGGCGATGCTGTTTCTGGACCTGGACCACTTCAAGAATGTCAATGACTCACTGGGCCACAGAATTGGCGACATCCTGCTTGTGGCGGTGGCACAAAGGCTTCAATCCCCCTTGAGGCCCCAGGACACGGTCTCGCGCCTGGGCGGTGACGAGTTTCTTCTGTTGCTCCCATCCACCACAGCAAGCGCTGCCGCCGAAATGGCCATGCAGCTGCTCGCGGCCGTGGCCCAGCCGTTTCAGATCGACCCCTACGAGCTCACCACCACCTTGTCGGTCGGCATTGCGATGTATCCGGCCGATGGCGAATCGTTCGACACGCTGTACCAACGTGCGGATGCCGCCATGTACCGCGCCAAACAAAACGGGCGCAACCGGTACGGATTTTTTACCGCCGATATTGAAGCGCGCACGGCCCGCGCCTTGCTGATAGAAAACGCACTGCGCCGTGCACTGGAGCGCAACCAGTTTGAGCTGCACTACCAGCCACAGGTCTCGCTCTCCACGCGCCAGGTGGTAGGCGCGGAGGCCCTGCTGCGCTGGCGCCACCCCGAGCTGGGCCTGGTGTCACCGGCAGAGTTCATCCCCGTCGCCGAAAGCAGCGGCATGATCGTGGCGATTGGCGAATGGGTCATCCACACGGCGGTGACCGACATCAAGCGCTGGCTGGATCTGCACCTGCCCCTGCGGGCCGTCTCCGTGAACGTTTCTGCCGTGCAATTCAGGCACCCTCAACTGCCCGAGATGGTGACCCGCTGCCTGGAACAGGCCGGCCTGCCTGCCCGCAGGCTGGAGCTGGAGCTGACCGAAGGTGCCGCCGTGGACGACCCCGCTGCCGCACTGGCAATGATGGACCAGTTGCACGACCGGGGCGTGCGCCTGTCGATGGATGACTTTGGCACCGGGTACTCGTCGCTGAGCTATCTCAAGCGCTTTCAGATCTACAAGCTCAAGATCGATCAATCGTTCGTACGCGATCTTGAAGAGGATGCCAACGACCGCGCCATCGTCAGCGCCATCATCCGCATGGCGCAGGCTCTGGGCATGCAGACCACGGCCGAAGGGGTGGAAACCGACGGACAGCTCGAGTTTCTGCACGCGCAGGGCTGTGATGAAGCCCAGGGCTTTTACTTTAGCCGCCCACTGCCGGCCGACGCCTTCGAGGCCTACCTGCGCGGACAGCAAGCACGCTAAGGCTGGCTAAGAACGTGTTCACGATCTCGCAGGGGTCGCGTTGGAGCGCAATCGGGATGAGTGGATGCTTCGGATGCGCCGCATGGGCTCATGCCCATGCAAGCAGCTGGGGCGGCCAATCGCCCGATTTCGCTCCAACCCTTCGGGCAGCGGTCTTGGCGGGTGGTCTGCGGCGTTGCGGCGCTTGCCAATAGCCAAGCTATTGGCTGCGCACCGCGCCTAGCATCCCATCCCGCCAAGGCCGCTGCGCGACTCCTGGGAGGAGGGGCGCCGGCGGCTGTAAGGGAGCACTGCTACACTTTGGTACAAATTACCAAGGCCGCCAGGCCCTACGCCCGTACCGGTCTCATGTTTGCGCCGTTCAGCACTCCAGAATTGCAGCGTCCTGGAGTTGCCACCGACACTCCCCTGCAACGCGCGCTGCGCGAACAACAAACCCTGCTCGACAGCGCAGGCGTGGGCATTGTGTTCCTGCGCCAGCGCAGTGTGGTGCGCTGCAACCAGCGGTACGCCGAGATTTTTGGCTATGCCAGCCCCGAGCGGTTGGTGGGACTCAACACCGAGGCGTTCTACCCCTCGCGCGAGGCGTTTCGCGATCTGGGCCGCACCGCCTACCCCGTGCTGGCCCAGGGCCAGGCATTCCGCGTCGAGCGCCAACTGCGCCGATGCGATGGCAGCTTGTTCTGGGGCAGCCTGACGGGGCGGCTCATCAACCCACAGGACACGACAGAAGGCTCCATCTGGATCCTGGACGACATCGATGAGCAAAAGCGCGCCCAGGCGGCGCTGGGTGCGGCAGTGCGTGAAAAGCAGTTGCTCTTCGACAGCGCGATGGTGGGGATCGCGTTCCTGCGTGACAGGCATCTGACCCGCTGCAACCACCACTTTGAACAGATGCTGGGCTACCAGCCGGGAGAACTGGCAGGCAGCCCCTCGCGCCAGTGGTACGCCAGCGATGCCGCCTGGGAAGAAGTCGGCCGCCGGTGCTATCCGCAGCTGGCCGCAGGCCACTCCTACGAAGGCGAGCTGGAGCTGTGCCGCAAGGACGGGACCCCCGTGATCTGCGAGGTGCGCAGCAAGTCCATCGACCCTGCCGATCCGTCCCAAGGCTCCATCTGGATCACCATGGACATCACGGAGCGCAAGCAGGCGCAGGCCCTGCTTGCCAGCACCCACGAAGACCTGGAAAGGCAAGTGCAGGACCGCACCCGCGAACTGCGCGAAACCGTGGACAACCTGCACCGTGAGATCAACGACCGCAAGGCCGATCAGGAGCGCATCTACTGGCTGGCCCACTACGACGCCCTGACAGGCCTGCCCAACCGCACGCTGCTGGCCGAACGGGCACAGCAGGCCATCCGCGTCGCCCAGGAAGGCAACACGCCGCTGGCCCTGATCTTCCTGGACCTGGACCATTTCAAGCATGTGAACGACTCCCTGGGCCACCGCGTGGGCGATGCGCTGCTGGTGGAGATCGCCAAGAGGCTTCGTGCAGTGGTGCGCGACAAGGACACGGTCTCGCGCCTGGGGGGCGATGAATTCATCCTGCTGCTGCCCGGCGCCAACGCGCACGGCGCCGCCCGCGTGGCCGGCAAACTGCAGGAGGCATCGCGCCAGCACTACCAGATCGACCACCACGAGCTGACCATGGCGCCATCCATGGGCATCGCGCTGTTCCCGCAAGATGGCGCGGACTTCGACACGCTGACCCAATCGGCCGATGTGGCCATGTACCGCGCCAAGCTGGATGGCCGCAACACTTTCAAGTTCTTCACCCCCGAAATGCAGGCGCAGTCGGTGCGCGCGCTGCAGCTCGAAAACGCCCTGCGCCGTGCGCTGGAGCGTAACCAGTTCCACCTGCACTACCAGCCGCAGATGAGCCTGACCAACGGCTCCGTACGCAGCGTGGAAGCGCTGCTGCGCTGGCAGCACCCGCAGCTCGGCGGGGTGTCGCCGGCAGAGTTCATTCCCATTGCCGAAGACAGCGGGCAAATCCTGCAGATTGGGGAATGGGTGCTGCGGACCGCGCTGGCTCAGCTCAAAACCTGGCGCACCAGCGGTTTTCCCAAACTGACGATGGCCGTGAACCTGTCTGCCATCCAGTTTCGCCAGCCCCAGCTGCCAGAGCTGGTGAGCCGCATGCTGGCCGAATTCGATCTGCCGCCCGACTCCCTGGAACTCGAACTGACCGAAGGCGTGGCCGTGGACGACCCGCATGCCGCGGTGGCCACCATGGACCAATTGCACGCGCGCGGCGTGCGCATGTCGATGGACGACTTTGGGACCGGCTACTCATCGCTGAGCCAGCTCAAGCGCTTTCAGATTTTCAAGCTCAAGATCGACCAGTCGTTCGTGCGCGACCTGGGCGATGACGGCAACGACCGCGCCATCGTGAGCGCCATCATCCGCATGGCCCAGGCGCTGGGCATGCGCACCACGGCCGAAGGCGTGGAGACCGAAGGCCAGTTGGCCTACCTGCGTGAGCAAGGCTGCGACGAGGCGCAGGGTTACCACTTCAGCATGCCGCTGTCTGCACCAGAACTGGAAGTTTTCATGCGGCGGCAACTGCATTGAACAACGTTTTCCGACAGGACCGGACCGTGCCGAGACCAATGGCTTCTGCAAGAGCCACGGGAGCCACAGGCAGCCGCATCGGGTGGAACAATTAGATAAAAATGGCCTCTGGCGCTTGATACACAAGCATTGACAGCTATTTATTTAATAGCAAACAAAATTCAAGCCGCCGGAAGACCGAACATCCAGCGCCTCACCGCCCAAGTTGACCCCAACCCACCGAGATCAGCGGATCGGGAAGGCGTACATCAGGCCCTGCTTGTTCCACAGATTGTTGAGACCACGTGGCAGCGCCAGAGGCGACTTCTGACCGACATTGCGCTCAAAGATCTCGCCATAGTTGCCCGTGGTCTTGACAGCGCGCAACAGCCAATCACGGTCCAGCCCAAGCAGCTTTCCGGTGTCTTCCGAGGAGGTCCCCACGATGCGCTGCACCACCGGCTGGGTACTGCTGGCCTTCAGCTGGTCCGCATTGGCCTGCGTCACGCCGTGCTCTTCGGCTTCGATGAGGCCGTAGATCACCCACTTGACCACGGCAAACCACTCGTCGTCACCCCGCCGCACCAAGGGCCCCAGGGGCTCCTTGGAGATCAGTTCCGGCAAGATGGTGTGTGTTGCCGCGCCTTGCGGAACACCACTGCGCAGCGATGCCAGACCCGATGCATCGGTGGTGAACGCGGTGCAGCGGCCTGCCAGATAGGCGGACGTTGCAGCATCCACCTTCTCGAACATCACGGGCTTGATGTCGAGGTCGTTGGCACGGGAATAGTCAGCCAGGTTCTTTTCGGTCGTGGTCCCCGACTGCACACACACGGTCTGCCCCTTGAGCTGGCGGACGTTCTTGATCTTGCTCTTGGCAGGCACGATGAAGCCCTGGCCGTCGTAGTAGGTCACGGCCGTCTGGTGCAGGCCCAGCGATGCGTCACGTGCCAGCGAGAAAGTGGTGTTGCGCGACAGCACATCCACCTCACCGGATTGCAAGGCGGTGAAGCGTTGTGGCACGTCCAGCGGCACATACTTGACCTTCTGGCCATCGCCCAGCACTGCGGCGGCAAGCGCCCTGCAGACATCGACATCGAGGCCTGACCACTTGCCGCTGGAGTCCGCCATCGCAAACCCGGCCAGCCCGGTGTTGACGCCACACACCACCTGCCCGCGCGCCTTGATGCCGTCGAGTGTCTTGCCCGCATGGGCGGCGGGCGCCGCGAGCAACCCCGCCAATGCAGTGGCGCCCACCGCGGCGATCTGGCCTAGAAATGTCTTCATACGGTCTTGTCTCCCGGAAAATGATTCAGAGTGCCGCAGGTGGCGCAGCCTCTGCCCCATCCAGCATCTTCTGCATGAACTGGGCTTGCCCCATGCTGGGGTCGAGCGTGTAAGCGGCAAAGCCTTCCCGTTCATATGCGCGCAGGGCACTGTGGTTGCCTGAAAGCACTTCCAGCGTGAGCTTGCAGGCACCACGCTCGCGCGCCAGTGCCTCCACCGACTGCAGCATGCGCAGGGCAATGCGGTGACCCCGCCAGCCGGGCGCCACCACCACGTCATGCACGTTGACCAGGGGCCGGCACGCAAAGGTCGAAAAACCCTCCAGGCAATTGATCAGGCCCACGGGCACCTCGCCATGCAGCGCCGAGGCGTCAGCCACCCATGCGATCACGCTGAAAGCCTGCGGCCGCTGGCGCAGCGCCTCGGGCAAGCCGCGCTGGACCTCGGCACAGAGCGGAGAGCCGCCACCGGCCACGTCCCGTGCATAGCCGTCGAGCAACTCAACCAACGCCTGGGCTTCCCGGGCGTTGCCATAGTCCACGGAGCGGACGGTGATGGCGGAGGGTGTGTCAGTGTTTGAAGGCATCAATGGTTCGGGGCTGGCGGTAAAGACATCAGCGTAGCGGATCGCACGGCGTGCCCACCGGTTGAGAGAGCCTGCGGAGCCATCAGCCCGCACGGGCCGCGTCGGCCAGCTTCTGCGCACAGGTGCTGGCCTGCTGCGCGTCGCGCGCTTCCACCATCACCCGCAGCAGCGGTTCGGTGCCGCTCGCGCGGATCAACACACGGCCCGATGCGCCCAGCTCCTGCTCAACCGCCTGGGTGGTGTCTGCCAGCAAGCGGTTGGCTTTCCAGTCCTGGCCAGGGGCCAGGCGCACATTCAGCAGCACCTGCGGATAAAGCGTGATGTCGGCCAGCAACTGCGCCAATGTGCGGCCGCTGCGCACACAGGCCTGCAACACCTGCAGTGCGCTCACCAAGCCGTCGCCGGTGGTGTGGCGGTCCAGCGCCAGCAGGTGGCCCGAACCCTCGCCGCCCAGCACCCATTTGTGCCGTGCCAGTTCTTCGAGCACATAGCGGTCGCCCACCTTCGCACGCACAAACTTCACACCCCGGGCCTGAAGCGCCACCTCCACGGCCATGTTGGTCATCAGGGTGCCCACGACGCCCGGCACATGTTCATCGCGGCCCATGCGGTCCGAAGCCATGAGGTACAGAAGCTCGTCGCCGTTGTACAGGCGCCCCGTGGCATCGACGATCTGAAGGCGGTCCGCATCGCCATCGAGCGCAATGCCATAGTCGGCGCGGTTGGCGCGCACGGCCCGCACCAGTGCATCAGGATGGGTGGCCCCTACCTCGTGGTTGATGTTGAGGCCATCGGGCGAGCAGCCGATCGACAACACCTCGGCACCCAGTTCGTGGAAGACCTTGGGCGCCACCTGATAGGCCGCACCGTGTGCCGCATCGACAACGATCTTGAGGCCCTTGAGGGTCAGGTCCTGCGGGAAGGTGCTCTTGCAGAACTCGATGTAGCGGCCAGCGGCATCATCGAGCCGCCGCGCCTTGCCCAGGCTGGCCGAATCGGCCCACACGGGGGGCTCGCCCACAGCGGCCTCTACGGCCTGCTCCCAGGTGTCAGGCAGCTTGGTGCCCTGTGCGCTGAAAAACTTGATGCCATTGTCGGGATAGGCGTTGTGGCTGGCGCTGATGACCACCCCCAGGCTGGCGCGTTGCGCACGGGTCAGGTAGGCCACGCCTGGGGTGGGCAAGGGGCCCAGCAGCACCACGTCCACACCGGCGGAGTTGAAGCCTGACTCCAGCGCACTTTCCAGCATGTAGCCCGAAATGCGGGTGTCCTTGCCGATCAGCACGGTCGGGCGGTCCTCGGTCCTGCGCAGCACACGCCCGACGGCATGGGCAAGGCGCAGAACAAAATCCGGGGTGATCGGTGGCTGCCCGACGGTGCCACGAATCCCATCGGTTCCAAAGTATTGGCGCGTCATGTTCTAGCGTCTCCTCGTATGAATCTCATTGTTTGTTATCCACGGCCAGAGGGTCTGGCATGCGCTCATTCATACAACGCCCCAGACCACCCAAGGCCGAATCCATCAGGCCGCTTGCATCGCGCGCCACACGGCGAGCGCCGCCACCGTTTCGCGGACATCGTGCACGCGCACCACCGAAGCGCCCCGCTCCACGGCCAGCACGGCGGCCGCCACACTCGGCACCATGCGCTGCTCTACCGCCAAGCCCGTCACCGCGCCCAGCGATGACTTGCGGGACCAGCCTGCCAAAAGAGGATAGCCCGCAGCCCGCAACGCCGACTGGTGCGCCAGCAGCGCAAAATTCTGCTCCACCGTCTTGCCAAAACCAATGCCCGGGTCCAGCACAATTCGAGGCTTTTTGACCCCTCGCGCTTGTATATCAAGCGCAGAGCGCTCCAAAAAGTATAGCACCTGCGACACCACATCGCCCTCCATCGGGGCAGCCTGCATGGTCTGGGGATCGCGGTGCATGTGCATGAGACAGACCCCGCATTGCGGGTGCGATGCCACCACCTCCACCGCCCCTGGCTGGCGCAGCGCCCAGATGTCATTGACGATGTCGGCGCCCAGGTCCAGCACCGCGCGCATGACCTCGGGCTTGTAGGTGTCGATGGAAATGGGCACCCCCAGGGACACCGCGCCCTCCACCAGCGGCACCACACGCGCCAGCTCTTCGTCCAGAGGCACCGCCGGGCTGCCCGGGCGCGTGGACTCCCCGCCAATGTCCAGAATGTGCGCGCCGTCGCGCAGCAACTGCTCGCAATGCCGCAGGGCCGCCGCAGTAGAGCCATGGCTCCCGCCGTCGGAGAACGAGTCCGGTGTGACATTGACGATGCCCATCACACGGGGCTCTGTCAGGTCAATGGAGAAACGGGAGGTCTGCCAGATCATGGGAGCATCGAGAAAAGGTCACGGGCGCCTTCCTTTTGAAGATCAGGAAGCAGCACAACACCGGCCATGAAAAACGGGGCACAAGGCCCCGTTTCAACGAATGGACCGGCCAGCACTCAGGCGGCCGATGGCGCGGTGTCCGTCGTCACCGCAGGCGTGCCACCGCTGGAATTGTCACCGCCCGATGAGGGAGGCGTGCGTGGCGTCCAATCCTTCGGAGGACGGGGCTCCTTGCCAGCCATGATGTCGTCCAACTGCTCGGTATCGATGGTTTCCCATTCGAGCAAGGCCTTGGCCATGGCGTGCATCTTGTCGCTGTTCTCCTCGATCAGGCGGCGGGCCAGGTTGTACTGCTCGTCGATGATGCGACGCACTTCCATGTCCACCTTTTCCATGGTCTGCTCGCTCATGGTGGTGGTCTTGGTCACCGAACGGCCCAGGAACACTTCGCCTTCGTTTTCTGCATAGACCATGGGGCCCAGCGCATCCGTCATGCCGTAGCGGGTGACCATGTCGCGCGCAATGTGCGTGGCACGCTCGAAGTCGTTGCTGGCGCCGGTGGTCATCTGGTTCATGAACACTTCTTCGGCAATACGGCCACCAAACAGCATGCTGATCTGGTTGAGCATGTACTCACGGTCGTAGCTGTAGCGGTCTTGTGCAGGCAGGCTCATCGTCACGCCCAGGGCGCGGCCGCGAGGGATGATGGTGACCTTGTGCACCGGGTCGCACTTGGGCAACAGCTTGCCGATCAGCGCGTGGCCGGACTCGTGGTAGGCCGTATTGCGGCGCTCTTCCTCGGGCATGACCATGCTCTTGCGTTCCGGGCCCATCAGGATCTTGTCCTTGGCCTTCTCGAAGTCCTGCATTTCCACGGTGCGCGCGTTGCGACGCGCAGCCATCAGGGCCGCTTCGTTGCACAGGTTGGCCAAGTCGGCACCGCTCATGCCGGGCGTGCCGCGGGCGATGATGTTCGGGGCCACATCCTGGCCGATCGGGATCTTGCGCATGTGCACGTTCAGGATCTGCTCGCGGCCGCGGATATCGGGCAGCGTCACATAGACCTGACGGTCGAAACGGCCGGGGCGCAGCAGCGCAGCGTCCAGGATGTCGGGGCGGTTGGTTGCAGCCACCACGATCACACCCAGGTTGGTTTCGAAGCCGTCCATCTCGACCAGCATCTGGTTCAAGGTCTGTTCGCGCTCGTCGTTGCCACCGCCCAGGCCTGCGCCACGCTGGCGGCCCACGGCGTCGATTTCATCGATGAAGATGATGCAAGGGGCGTTCTTCTTGGCGTTGTCGAACATGTCGCGCACGCGGGCTGCGCCCACGCCGACGAACATTTCCACGAAGTCCGAGCCCGAGATACTGAAGAACGGCACCTTGGCTTCGCCCGCAATGGACTTGGCCAGCAGGGTCTTGCCGGTGCCGGGAGGGCCGACCAGCAGCAGGCCGCGGGGGATGCGTCCGCCCAGCTTCTGGAATTTTTGCGGGTCCTTCAGGAAGTCGACAACTTCCTTGACCTCTTCCTTGGCTTCGTCGCAACCGGCCACGTCCGCGAACGTGACCTGGTTGTTGTTCTCGTCGAGCATCCGCGCCTTGCTCTTGCCGAAGCTGAAGGCACCGCCCTTGCCGCCGCCCTGCATCTGGCGCATGAAGTACACCCACACGCCGATCAGCAGCAGCATGGGGCCCCAGCTGACCAGCAGGGTCATGAGCAGGGAGCCTTCTTCGCGGGGCTTCACATCGAACTTGACGTTGTTGTTGATGAGGTCGCCCACGAGGCCACGGTCGAGGTAGGTGGCCGTCGTGCGGATCTTGCGGTCATCATTGGTGACGGCCACGATCTCGGTGCCGCCCTGGCCTTCCTGGATGGTCGCGCTCTTGATGCGGTTGCTGCGGACTTCCTCCAGGAATTCCGAGTAGCCGACGTGGCCTGCGCTGGCGCCAGAACGGGTGTCAAACTGTTTGAACACCGTGAACAGCACCATGGCAATAACGAGCCACACGGCAATTTTTGAAAACCACTGATTGTTCAAGCGGGGCTCCAGTTGCGGAAAACAGAAAACGGACACGCTGCCGTCATGGCACGCATGTGCGGCCCATTTTAGGTGTTTCAAGCCATCCGGCCATCCCTATTCCCCCTAGCGGCCATGGAAACAGCACGGGCTTTGGGGTCGGATTTCACAGATTCTTGACTTGAGGCAAGTCCCTTCAGGGGGCCTTCTTGAGGCCCATGCCCACCAAAAAGGTTTCGGACGATTTATCGCGCGAGGCCTTGGGCTTCAACGGTTTGACCACTTTGAAGGTCTGCTTGAACAGCGTGACGAGATCACTGTAACCGCTGCCGTGAAAAAGCTTGACGACGAGGGCCCCATCCGGTTTCAAATGGTTGCAAGCAAACTCCACGGCCAGCTCGACCAGGTGGGCAATGCGCGCCGCATCGGCCGATTCGATACCGGACAGATTGGGGGCCATGTCCGAAACCACCACATCCACCACCTTGCCGTCGAGCGCTGCCTCCAGCCGCCCCAGCACGTCGGCCTCTCGAAAATCTCCGTTGATATAGGTGACGCCCTCGATGGGTTCCATGGGCAGGAGGTCCAGCGCAATGATGGTGCCATTGAGCTGGCCCGCTGCAGCCCCAGCCGGCGACATGCGCCTGCGCAGGTACTGGCTCCAGGCGCCAGGCGTGGAGCCCAGGTCCACCACGGTATACCCAGGCTTGATGAGACCCAGTTGTTCGTCGATTTCCTTGAGCTTGTAGGCTGCGCGGGCCCGAAAACCCTCTTTGTGGGCCAACTTGACATAGGTGTCGTTGACATGGTCATTCAACCACGCCTTGTTGACCTTCTTGCTTTGGGTTTTGACTTTCATACAGCTCCATTGTCTCTCGACAATCCGCACCGCCGATAATACGGCCCATGCCCCAAATTCAACTGACTCCCGCCGAGCGCCGGGAACAACGCGCCAACGCCCACCACCTGGACCCCGTCGTCCTGATCGGCGGCGATGGCCTGACGCCTGCCGTCCAGAAGGAAATCGACGCTGCCCTGAATGCCCACGGGCTGATCAAGGTGCGTGTTTTCAACGACGACCGCGTGGCCCGGGAACTGATGTACCAGCAGCTCACCGCAGAACTCAACGCTGCACCGATTCAGCACATCGGCAAGCTGCTGGTGCTCTGGCGCCCTCAGCCGGTCAAGGAGCGCACGGTCGATGAAGACCGCATGCCCGGCCCGCGCGACGTCAAGGTCCTGAAATACAGCAAGCGCGGCGGCCAGCGCCCCGAGATCAAGCAACTGCGCGTGCTGGGCAACCAGCGCCTCACTTCGGGTGGGCAGATCAAGCGCGCCAAGCCCAAACAAAAATCCATCAAGAAGCGCCAGGCGGACTGATGAGCCCTGAAGCAGTCCCTGCAACCTTTGCAGCACCTGCCGGCACGGCGCCCGCCCGCCACATCCTCTGCATGAAATGGGGCACGAAATACGGCCCCGAATACGTCAACCGGCTTTACGCCATGGTGCGCCGGCACCTGAGCGGGGACTTTCACTTTGTCTGCCTGACCGATGACAGCGCCGGTATCCGCAGCGAGGTGCAATGCCTGCCCATCCCGGCGCTCGATCTGCCGCCGGGCATTCCCGAACGGGGCTGGACCAAGCTGGTCACTTTCAGCAAGGACCTGCACGGACTCCGGGGCACGGCCTTGTTCCTGGATGTAGACGTGGTCATCACCGGCCGCCTGGACGATTTCTTTACCAGGCCGGGCGAGTTTCTGATCATCCACGACTACAAGCGCCCCTGGCGCGTCACGGGCAATTCATCGGTCTACCGGTTTGAACTCGGGGCGCACCCAGACGTGCTGGAGCACTTTCGCGCGCATTTCGCAGAAATCCGCGAACAGTTCCGCAACGAACAGGCTTATCTCTCGGATTTTCTGCATCGGCAAGGCAAGTTGCAGTACTGGCCCGAAGCGTGGTGCCCGAGTTTTAAATACCACGGCATACCGACTTGGCCGAGCAACTACTGGCGCGCCCCGTTCGTGCCAGCCGGTGCGCGCATCGTGATTTTTCATGGGGAGTGCAATCCGCCCGATGCACTGGCCGGGCGGCGCAACCGGCGGTTTCGCTACATCCGACCCGCGACCTGGGTAGCAGAGCATTGGCGCGAATAGGTGACCCTACCTCGGACTGAGAGCCCAGGCCACGACTCAAGCGCTGTCTGGCCCACTGGCGGCAGATGAAGGCTTCAGATCGTGGCGCAGCGTGTGCCACAGCACGGCCAATGCGCAGCACCACTGAAGCACATACATCACCGTCCCCACGCTGTGCCACAGGCGCAGATCCTGCCGCGCCACAATGCGCGGTGCTACGCCAAACTGCGTGAGCAGCGCCAGCAGCAGACCGCCAAGTATGAAAACCATAGCAGCTTGCGCCCATGGATACTGCGCTACGGCCTGTTTTGGCCTTGAAACCAGCAGCAAAACCAGGCAACAAGCCACCGCCACCCACGTCTGCGCCGCGAACAGCTTGGCCGCCATGTTGCCCGCCACCATGGGCGACGGAAGGTGGGCAAACAGCATCGGAACCACCAGAAACCCAATGGTGGTCAGGCTGCCCCACCAGAGGGCAGCCACCAAAGCGGGGAGGCGATGGAGCATGCCGCGCCTGTTCACTGGTAGCTGACCGCCACCACTTCGTAGCGACGAACGCCGCCGGGCGCCTGCACTTCGGCAGTGTCGCCCTCCTCTTTGCCGATCAGTGCCCGGGCAATGGGGCTGGAGATATTGATCAGGCCGAGCTTCAAATCTGCCTCGTCTTCGCCCACGATCTGGTACTTCACCATATCGCCAGACTCTTCGTCCTCCAGTTCGACCGTGGCGCCGAAAACGACCTTGCCACCGCCGTCCACGCCGCTCGGATCAATCACCTGGGCCACCGAGAGTTTGCCCTCGATCTCCTGAATACGGCCCTCGATAAAGCCCTGGCGGTCCTTGGCAGCGTCGTAGTCGGCGTTTTCGCTGAGGTCGCCTTGAGCGCGCGCTTCGGCAATAGCCGTGATCACGCCCGGGCGCTCGACGGTCTTGAGGCGGTGCAGCTCTTCCTTGAGCTTTTCAGCGCCGCGCTTGGTAATCGGAATGGTGGCCATCGTGTTGCGTCTCCAAAAGTCAAAACGGTGAAAGCGCCAAGAGCACTTCCACCGGTCAGTCACCACGTCACGCCCGGGCTGCGCAGGGCGATACAAATGGCAAGTCTACAAAAGGAAACCGCCGCACGTTGCCGCGCGGCGGTGTCTGTTCAGGCGAAGATTATGCCGCTTTTGCCGGGGCTCAGGCGGCCAGTTGGGCGTGCAGCTCCTGCACCGAATAGACGTCGAGCTTGTCCAGGTACTTCATACCTTCCACCGCCGCCTCGGCGCCAAAGATGGTGGTGAAGGTGGTCACGCGGGCCAGCAGCGACGAGGTACGGATGGCACGCGAATCGGCAATCGCATTGCGGCGCTCTTCCACGGTATTGATGACCATGACAATTTCGTTGTTCTTGATCATGTCCACGATGTGCGGGCGGCCTTCGGTGACCTTGTTGACCACCTTGACCGGCACACCAGCTGCCTCAATGGCAGCCGCCGTGCCCTTGGTGGCCACGAGCTCGAAGCCCAGGGCGACGAGCTGGCGTGCGATGTCGACAGCGCGCGGCTTGTCCGCGTTCTTCACGGTCAGGAACACCTTGCCCGACGTGGGCAGCTTGGTGCCCGCGCCGAGCTGGCTCTTCACGAAGGCTTCGCCGAAGGTCTTGCCCACGCCCATGACTTCGCCAGTGGACTTCATCTCGGGGCCGAGAATGGTGTCCACGCCCGGGAACTTCACGAAGGGGAACACGGCCTCCTTCACACTGAAGTACGGGGGTGTCACTTCCTTGGTGATGCCCTGCGACGCCAGCGTCTGGCCGGCCATGCAGCGCGCGGCCACCTTGGCCAGCTGGATGCCCGTGGCCTTGCTCACGAAGGGCACCGTGCGCGAGGCGCGCGGGTTCACTTCGAGCACGTAGATCACGTCCTTGCCGTCCACTTCCTGGATGGCGAACTGCACATTCATCAGGCCGACCACGCTCAGGCCTTGGGCCATGGCGGCGGTCTGGCGCTTGATCTCGTCGATGGTCGGCTGCGACAGGTAGTACGGTGGCAGCGAGCAAGCGGAGTCGCCGCTGTGCACGCCCGCCTGCTCGATGTGCTCCATCACGCCACCGATGAAGGTGACGCCCGCAGAGTCGCGCACGCAGTCCACATCGCACTCGATGGCGTTGGAGAGGAAGCGGTCCAGCAGCACGGGCGAGTCGTTGCTCACCTTGACGGCTTCGCGCATGTAGCGCTCCAGGTCACGCTGCTCGTGCACGATTTCCATCGCGCGGCCGCCCAGCACGTAGCTGGGGCGCACCACCAGGGGGTAGCCCAGGGCGGCGGCCTTTTCCAGGGCCTCGGGTTCGGTGCGCGCAGTCGCGTTGGGCGGCTGGCGCAGGCCGAGCTCGCCCAGCAGCTTTTGAAAGCGCTCGCGGTCTTCGGCGGCATCGATCATGTCGGGGCTGGTACCGATGATGGGCACGCCAGCGGCTTCGAGGCCGAGGGCCAGCTTCAGGGGCGTCTGGCCGCCGTACTGCACGATCACGCCGACCGGCTTTTCCTTGTCCACGATCTCCAGCACGTCCTCGAGCGTCACAGGCTCGAAGTACAGGCGGTCAGAGGTGTCGTAGTCGGTGGAGACGGTCTCGGGGTTGCAGTTGACCATGATGGTCTCGTAGCCGTCCTCGCGCATCGCCAGCGCCGCGTGCACGCAGCAGTAGTCGAACTCGATGCCCTGGCCGATACGGTTCGGGCCACCGCCCAGCACCATGATCTTCTTGTTGTTGGTGGGCTCCGACTCGCATTCCGCGACGCCGCCGTGCGTAGCGGCCTCATACGTGGAGTACAGGTACGCCGTGTTGGTGGCGAACTCGGCCGCGCAGGTGTCCACGCGCTTGTACACCGGGCGCACCTTCAGTGCGTGGCGTGCTTCGCGCACGGCCTTTTCGGTGGTCTTGAGCAGCTTGGCCAGACGGCGGTCGGAGAAGCCCTTCTGCTTGAGCGTGAACAGCGTGCCCGCGTCGAGCGCAGCCAGGGCGCCCTCGCCTTTGTCGGCCACCAGCTTGTCGATGTCGAGCTCGATCTTCACGATCTGCTCGATCTGCACCAGGAACCACTTGTCGATCTTGGTGAGGTCGAACACTTCGTCGACCGACAAACCCATGGCGAACGCGTCGCCCACGTACCAGATGCGCTCGGGGCCGGGCTCGCCCAGTTCCTTTTCGAGCACTTCACGGTCCTGGGTCTTCTCGTTCATGCCGTCCACGCCCACTTCCAGGCCGCGCAGGGCCTTCTGGAAGGATTCCTGGAAGGTACGGCCCATGGCCATGACCTCGCCCACGGACTTCATCTGCGTGGTCAGGCGGCTGTCGGCCGTGGGGAATTTCTCGAACGCGAAACGCGGGATCTTGGTGACCACGTAGTCGATGGAAGGCTCGAACGATGCGGGCGTGATGCCGCCCGTGATCTCGTTGCGCAGCTCATCGAGCGTGTAGCCCACGGCCAGCTTGGCGGCAACCTTGGCGATCGGGAAACCCGTGGCCTTGGAGGCCAGCGCCGAGGAACGCGAGACGCGCGGGTTCATCTCGATCACGACCATGCGGCCGTCTTGCGGATTGATCGAGAACTGCACGTTGGAGCCGCCCGTGTCCACGCCGATCTCGCGCAGCACTGCCAGCGAGGCATTGCGCAGGATCTGGTATTCCTTGTCGGTCAGCGTCTGCGCGGGGGCCACGGTGATCGAGTCGCCGGTGTGCACGCCCATGGGGTCGAGGTTCTCGATGGAGCAGATGATGATGCAGTTGTCCGCCTTGTCGCGCACTACTTCCATCTCGTACTCTTTCCAGCCAAGCAGCGACTCTTCGATCAGCAGCTCGTTGGTGGGCGAGGCTTCCAGGCCGCGCTTGCAGATGGTCTCGAACTCTTCGGGGTTGTAGGCGATGCCGCCGCCCGTGCCGCCCAGCGTGAAGCTGGGGCGGATCACGGTGGGAAAGCCCACGCTCTTTTGCACAGCCCAGGCTTCGTCCATGCTGTGGGCGATGCCCGAGCGCGCGGAGCCCAGACCGATCTTGGTCATAGCGTCCTTGAACTTCAGGCGGTCTTCGGCCTTGTCGATGGCCTCGGGCGTGGCGCCGATGAGCTCGACCTTGTACTTGTCGAGCACGCCGTTATGCCACAGGTCCAGTGCGCAGTTGAGCGCGGTCTGGCCACCCATGGTGGGCAGGATGGCATCGGGGCGTTCCTTGGCGATGATCTTCTCGACCGTCTGCCAGGTGATGGGCTCGATGTAGGTCACGTCGGCCGTGGCCGGGTCGGTCATGATCGTCGCGGGGTTGCTGTTGATCAGGATGACCTTGTAGCCCTCTTCGCGCAGCGCCTTGCAGGCCTGTACGCCGGAGTAGTCGAATTCGCAGGCCTGGCCGATGATGATCGGGCCAGCGCCGATGATGAGAATGCTTTGGATGTCTGTGCGTTTTGGCATGGTGCGTCGATCAGTCGATCGTGGGTTCGGCTGCCTGGGGGCTGGAGGTAGGGGCAGAGGCTGCGGCGTCTGCGGGCAAACGCCGCTGGGTCAACTTGGCAAGCAGCGCCTGTACCCGTTCGGGAGGAAGGTTCTTCTGCATCAGTTGCAGCAGGCCGTCGCCCTGAATCAGCGGGCGCAAGACCTCTTCTTCCGCGTCATAAAACGTCACTTCCCACTCCTGCAGCAGTTCTGCAAAGGCGGCATCGTCCTGGGTCTTGCCCTTGGCCACGAGCGTGACGAGAGGCATCGCCTTGTTCTCGATAAACGCTTTTTTGTAGGGCTTTTGCGCCCAGCGCTCGGTGAACCACTCACGGTGGGGCGATGGCAGGGTCAGGACACGCTTGTGGATCGCCTTTTCCAGCGATGCGAGAGGGAAACTGAAGAGTTTCATGGCGCTGTTTCCTCACGTGCTCAACCGGCTTTCGCCGCGCGCATGGCGTCGGTGAAGCGGTCGAAGAGATAAGCAATGTCGTGCGGCCCGGGGGAAGCTTCAGGATGCCCCTGGAAGCAAAATGCCGGCTTGTCCTTGTGGACCAGCCCTTGCAACGTGCCGTCAAACAGGCTGACGTGCGTGGCGCGCAGATTGGCAGGAAGCGATTCCATTTCCACCGCAAAACCGTGGTTCTGGCTCGTGATGCTCACGCGGCCGGTGTCCAGGTCCTTCACCGGGTGGTTGGCACCATGGTGGCTGTGCGTCATCTTGAAGGTCTTGGCGCCTGCGGCCAGGGCCATGATCTGGTGACCCAGGCAGATGCCGAACGTGGGCATGCCACTGTCCACGATGGTGCGGGTCGCTGCGATCGCGTAGTCGCAAGGCTCCGGATCGCCAGGGCCATTGGACAGGAAAACGCCATCGGGCTTGAGTGCCAGCACGTCGGCGGCAGGCGTCTTCGCGGGTACCACGGTGACCTTGCAGCCGCGCTCTGCCAACATGCGCAGAATGTTTTTCTTCACACCAAAGTCATAAGCCACCACGTGGAACTGCGGCGCTGCCAGCTCGCCGTAGCCAGAGCCCAGCTTCCATTCGGTCTGCGTCCACTCATAACGCGATGCCGTGGTCACCACCTGGGCCAGGTCCAGCCCGGCCATGTTGGGGGCCGCCTTGGCCATGGCAATGGCTTCGTCGATGAGCGCCTGCGTGACGGCCTGGCCAGCGGCAAGGCCGATGATGGCGCCGTTTTGAGCACCCTTGCTGCGCAGCAGGCGCGTCAGCTTGCGGGTATCGATGTTGGCGATGGCAACGGTCTTCTCGCGCACCAGGTACTGCGAGAGCGTTTCTGTGGAGCGGAAGTTGCTGGCCAGCAGGGGCAGGTCTTTGATGATCAGGCCTGCAGCATGGACCTTGTCGGCTTCGATATCCTCCACATTGACGCCATAGTTGCCGATGTGCGGATACGTGAGGGTCACGATCTGCTGGCAGTAGCTCGGGTCGGTGAGGATTTCCTGGTAGCCGGTGATGGCGGTGTTGAACACCACTTCGCCGACGGTGGTGCTGGTGGCACCAATCGAATTGCCGATAAAGACCGTGCCGTCTGCGAGCGCCAGGATGGCGGGCGGGAAATTTCCCTGTAGAGACAAAAGCACTGGGTTCTCCGGATGGTTACGGTCGCCCGGCGCCTGCAGGCCGCTTGCAAAGGATATTTGCAATCGAGTGCCAGCGGCTGCTCTCAGATGGGTTGTTGCTTTGGGTGCGGTCGGGCGACGCTGTTGCGAGAAAAGCTCCCGATTATACCCTTCAGGGGGCAATCAACGGCAAATGCATGTCTTGCATAACCTTGTTACGTAAGCAAGTGTTCCAGGCATTTCAGGGAACAACAGCCGCCCTAGACTTCGGCCGGTTTCCATCCCTCACACCCACACCAAAGGCTGCCTCCGATGCGCGTTTTTCTCCGCCCCCTCGCCCTGTCCCTGGCCAGCCTCTGTGCCGCCATGGCAGCCCATGCCCAGGAATTGGCCAAATACCCCCAGGTCTTCGTGGCCCCCCAGGGGGTTGAAGTCGTGCTGGCACCCACCGCAGACGGGAAACAGGCCCTGGTGCGCGTGAGCGGCATCAACGACCCCATCGACCAGGTTGTGTTTCTGAGCCAACTGGAGCAGCAGGGCTCGGCGCGCGAGGTGTACGCCACCACGCTCGACGGCCGCAGCTACGGCCTGCTGCAAAAGCAGAGCCAAGCCTATCGCAATGGTGAACACTATGTGGTGTACCTGCCCGGCAAACGCGATGGCGTGCCCCTGGCCTTCAGCGAAGAAAAGAGCAAGGCCTTCAAGCTGGCCGACCTGCAGGCCAGCTACAAGAGCCAGCAAAAACAGGGACTGCAGGAAAAGCTGGCCCGCTTTGACCGCAGCAAGCGCCTCGCGGGCGTGCAGGCCGAACTGGCCAAGGCCGACCAGGATGCCACCGCAGCATGCGGTACCTCAGTGAAAACCAACGTTGACTGGGCCACGATTGACGACGAGAAACTCCAGACACTGAGCATCGGCAGCTTCTGCGGCGTGGTGGCATCAGAGCTGGAATCCATGTGCCGCAACACCCCCGCCTTCAAAAGCACGGCGTCCGGCGTGGGCTTGGTGCAATGCAAATTCGCACCGCAACTGAAGATCCGCGTGGAGAACCAGCAAGTGCTGTTCAGCACCGAGAAAGATGCCGCCAACCAGGGTGAATTCGTGCGCCAATTCCTGCGCAATCTCTAAAAAGGCAAAGGACAGCAGGCAAATCCAGCCTGCTGTAGGCAGCCCCAAAAGACGGGGTTTCAGCGCCCAGCGCCGCTCGCATGCAGGCAAATCGCTGCAGCGGCCGCCACATTCAGCGACTCCTCGCCGCCAGGCTGCGCGATGCGGATGTGCATCGCGGCCCGCTCCTCCAGGGCTGGGGAAACGCCCTGCCCTTCGTGGCCCAAAACCCAAGCGCAAGGCCAGGGCAAGGCGGCACGGTGCAGCCAGTCTCCGGCGTGCGAGCTGGTCACCAGCATAGGTACCTCCAGCGATTGGAGTTCGCCGTGCTCCACGCCTTCGATCAGGTCCAATGCGAAATGCGCGCCCATGCCTGCGCGCAACACCTTGGCGGACCACAACGCGGCGCTGCCCTTGATGGCGACCACTTGGCGGAATCCAAATGCCGATGCACTGCGCAGGATGGAGCCCACATTGCCGGCGTCCTGCACGCGGTCCAGCACGACGGTCGCCGCACCCGGGCGCAAGGCGGCAGGCGACGGCAGATCAATGATGAAACCCATGCGCGCCGGTGATTCCAGGCCACTGATGTCGGCAAACAGCGAGTCGGCAATTACTACTATTTTCATAGCAGCCTGCGCCCACTCCACTTGCGCCAGGGGCCAAAAAGACTCAGAAAACACCGCAATCGATGCACGCTGTCCCCGTTCCACGGCCGCGCGACACAGGTGATCCCCCTCCAGCCAGACCCGGCCCTGCTTGCGGTAGGCCGTGGTGTCCTGCGCAAGACGGCGCAGGTCTTTCACGAACGTGTTATCCCGTGAATGGATGGTAGTGATGGAGGAAGATGTCATGGGTGGGCAGGTTCAGCCGCGCAGGTTCTGCGCCACGGGTGCAAAGGAACGCCGGTGGTGAACGCAGGCCCCATGCTCTCGCAGGGCCGCCATGTGCACGGCCGTGCCATAGCCTTTGTGGCCGGCAAATCCGTATTGGGGAAATTCTTCATGCACTTGCACGCACCAGCGGTCGCGGTGCACCTTGGCCAGGATGGATGCGGCCGAGATGGCTGGCACCAGCGCATCGCCCTTGACGATGGCCTCGGCCTGGATGCCCAGCGTAGGCAGCCGATTGCCATCGACAAGCACCATGACGGGCTTCAGGCGCAGCCCCATCACGGCCCTCCGCATGGCCAGCATGGTGGCCTGCAGGATGTTGAGCTGGTCGATCTCCTCCACGCTGGCCTCGGCAATGCTGCAGCACAGCGCCTTGGCGCGGATTTCGTCATAGAGCCTCTCGCGCCGGGCCGGCGTGAGTTTCTTGGAGTCTGCAAGACCGGCAATCGGGTTCAGGTCATCCAGGATGACAGCGGCAGCCACCACGGGCCCCGCCAGCGGGCCACGGCCCGCTTCATCCACTCCGGCCACAAGACCTTCCGGGTGCCATGGCAGGCAGGCCTGTTCAGGCAGCGGGATGGAGGATTTTCTGGATCGCATCGGCTGCCAGTTGGGGAGTGTTGCGTAACAGGCTTTCATGCAGCACGGTAAACCGCTGCTCCAGGGCCGTGATTTTCTCAGGATGGTGCTGGCGCGCATCCAGCCATTGCAGCGTTGCCGCACAAAGCGCCTGGGGTGTCGCAGCATCCTGAATCAGCTCGGGCACCACGAATTCACCACACAGGATGTTGGGCAGCCCCACCCAGGGCTGCAATTGTTTGCGCCGCATGAGCCACCAGCTCAGCGGGTGCATGTGGTAACCGATGACCATGGGACGCTTGAACAGGGCAGCCTCCAGCGTGGCGGTACCGCTGGCGATCAGCGTGGTGTCGCAAGCTGCGAGCACGGCGTGGGACTGCCCGGATACGACTTGAACCGCACCACCCAATCCAGCGGCCTGCGCTGCCTGCACGATGCGGTCGCGCAGCGCTGGAACGGCTGGCACTATCAATTTAATAGCTGGGCGCGCTTGAAGAATAAGCGCTGCAGCCTCAAAAAATGGCCGAGTGATGTAGGCGATCTCCGAGGAGCGGCTGCCCGGCAAAATGGCCAGCACTTCATCTGAATCCTGCAGTCCGAGCTGGGCACGGGCGGCAGCGCGGTCCGGCACCATGGGAATCACACCGGCAAGAGGATGCCCTACATAGGTCGCAGCAATGCCATGGCGCGCCAACAATTCAGGCTCGAACGGAAAGATGCACAGCACATGGTCGGCGCTGCGGCGTATCTTCTCGACACGGTCCGCGCGCCAGGCCCAGATCGACGGGCACACGAAATGCACGGTCTTGATGCCCGCCGCGCGCAAGTCGGCCTCCAGTCCCAGGTTGAAATCAGGAGCATCCACGCCGATGAACACATCTGGACGATCCTTGAGGAGCCGCTGGCGCAACTGCTTGCGAATGCCAAGAAGCTCGCGCAACCGGCGCAACACTTCCATGCTGTAGCCATGCACAGCCAGCTTCTCGCTGGGCCACCAGGCAGCGAATCCGCGGCGCTGCATCTGGGGGCCACCAATGCCGCAGGACTGCAGGCCCGGCCAATGGGCCTGCATGCCGTCGATCAGCAGGCCTGCGAGCAGGTCACCCGATGTTTCGCCCGCCACCATGGCGATGCGGGGAGGCGTCTTCACGGTGATCGCCTCAACGCACGATGCCGCGCGTGGCGTCGGCCAGGAACCGCTCCATCATCGCCACATCGCCCCCGGCATCGGGGGCGGTTTGATCCAGCTCGCCAATGGCGGCACGTGCGGCCTCCAGTGTGAGGCCCTGGCGATAGATCAGCTTGTGCATCTGCTTGACAGCACCAATGCGCTCGGGCGAGAAGCCACGGCGGCGCAGCCCCACCACGTTGTAGCCCCGCACGGCCAGCGGGTTGCCATCCACCAGCATGAAAGGGGGCACGTCCTGTGTCACTGCACTGGCAAAGCCCACCATGGCATGGGCTCCGACCTTGACGAACTGGTGGATGCCGGTGAGCCCTCCCACCGTCACCCAATCGCCCAGGTGCACATGGCCCGCCAGCGTGGTGTTGTTGGCCAGCGTGGTGTTGTTGCCCACATGGCAATCGTGGGCGATGTGGGTGTAAGCCATGATCCAGTTGTCGTCTCCCACCGTGGTGACGCCGCCAGCCTGGGGCACACCCAAATTCAGGGTGCAGAACTCGCGGATGGTGTTGCGGTTGCCGATGACCAGTTTGGTGGGTTCACCTGCGTATTTCTTGTCCTGCGGGATGGCACCGATCGAGTTGAACTGAAAGATGCGGTTGTCGGCACCAATCGTGGTGCGCCCTTCGATCACACAATGTGCGCCGACCGTCGTGCCCGCACCGATGGACACATGCGCGCCAATGACCGCATACGGCCCGACCGTGACCGTGGGGTCCAGGTTGGCGCCGTCCGCAACGATGGCTGTGGGATGGATATTGCTCACGATCCAACGGGTCTGGGCCGATCAACCCACGCTGCGCATGGTGCACATGAGTTCGGCCTCGCAAGCCACTTCCTCGCCCACGCTGGCCACGCCTTTGAATTTCCAGATGCCACCACGGACACGGTCAATCGTGATGGACAGGATCAGTTGATCCCCCGGCTCCACAGGGCGCTTGAAGCGTGCGCCATCAATGCCCACGAAGTAGTAGATATTGTTCTCATCGGGCACTTTGCCCATCGCATCAAACGCCAGCAAGCCTGCTGCCTGGGCCAGCGCTTCCAGGATCAACACGCCAGGCATCACAGGGCGGCCAGGGAAATGGCCCATGAAATAGGGCTCATTGAACGTCACGTTCTTGATGGCCTTGATGCGGGTGTTGCTCTCAAGCTCGATCACTTTGTCCACCAGCAGGAACGGGTAGCGGTGGGGCAGTTGCTTGAGAATTGCGTGAATATCCATCATCGAGTTGTTCTTCCGTTCATGCTGCTTTGAGGGCCTGCTCCAGCGCCTTGATGCGCTCTCGCAAGCTGTGCAGTTGTTTGAGTGTTGCAGCGTTTTTTTCCCAGCGTGCATTGTCGTCGATGGGAAACATGCCCGTGTATTGCCCAGGCCGGGTCAGCGAGCGTGTGACCACCGTGGCTGCCGAGATATGCACGTTGTCTGCCAGCTCCAGGTGGCCCAGCACAATGGCCCCGCCACCCACCGTGCAGTGCGCGCCAATGGTCGCACTGCCAGCCACACCCACACATCCAGCCATGGCCGAGTGTTTTCCGACGCGTACGTTGTGGCCGATCTGGATCAGGTTGTCGAGCTTGACGCCATCTTCGATGACGGTGTCCTGCAGTGCGCCCCGGTCGATGCAGGTGTTGGCACCGATCTCGACATGGTCACCAATGCGGACGGCTCCGAGCTGTTCGATCTTGACCCATTGCCCATGATCGGGCGCAAAGCCAAAGCCATCCGCCCCGATCACGACACCGGCATGCACGATGCAGTGCGCGCCGATATGGCAATCCTCGCCCAAGGTCACACGCGATTTGAGCACTGTCCCTGCGCCCACGTGCGCGCCACGTTCCACCACACACAGCGGTCCAATGGTCGCAGTGGGATGCACCTGTGCCGTGGGATCGACCACCGCGCTGGCGTGCACACCGGCTTGGCGCGCGGGCGCATTGCGCTGCCGCCACAATTGGGTAGCTCGCGCAAAGTACACGTAGGGGTTGTCCACGACGATGCTGGCACCACGCGCCACCGCCACATCACGCATGGCAGGCGCCACAATGACACAGGCCGCCCGGGAGGCGGCCAGTTGCTGTTGGTAGCGGGGGTTGCTCAGGAAACTGAGATCTCCCGGCCCGGCAACCTCCAGGGGCGCAATGCGGGAGATGACGACATCCTTTGCCGCACCTCCTTCCAGCGAGCCACCGAGCGCATCAACTATGTGCCCAAGAAGCAAGCTCACGCGCCACCTGTCCAGTGCTGTGGCTTACTTGCCTGCAGCGGCATTCAGCGCCTTGATCACCTTGTCGGTGATGTCATGCTTGGGGTTGATGTAGACCGCCTCTTGCAGGATCACGTCGTACTTCTCGGCTTCAGCCACTTGTTTGACCACCTTGTTCGCACGTTCGAGGACCTGGGACAGTTCCTCGTTCTTGCGGGCGCTCAGGTCTTCCTGGAACTCGCGGCGCTTGCGCTGGAATTCGCGGTCCTGATCCACCAGCTGGCGCTGGCGGGTGGTGCGCTGGCTTTCAGCCATCGTCGGCGCTTCACGCTCGAACTTCTCAGTAGCGGTCTTCAGGGTATTGCCCATGTCCACCAGTTCTTTCTCGCGGCGGGAGAACTCCTGCTCCAGCTTGGCCTGTGCAGCCTTGGCCGTGCTGGCCTCACGGAAGATGCGGTCTGTATTGACAAAACCGGCTCTGAACGACTCTTGCGCTTGCGCAGAGGCTGCCACGGCCAGGGAGCCAAGCAGCAGGGCCAAAGAGATATGGCGAGAAATGGATTTCATTAGAAAGACGTTCCAATCTGGAATTGCAGTTTCTGGATTCTATCGCCAGCGAACTTACGCACCGGTTGCGCAAAGGCGAGACGCAAAGGACCGAGCGGAGAAATCCAGCTCAAGCCCAGCCCCACGGAGGAACGCATGTCACTGAAGGTAACTTTTTCGTTTTCTCCGTACACATTACCCACGTCAAAGAATGTGAATACGCGCAGTGTCCGATCGTTCCCTGCGCCTGGGAACGGAGCGATCAGCTCCGCGTTCAGTGTCACCTTCTTCGGCCCCCCCAAGGAGGCACCCGTTACGTCGCGCGGGCCCAAGGTCCCTTGATCGAAGCCACGCACCGAACCCAGCCCCCCCGAATAGAAGTTCTTGAACACCGGGAATGGCCTGCCATTCATGCCTTTGCCGATCCCCACCTCGCCATTGAAGGCGACGGTAAAGCGCTTGTTCAGAGGCACGTACTGCTGGTATTGGTAGTTGGCCCGCACATAACGCGCGTCTCCGGCCACCGACCATTCGGAGTTGAGGCGCTGATAGCGGCCGGAATTGGGTGCCAGGGCACTGTCGCGATCATCCCGCGACCAGCCGATCGTCAGGGGAATGGATGTGCTGCTGTAGCCAAACTGATCCGCGTAGGCCAGGTAGGTCGCGGGAATGTTTGTGCCGGCCTTGATCTTTGTCTGCTCCAGGCCTCCACCAAAAAACACGGTATCGGTCTCACTGAACGGCACCCCGAATCGCACCGATGTTCCGGTGGTCACCAGCTCATAGTTGCCACCCTGGTCTTCATAAGGCTTGTCCGTGCGGTAGTACACATCCAGCGTCCGCGAAATCCCGTCCGGCGTGAAATACGGATTGGTGGTGCTGAACACCAGCGTACGGCGGTATTTGCTGGTATTGACATCAATGCCCAGGTAATTGCCGGAACCAAAAATATTCTCTTGCTTGATACCGAATGACAGCGAGACCTTGTCGGCACTGGAAAAGCCCACGCCCATCTGCAACGAGCCCGTGGGTTTTTCGGCCACATTGATCACCAGGTCCACCTGGTCGGGAGAGCCCGGAACCTCCTGGGTCTCCACATTGACCTCGGTGAAGTAGCCCAGGCGGTCCACGCGGTCGCGCGACAGGCGGATCTTCTCTCCGTCATACCACGAGGCCTCGTACTGGCGGAACTCCCGGCGGATCACTTCGTCGCGCGTGCGGTTGTTGCCGCTGACGTTGATGCGGCGCACATAGGCTCGGCGCGACGGCTCCACCTGCAAGACAAAGGCAACGCGGTTGTTTTCGCGATCAATCTCAGGCACGGCTTCTACCCGCGCGAATGCAAAACCAAACCGCGAGAAATACTCCGAAAAAGCCTTGGTTGTTTCAGTGACCTGGTCGGCGTTGTAAGGCTCGCCCGCGCGAATCGTGACCAGGGATTTGAACTCGTCTTCCCGGTCCAGGTAGTTGCCTTCCAGCTTCACGCCGGAGACTACATAACGCTCGCCTTCCGTGACATTGACGGTGATGGAAATGTCCTGCTTGTCCGGCGAGATGGCGACCTGGGTGGAATCGACACGAAACTCCAGATAACCGCGCTGCAGGTAGTAGGAGCGCAGGGTCTCCAGGTCGGCGTTGAGTTTTGCGCGTGAATAGCGATCGGACTTCGTGTACCAGCTGAGCCAGCCGCCAGTGTCCTGATCGAACAAGCCTTTGAGGGTGGACTCACTGAAGGCCTTGTTGCCAACGATGCGCACATCCTTGATGCGGGCGGGATCACCCTCGACCACGGTGAAGGTCAGATTGACACGATTGCGTTCAATCGGGGTCACCGTCGTGACGACCTCGGCACCATACAGGCTCTTGTTGATGTATTGGCGCTTGAGCTCTTGTTCGGCCCGGTCGGTCAGCGCCTTGTCGTAAGGACGGCCTTCGGTCAATCCGACATCGCGCATGGCCTTCTTGAGCGCATCCTTGTCAAACTCACGGGTCCCGGCGAAATCCACATCAGCCACCGTGGGTCGCTCTTCCACCACGACCACCAGCACATTTCCAGCCGCCTCCAGGCGCACGTCCTTGAACAGCCCCAGACCGAAAAGTGAGCGGATGGCCGCAGCGCCTTTTTCGTCGTTGTAGTCGTCACCCACCCGCAGTGGCATCGAGGCAAACACGGTGCCTGGCTCCACACGCTGCAGGCCCTCGACGCGAATATCTTGCACCTTGAAAGGCTCCAGAGCCCATGCCGCGTTGGCGACAAAAATCATGGCTGCAACGGCCGATGCGGTACGCACGCCCAGGCGATTGATGTGTTTTTTCATGAATGAAGCTGGCGCCGCAGTTGCATGGCAAGCGCGGCAAAAGTGTTAGCCAAAGAGCCGGGTGATATCGTTGAACAGGGCAATGGACATCATGAGAAGCAAGACTGCAACACCTCCGCGCTGCAGGCGCTCCATCCATGCGTCTGACACCCCCCTGCCCGTGACACCCTCCCAAAGATAATACATCAGGTGCCCTCCGTCCAAGACGGGGAGCGGCAGCAGGTTGAGCACGCCCAGGCTCACGCTGATCAGGGCGAGGAATACGAGGTACTGCGTCAGCCCCAGGCTGGCCGAACGTCCGGCATAGTCTGCGATGGTCAAGGGGCCACTGAGGTTCTTGAGGGATGCCTCGCCGATCAGCATGCGCCCCATCATCCGAAGCGTGAGGATGGACACGTCCCACGTCTTGACCACGCCAGCCCAAGCCCCCTCGAACAGACCGTATTCGACCATCACGAATTCGGGGGGTGCTCCGACATAGGCGCCGATGCGCCCGACTATCGCACCCAGCTCCGCTTTGGCCTCAGGCAAGACCTCCACGGTCAGCACCTGTCCCGATCGATCAACGCGCCAGGACTGGACCAGCGGCTCATTGCCCCGCACGGAATGGCGGATCAACTCGCGCAACTGCTGCCCATCCACCACATCGCTGGCACCGATCTTGAGGACCACATCCCCCTGGCGCAATCCGGCTCGGGCAGCAGCGCCATCAGGCATGACCTCCCCGAGCACGGGGCGCGTCCACGGACCAAGGATTCCTATTTTTCGAAAAAGCTGGGCATCCGCCTCGCGGCTGTCGATCTTCGACATGTCCAGCAGGATTTCCCGGTGCACGGCACCCGACTGCGGCTGCACGTCCAAGCGAACGGCCAGACCCTCGAGGGCCCCGCGCGTGAGCAACCAGCGCAGGTCTTCGAAAGACCGCACGGGTTCCATGTCGTCCGAACCCAGCGCGGCCTGCGCCACCAATTCACCGCCGCGCAAGCCCGCACTCTGCGCGACGGAGCCAGCGACCGGACTGGCGAGAACCGCCTTCGGCTCCTCAACGCCATTCCAGTTGACGATCGAATACAGCAGTACAGCCAGCAGCAGGTTCGCCACAGGACCTGCTGCCACAATGGCCGCGCGGGACCGCAAAGGCTGGGTGTTGAAGGCCAGATGCCGCTCTTCGGGCGCCACAGGCGCCTCCCGCTCGTCCAGCATGCGCACATAACCACCCAGCGGAAACGCGCCCAGCACGAACTCCGTGGGCGAGCCTTTGGGCTGCCAGTGCAGCAGCGGTTTGCCAAAGCCCACCGAAAAACGCAGCACCTTCACTCCGCATGCCACTGCCACCCGGTAGTGGCCGTATTCGTGCACGGCAATCAGAAGGCCCAGGGCCACGATGAAGGCAACGATGGTAAGGAGCATGTACGGGTCCGTGGTGCTGTGAGAACTCAGGCAGCCAGGCGGCCTGCGGCGTGCTCGGCAGCATTGCGGGCCTGGGCATCCAGGTCCAGCAGGGCTTCGAGCGAATCGGGCTTGGAGGGCAAAACCGCATCCAAAGTTGCAAGATTCACGGCATGAATATGGTCAAAACGCAGACGACCGGACAAAAATGCCCCGACGGCCACCTCGTTCGCGGCATTCAATACGGCGGTTGTCCCTTCGGCCGCCCTCAGCGCCTGCCAGGACAGGTGCAAACCCGGAAATCGATGGGCATCGGCGTCTTCGAACGCCAGCGCAGTCATGGCCGAAAAATCCAGCTTGCTCGCGCCGCTCGCGATGCGCTCTGGCCAGGCCAGGCCGCAAGCAATTGGAACCCGCATGTCGGGCGTTCCCAGCTGCGCCAGGATGGACGCATCCTTGAACTGCACCATGGAATGGATGATCTGCTGCGGGTGGATCACCACCTTGATCTGGTCTGGAAGCAGATCGAACAGCCAGCGCGCCTCGATCACTTCGAGCGCCTTGTTCATCATCGTGGCCGAATCCACCGAGATCTTGCGGCCCATCGAAAAATTGGGATGCGCACAGGCCTGGGCCGGCGTGATCTGTGACAGCGTCGCCGGATCACGCTGGCGAAAGGGCCCCCCCGAAGCGGTCAAAAGGATGCAGTCGATCCGGTCGGCCCAGGTCGCTGGATCTTCTGGCAGGCATTGGAAAATTGCGGAGTGCTCGCTGTCGATGGGCAGCAGCGTCGCCCCACCGTCACGCACCGTCTGCATGAACAGCCCACCACCGACGACCAGGGCTTCCTTGTTTGCCAGCAGCAGCCGCTTGCCCGCGCGCGCCGCAGCCAGACAGGGCGCCAGGCCGGCCGCACCCACGATGGCCGCCATCACGGCATCCACATCAGCGTGCGACGCTATCATTTCAAGAGCATCTTGCGCTTGAAGGACTTGCGTTGGAAGGCTATTTGCCGCTAACTTTTCAGAAAGAAGCGCCGCATGGGGAGCACTCGCCATCACTGCATAACGGGGGTGGAATTGCGCGCACTGCGCAAGCATCAGATCCACCTGCGTTGCAGCACTGAGCGCAAACACCTCAAAGCGCTCAGGATGGCGGGCCACCACGTCCAGCGTGCTGGTACCAATGGAACCGGTGGAACCCAGGACAGTCAGTCGTTGTTTCATCATTGTGTGGTCAGACTCGTGAGCATCATCGCCAGGGGCAGCGTCGGCAACAAGGCATCCACCCGATCCAGCACCCCGCCGTGCCCGGGCAGCAGGCCGCTGCTGTCCTTGACACCGGCGCTGCGCTTGATGAGCGACTCGACCAGGTCACCCGACACACTCATGGCCACCATGAACAGCGCCGCGATCACCAGCAGCCACCAGCCCTGTTGTGCCATGCGGCTGTAGAAGCTGGGCACGGTCGCCTGCCAGTGGGCATCGGCCGCCACCCAGAGGAAGGCCATGACCATCACGCCCGCCAAACCGCCCCACACGCCCTCCCAGCTCTTGCCAGGGCTGATGGAGGGGGCCAGTTTGCCTTTGGTGAAGCGCAGGCCAAAAGCCCGGCCTGCAAAGTAGGCAAAGATGTCGGCGACCCACACCAGGAGCAGCACCGACAGCAAGAAGTTGATGCCAACATTGCGCGCTTGCACGACTGCCAGCCACGCAAGCCACAGGGCCAGGACCCCAGCCACCAACCGCACCGCCGCAGGAATCCGGGGCCAACCGGGCACGCCAGCCTTGAGCAACCAGGCAGTCGCCAGCACCCAGAGCCCCCCACCGACGACCCAGAGAGCGGTCAACGGACGGTTCACCCAGCCCAGGGCCCACGATCCAGCGCACAAAGCGACACAGGCGCCCCCCACAGCCAGGGAGCCTGCCTGTCCAAACCCGCTCAAGCGGCCCCATTCCCATGCACCGGCCGCCATGAGTACCAGCACAACTACGGTGAAGGGCACGGTGGATGGGTAGAAAAGCGCCGGCAACAAAATGGCCAGCAGGACAAGGGCTGTAATGACGCGCTGCTTGAGCATGGGGCCTTTCAGAACCTGTGCAGGTTCTCAGCCCGGCATCGGATGGGGATGCGCGGACAGGATTTGTTCGGAGGTTTTGCCAAAACGGCGCTCGCGACCTCTGAAGGCTGCAATCGCCTCGTCCAGTGCCGACTCGTCGAAATCCGGCCACAACCGGTCGCTGAAGAAAAACTCGGAGTATGCGGCCTGCCACAGCAAAAAGTTGCTGATCCGCATTTCCCCGCCGGTACGAATCACCAGATCCGGGTCGGGCACGTGGGCCATGCCCATCGCACCATGCAGGCTGGCCTCGGTGATGGCTTCACCACGCGCTGCCAGAGATGCCGCGGCCTGGGCAATGTCCCAGCGGCCGCCATAGTTGAAACACACGTTGAGCACGAGGCGGGTGTTTTCGGAAGTGGCCGCTTCTGCCTGCGCCAAGCCATCACGCACCTTCTGCGAAAGACCGGCACGCTCACCCACGAAGTACAGGCGCACCCCATCCTTCTTGAGCTGCGGCACTTCGCGCGCCAGCGCCATCGCCAGCAGCTCCATGAGGCCGGAGACCTCATCGGCCGGCCGGTTCCAGTTCTCGGAAGAAAAGGCAAAGACGGTCAGCACACCCACGCCGCGCTCCACACAAGCGCGTGCACAGCGTCGCAGTGAATCAACCCCTTGCTTGTGGCCTGCCAGGCGCGGCAGGAAGCGGCGCGTGGCCCAGCGGCCGTTGCCATCCATGACGATGGCAATGTGGTGTGGCACCACCGGAGATACAGACATGTGAACGTTCAAGCCCTTCGGGCTTAAACCGCCATGATTTCCTGCTCTTTGGCAGCCACCAGCGCATCGATCTCGGCGATGTGCTTGTCGGTGACCTTCTGCACGTCGGTTTCGGCGCGCTTCTGGTCGTCTTCGGACGCCAGCTTGTCCTTGACCAGCTTCTTGACGGATTCGTTCGCGTCACGGCGCAGGTTGCGCACGGCAATCTTGGCACTCTCGCCTTCGTTGCGGGCCAGCTTGGTCATTTCCTTGCGGCGCTCTTCGCTCATCGCGGGCATCGGAACGCGGATCAGATCACCCATCGATGCGGGGTTCAAACCCAGGTCGCTTTCGCGGATCGCCTTTTCAATCTTGGCACCCATGCCCTTTTCCCAGGGCTGCACACTGATGGTGCGCGAATCGATCAAGGCCACGTTGGCAACCTGGCTCAATGGAACCAGAGAGCCGTAATACTCGACCTGCACCGTATCGAGCAGCGCGGGGTTGGCGCGGCCGGTGCGGATCTTTTGCAGATTGTTCTTGAAGGCCGAGATGGACTGGTCCATCTTGGTTTCAGCATTCTTCTTGATGTCGGCAATCGTCATGTTTTCTCCTCAGGGCCGACCTGCATCCAATGCAGGCCGCAGCCATCGTCGTCAAGCGTAAACCAGCGTACCTTCGTCTTCACCCATCACCACGCGCTTCAGGGCGCCGTGCTTGATGATGGAGAACACCCGCACAGGCAACTTCTGGTCGCGACACAGGGCAAACGCGGTCGCATCCATGATGCCCAGATTGCGGGACATGGCCTCGTCAAAGCTCAGCTTTGTGTAGCGCGTGGCGGTGGGGTCCTTCTGGGGGTCGGCAGTATAAACGCCATCCACCTTGGTTGCCTTGAGCACCAGTTCGGCGCCAATTTCGGCACCACGCAGCGCAGCTGCAGTGTCGGTGGTGAAGAACGGATTGCCCGTGCCAGCAGCAAACACGACGACCTTGCCCTCTTCGAGATACTGCAGCGCCTTGGGGCGTACGTAGGGCTCGACCACCTGCTCGATGGCAATGGCAGACATCACGCGGGCCACCAAGCCCTGCTTGTCCATCGCATCGGCCAGGGCCAGTGCGTTCATCACGGTAGCCAGCATGCCCATGTAGTCAGCGGTGGCACGGTCCATACCGACCGAGCCACCCGCGACACCACGGAAAATATTGCCCCCACCAATCACCACGGCCACCTGGACACCCAGGCGGGTCACTTCGGCGATCTCCTCCACCATGCGCACGATGGTGGCGCGGTTGATACCGAAGGCGTCGTCCCCCATCAGCGCCTCACCAGACAGCTTGAGCAGGATGCGCTTGTGGGCTGGTGCAGCGTTGGACATGGGAAATTTCTCCGGTAGGTGGTGCTGGGCTTTGGTGGTTTTTTTGCCGGAAACGGCGATCAGGCAGCGGCCTTGGCGGCTGCAACCTGGGCGGCCACTTCAGCAGCGAAGTCGTCCACCTTCTTCTCGATGCCTTCGCCCACGACGTAGAGCGTGAAGCCCTTCACCGTGGTGTTGGCGGCCTTCAGCATTTGCTCGACGGTCTGCTTGCCGTCCGCAGCCTTCACGAAGACCTGGTTGAACAGCGAGACTTCCTTGAGGAACTTCTGCACACCACCTTCGATGCGCTTGGCAACGATTTCGTCGGATTGCACAGGCTTGCCTGCGGCCACGGCCACAGCGGCATCTTCGGCGGCCTTGGCGGCTGCCACCGAACGCTCTTTGGCGATCAGGTCGGCAGGCACATCAGCGCTGGTCAGTGCCACGGGCTTCATGGCTGCGATGTGCATGGCCACGTCCTTGGCAGCGACTTCGTCGCCTTCAAATTCCACGACCACACCAATGCGCGAGCCGTGCAGGTAGGAAGCCAGCTTGCTGCCGCTGCCACCGAAGTGCTTGAAGCGGCGGAACGACATGTTTTCGCCGATCTTGCCGATCAGGCCCTTGCGCACATCTTCCAGCGTGGGGCCAAAGCTGTCTTGCTCGTAGGGCAGTGCACCCAGCGCAACCACGTCGGCGGGGTTGTGCTTGGCCACGAGTTCGGCAGCAGCCTTGGCCAGGGCCATGAAGCTGTCGTTCTTGCTCACGAAGTCGGTTTCGCTGTTCACTTCGATCAGGCCACCGGTGGTGCCGTCGATGTAGCTGGCCACCACGCCTTCGGCGGTGATGCGCGAGGCGGCCTTGCCAGCCTTGGTGCCGAGCTTGACGCGCAGCAGTTCTTCAGCCTTGGCCATGTCGCCGTCAGCTTCCGTCAGCGCCTTCTTGCATTCCATCATCGGTGCATCGGTCTTGCCACGCAGTTCGGCAACCATGCTTGCGGTAATTGCAGCCATCTTTATTCCTTCAGTATTCAGTTCAATCGATTCAGATTCCGCCTAAAAAAAAGGGGGCTCACCAGGGCCCCGCTTTTTTTCGCGACGGATCGCGCAGCCGGGTATCAGGCGGCAGCTTCTTGCACTTCCACGAATTCGTCGGTGCTCTCGGCGGTAGCAGCCTTCACGACTTCGTTCACGGCGTTGGCACGGCCTTCGATGATCGCGTCAGCGATGCCACGGGCATACAGCGTCACGGCCTTGGCCGAGTCGTCGTTACCAGGGATCACGTAGTCGATGCCTTCAGGCGAGTGGTTGGTGTCAACCACGCCGATCAGCGGAATACCGAGCTTCTTGGCTTCGGCCACGGCAATCTTGTGGAAGCCCACGTCGATGACGAAGATGGCGTCGGGCAGTGCAGTCATGTCCTGGATGCCGCCGATGTCCTTTTCGAGCTTTTCGATTTCGCGGGAGAACGTCAGTTGCTCCTTCTTGCTCAGGCTGTCCAGACCAGCTTCTTGCTGGGCCTTCATATCCTTGAGGCGCTTGATCGAGGTCTTGACCGTCTTGAAGTTGGTCAGCATGCCGCCCAACCAGCGTTGGTCCACGAAAGGCACGCCAGCGCGCAGGGCTTCGGTGGACAGGATTTCACGGGCTTGGCGCTTCGTGCCGACCATCAGGATCGTGCCGCGGTTGGCAGCCAGTTGCTTGGCGAACTTTTGGGCTTCCTGGAACAGTGGCAGCGACTTTTCCAGGTTGATGATGTGAATCTTGTTGCGATGGCCGAAGATGTAGGGGGCCATCTTGGGGTTCCAGAAGCGGGTTTGGTGACCGAAGTGGACACCGGCTTCCAGCATTTCGCGCATGGTAACGGACATAAAAATACTCCAAAGGTTAGGTCTAAAATCAGCCCCAATATTTGCAGCGCCGTGATCTTCACGAACGCCACAACACCTTGACAGGGCTGGTTTGCGATTGGTTTTGCCGCAGCTGCCACACTCACGATGCATGCACTGTGCGCACACTGCTTGCGCCACAGCACCCAGCAAAACCCAAAGATTCTAGCACACCCATGCATCCTGACCTGACCGCCGTCCGCGACCACCTGCGGGACGGCACCACCACCGCAGTGGCCGAGCTGGAACGCTGCATCGAAGCAGCCCAGGCTCCCGCCAATACCCACAGCTTCGTGCGCACGCTGTTTGACGCGGCGCGCACCACAGCGGTGCAACCCGGTCTGGCCCACCTGCCACTGGCTGGGCTGGCGGTATCGGTCAAAGACCTGTTTGACATTGCCGGACAACCCACCCCAGCGGGCTCCACCGCCCTGTCAGGGGCTCCCGCAGCAGTTGCCGACTGCCCCGCTGTGGCCCGGCTGCGCGCGGCAGGCGCCAGCCTCATCGGCCGCACGAACATGGTGGAGTTCGCCTTCTCCGGGGTGGGCGTCAACCCTCACTTCGGCACACCTGCCGCCTGGGACGCCCGCTTTGGCGCCCTGCCCGGCGCACCCCGCGTGCCTGGGGGGTCTTCCTCCGGCGCCGGGGTTTCGGTGGCTACCGGGGCCGCTTTCATAGGACTGGGGTCCGACACGGGGGGGTCCATCCGCATCCCAGCGGCGCTCAACGGCATCGTGGGCTTCAAGAACACCGCCCGCCTGGTGCCCACGGCCGGCGCCGTGCCACTGTCTACCACCCTCGACACCGCTTGTGCCATGACACGCACGGTGCGCGACGCCATCGTGGTGCACGAGGTGCTGGCCGCCCGGCGCGTCACGCGCAGTCCGGCACCGCTGTCGCAGTACCGGTTCGCGGTTCCCTCGACGCTGTTTCTGGAGGCGCTGGACGCCACCGTGGCCCGCGCGTTCGAACGCAGCGTGGATGCCTTGCGCCAGGCCGGCGCCCAGATCGACACCATTGCCCTGCCCGCTGTGCTGGAGCAGCCGGCCTACGGCTTTGCAGCCCCCGAAGCCTACGCCTGGCACCGCGAGCTGCTGCAGCGCGCAAGCGACCGCTACGACCCCCGGGTGCGCATGCGCATTGAAAACGGCGCCACCCTGATGGCCTGGGAATACATCGATCTGCTCCAGGCGCGCCAGCAATGGATCGCACGCATGCTCGCCGACATGGAGGGCTATGACGCCCTCCTGTCCCCCACCGTGCCCATCGTGGCCCCGCCCATTGCCGACGTGGCACCGGCCGATGGGGTGGACACAGCGCAAGACGCCGCACGCGACGCGGAATTCTTCCGCGTCAACAACCTGCTCCTGCGCAACACCAGCGTGGTCAACCTGCTGGACGGCTGCGCGCTGTCCCTGCCCTGCCACGTGCAAGGGGAACTCCCGGTCGGCCTGATGGTCTGGCACGGGGCCCTGCGGGATGACACGGTGCTCAATGCAGGCCTGCAGATCGAGCAATTACTACAAAAACAATAGCTACCAGCGCTTGTTCATCAAGCGCTAGACGCCAAAAACCATCAAATTCATGAAGATTGCCATCGTGGGCGCCGGCATCATCGGCGTCACCACCGCATACGAGCTGGCCAGCGACGGCCACGAAGTCTCCGTTTTTGAACAACGCAGCGCAGCCGCCGAAGAAGCGAGCTTCGCCACCGCAGGCCTCCTTGCCCCCCACCTGCTCAGCCCCTGGTCTGTGCCCGGGTTTGGCCATGCCTTGAGGCTGCTAGGCCCCCACGCCACCGTGCGGCTGGCTGGAGGGCTGAACCGCGCCAACTGGACGTGGCTGCGGCGCTGGCGCAATGCCACACGCGCCCACAGCGCCCCGGCGGCCACGCTGGAACGCCTGGCCCAATACAGCCAGGCCCGCCTCCAGGCCATTGCCAGCCAGCACGAACTTGACTTTGAAGCCTGCGCAGGACGGCTCGTGCTGCTGCGCACCGAGCAAGAGCGCACACAGATCCAGCCTGCGCTGCAGGTGCTGCGCGACTGCGGAGTGGCCCTGCGCGAAATCGACGCCCAGGTGGCGCGCCAGATCGAACCCGGCCTTTCGCCCGAGGCACCGCTGGCAGGCGCCATCCACCTGCCCGACGCCAGCGCGGGCAACTGCCGCCTGTTTGCACAACTGCTGCGCCAGGGCACCCAGGGCTCGGGCGTGCACTTTGTGTTCAACACCCGCGTGGATCGCATCAGCAGCAGCCCCACCGGCGTGGCAGTGCAGGGCGAATCGGACGTACACCGCTTTGATGCCGTGGTGCTGTGCGCCGGCATGGCATCAGCTGCACTGATGCCCCCCCTGGGCCTGCGCTTGCCCATGGCGGCGGTCTATGGCTACTCGGTCAGCGCCCCGCTGCGCGAATCCACGCATGCCCCTCTTGCCAGCGTGGTGGACGCGTCCCAGCAGATCTCCATCACCCGCCTGGGGCTGCGTGTGCGCATTGCCGGAGGCGCCGAACTGGCGGGCGCCGATGCCGAGCACCACACAGCCACCTTGCAGCGCCTGTACCGCACGCTCAACGACTGGTTTCCAGGCGGCGCGCAGCTTTCGTCGGGCGTGCAGATCTGGCGCGGCGCACGCCCCCTGCTGCCCGATGGAGCCCCCGTGGTGGGCGCCAGCGGCGTGCCGGGCCTGTGGCTCAACACCGGCCACGGCGCGGGCGGCTGGGCCCTGGCCTGCGGCAGCGCCCGGGCCGTGGCGGACCTGATCGCCCAGCGCGAGCCCGAGGTATCGCTGGACGGATTGGGCATGCGGCGGTTCTGAGCCAGTCTGCGCTTTCACCGCACCGGGCTGCGGCGCACAATGGCGGGCGCCCTGCCCTATGCAGCGCATCTCCCCATGCACCGCATCACTGCCCACGAGCCCCACGCCCTGTTCAACACCGCCGCCACGCGCCGCATGGAGCGGGCCGCAACGGCCACCCTGCCACCGCACACCCTGATGCAACGCGCCGGCCTGGCCGTGGCGCAGCTGGCCCAGGCGTTGGCGCCCCACGCACGCACGGTGTGGATTGCCTGTGGCCCTGGCAACAACGGCGGTGATGGACTGGAGGCTGCGATGCACCTGCAGCGCAGCGGCCGCCAGGTGGTGGTGGCCTGGCTGGGCCAGCCCGACACGGCCCCGGTGGATGCCAAGGCTTCGTGGCAGCGCGCGCGGGATGCCGGCATCGTGTGGGCCGAGACCGCTCCGCACGACCTCAGCGCCAATGACCTGTGCATCGATGCGCTGCTGGGCATCGGCATCTCTTCTGCACCCAGCACAACCGCCCGCACGCCCGATGCCCGGTTGCGAGCCTGCCTGCATGCGCTGCGGCACAGCCCTGCCCCCGTGCTGGCCGTGGACCTGCCCAGCGGGCTGGATGCCGACACCGGCCAATTCGCACCGGGCTTTGCCCCCGACACCGCAGCCCCCCACAACCACCACCCGCGCCCGGCGCACCACACGCTGAGCCTGCTCAGCCTCAAGCCCGGCCTGTTCACCGCCGCCGGGCGCGATGCCGCGGGCCAGGTGTGGCTGGACGACCTGGGCGTGGCGCCGGGGCATGAGCCGCCCAACGCCTGGCTCTCCGGCCCGGCGCTGGCCGCCCCCCGCTCCCACGCCAGCCACAAGGGCAGCTACGGTGACGTGGCCGTGGTGGGCGGTGAGGGGCTGGCCGAGCGCGGCCTGGGCATGGCCGGTGCGGCCCTGCTGGCCGCATCGGCCGCCCTGCACGGCGGCGCGGGACGGGTGCTGGTGGCCTTGCTCGACAACGGGCGTCTGCAACTGGACCCGCAGCAGCCCGAGCTGATGCTGCGCCACTTCGACGCCCTGGCGCTGGAGCAACTCACGGTGGTCTGCGGCTGTGGCGGCGGCCAGGCCATCGCAGGCGTGCTGCCCGAGGTCATCACCCGCGCGGCCCGCCTGGTGCTGGATGCCGATGCGCTCAACACCATTGCCACCCAGGCCGCGCTGCACGCGCTGGTGGTGGCGCGCGGCCAGCACGGGCAACCCACGGTGCTGACGCCCCACCCGCTGGAGGCCGCCCGCCTGCTGGGCCTGACCACCGCCGAAGTCCAGGCCAACCGGCTGGGCGCTGCACAGCAACTGGCGGACCAGTTCAATTGCGTGGCCGTGCTCAAGGGCTCGGGCACCGTGATTGCCGCGCCCGACCGCGTTCCTGCCATCAACCCCACGGGCAACGCACGGCTGGCCACGGCCGGCACGGGCGATGTGCTGGCGGGCATGGTGGGCGCCCACCTGGCAGCAGGCGCCAGCACCTTGCGCGCAGCCAGCGAGGCGGTGTACCAACATGGACTGGCGGCCGATGCATGGCCAACAGGCCAGGCGCTCACCGCCAGTGCGCTGGCGCGGGGCGTGGGCGGCTGACCCGCGCAGGCGCAGGCGCCAATGCGCGTCAACGGCTCTGCAGGAGACGGCGCAGCACCGCCCCCAGCACTACGCTGAACTTCACGCCAGCAACGTCACTTCCTTGAGCGGCTTGAGCACGCTCGATGGCGTCATGCCAAAGGTCTGCCGAAACATGCGGCTGAAATGGGCCGAGTCAGAAAACTCACCATGCAGCGCCGCATCGGTCAGGCGCGGGCTCACGGCCAGCCCCGCCATGGCCAGCCGCACCTGCGACCACACACGATAACTGCGCAGGCTCACCCCCATCTCCGCGCGAAACAGGTGGTTGAAACGCGAGGCCGACAATTGCACGCCGGCAGCCAGCCCGGCGCGCGCCAGCCGCCCCTCCTGGGGATGGCGCAGGGCGTGCAAGCTGCGCGCCACACGTGCGTCCAGCAAGGGCCCGTCGTCGTCGCTTGGGCAGTGCAACAGGGCTGACAGATCAAAGTTGCGCAGATAACCCTCCATGGCGCTGCGCGTCGCGACAGGAATCGCCACATCCAGAACCACCCCACCCCGTTGCAGGAATGAACCACGCAAGCTGCGCGCCTCGCGCGAGTCGGGCTCCAGGTACACCAGGGCCACCGTTTCGCCGCGGGGGTCAAACAGATGCTCCACACCCGCAGCCACCAGCGCGCTGTGGCACGTCTCCATCTGCCCCGGTCCCCAGTGCAGGGCAAACCGGCCTGACAGGCCCATCAGCAACACCGGCGCCGCATGGCAGTGCCAGCCCGTGGCCGGGATCTCCCCCACATAAAGCGCCTTGTCAGTGCCAAGGGTCAGTGTGTTGCGTGCCGGCATAGCCCAAACCTACAAGTTTTGTCATCGCGTTCTCGATAGCCTTGCCCGGCACGTACCGCCGCAGCGGCAATGAACACCCATTTTTTGGAGACTGGCTCTTGAAACGCATCGCTCTTTTGTCTGCCGCAGCCACTTTGGCCTTGGGCGCCACCGCGCTCTACTATGGCGCGCCCTCGCTGTTCAAGGAGCCCTTGCTCAGCCTTAACCGCAGCCTGTCGGGCATGGAAGAAAAAACCATCTCTGCGGCGATGCACACCGTCCACTACCTCGACAGCGGCACAGCCCAAAGCCCTACACCGGGCGGCAGCAACGGCACGCCCATCGTTTTGCTGCACGGCATTTTTGCGGAGAAGGACCATTGGGTGGATTTTGCGCGCCCCCTCACCAGCCAGTACCGGGTGATTGCCCCAGATATCCCGGGCTTTGGCGAGAGCACGCGGCGCGACGACCAGGCCTACGACTACGCCGCCCACGTCACGCGCCTGGCCGCGTTTCTGGACGCCCTCGGCCTCCCGCACGTGCATCTGGCAGGCAACTCGATGGGCGGCACCATCGCTGCCCTCTTTGCCCTGCAGCACCCCGAACGCGTGGCCAGCGTGGCTTTCATCGGCGCACCCCACGGCATCCGGTCACCCCAACCGAGCGCCATGGACCGACTCATCGACGCCGGGCAACGCCCGCTGGTGGCCCACGATGCCGTCGCCTTCGACGCCATGATGGCCCTGGTGTTTGAAAAGCGCCCCTTCCTGCCCCACCCCATCCTGTACGCGTCCGAACAGGATGCGCTGCGCAACGCCACCTCCAACACGCGCCTGTGGGACGCGCAGCTGAAAGACCGCTACCTGCTGGAGCAGCACCTGGGCAAGCTGCAGCACCATCCCACCTTGGTCCTGTGGGGCGAGAGCGACCGCGTGTTCGACCGCTCTGGGCTGTTGCCGCTGCAAAAGCTGTTGCCCCAAGCCCATGCCGAAGCACTGCCCGGCATCGGTCACCTGCCCATGATGGAGGCGCCTGCTGAGACGGCACAGCGGTACGCCCGCTTTTTAAGCCCCCTTGCCCAACCCGCGCAGCCGGACCACAAGGGCTCCAGCGCAAGTACTCAATAAAAATAGCTGCTAGCGCTTGTTCATCAAGCGCTAGCAGCTATCAATTAGTGAGCAATTAATCTTGCAAGCCTGCGCGTCGGCGAGCGCCTCTTCGTGGGCTTTGCCGTGGGTTCGTCCTGGTCAGCCCCGGCGAGGCTTGCGCGCCTTGCCCTTGCTGGACTTGCCTGCGACCGCCTTCTTGACGGACGCTTTCAGGGACTGAATCGGTGACCGCGCCGCCCGCTCACGCGAGAGACCCGCTTGCTCTGTGGCGGACGGGGCTGCGCCCTTGTCGGCCTTGCGTCCGCCGGACCGGCCACCCGCCTTGCGGGCGCCACCGCCTGCTCCGTCGGAGCCCACACCCTTGTCCTTGAGCGCGCGACCGAGCAGTTCCTCGCCTTCACGCACCAGGCGGAAGTCGATCTTGCGGCCATCCAGATCCACGCGGCTGACCTGCACCCGCACGCGCGCACCGATGGCGTAGCGGATACCGGTACGCTCGCCACGCAGTTCCTGGCGTGCCTCATCGAACTTGAAGTACTCGCCGCCCAGCTCGGTGATGTGCACCAGCCCTTCCACATACATCGCGTCGAGCGTGACGAAGATGCCAAAGCTCGTCGCTGCGCTGACCACGCCGCTGTATTCCTCGCCCAGGTGCTCGCGCATGTACTTGCACTTGAGCCAGGCTTCCACGTCGCGGCTCGCCTCGTCGGCGCGGCGCTCGTTGGCACTGCAGTGCAGGCCTGCGGCCTCCCAGGCTTGGGTGTCGCGGCTGGGCGGTGCCACATCCTTGCGGGGCTTGGTGCCGGGCGCTGCCACGCGGGCCGCCAGCCGTTTGGCCAGCTTGGCATGGGCTTCGCCGGGTGTGGGCAAGGACGGCAGCGCGTACTTCGTCTTGCTCAGGATGGCCTTGATGACCCGATGCACCAGCAGGTCGGGGTAACGCCGGATCGGGCTGGTGAAATGTGTGTAAGCATCGAACGCCAGCCCAAAGTGGCCACTGTTGACGGGCGTGTAGATAGCCTGCTGCATGGAGCGCAACAGCATGGTGTGGATCTGCTGCGCGTCAGGCCGCTCTTTGGTGGCCTGGGCAATCGCCTGGAACTCGGCGGGCTTGGGATCATCGCCAATCGTCATGCCGACGGCCATGGCCTTGAGGTAGTTGCGCAGGATCTCCTGCTTCTCGGGCGTGGGGCCTTCGTGAACGCGGAACAGGCCAGGCTGTCCGCCCTGGGCGATGAAGTCGGCACTGCACACGTTGGCGGCCAGCATGGCCTCTTCGATGAGCTTGTGCGCATCGTTGCGGGTGCGTGGCACGATTTTTTCGATGCGGCCGTTTTCGTCGCAAACGATCTGTGTTTCGGTGGTTTCAAAGTCCACCGCACCCCGCTGCTGGCGCGCAATCAGGAGGGCTCGGTACACATCGTGCAGGTTGAGCAGGTCCTTGACGCGGTCCTTGCGCTTGCTGGCCTCGGGGCCGCGCGTATTGGCCAGGATGGCCGCCACTTCGGTGTACGTGAAACGCGCATGGCTGAACATCACGGCCGGGTAGAACTGGTAGGCGTGCACCTCGCCCTTGGCGGTGACCAGCATGTCGCAAACCATGCACAGGCGTTCCACCTCAGGGTTGAGGGAACACAGGCCGTTGCTCAGCTTCTCGGGCAACATGGGAATCACGCGTCGCGGGAAGTACACGCTGGTGGCGCGGTCGTAGGCATCAATGTCAATGGCGCTGCCGGTCTCCACATAGTGGCTCACGTCGGCAATCGCCACCAGCAGGCGCCAGCCCTTGCTGCGGCCCACCTTGGCGGGCTCGCAGTACACGGCATCGTCGAAGTCGCGGGCGTCTTCACCATCGATGGTGACCAGGGGCACGTCGGTCAGGTCCACGCGGCGCTTCTTGTCCTGCGCGCGCACCTTGTCGGGCAACTCCTTGGCCTGCGCCAGGCACTCGGCGGAGAACTCGTGCGGCACGCCGTACTTGCGCACGGCGATCTCGATCTCCATGCCGGGGTCGTCCACCTCGCCGAGCACTTCGGTGATGCGGCCCACGGGCTGGCCAAACAGTGCGGGGGGCTCGGTCAGTTCAACAACGACAACCTGCCCAGGTTTTGCGGCGCCGGTGGCGCCTTTGGGGATCAGTACATCCTGGCCGTAGCGCTTGTCTTCTGGCGCCACCAGCCACACACCGCTTTCCTGCAGCAGGCGGCCGATGATGGGTTGCGGCGGGCGTTCGATGATCTCGGCCACGCGGCCTTCGGGACGACCACGGCGGTCCTGGCGCACGATGCGCACACGCACGCGGTCCTTGTGCAGCACCGCGCGCATTTCATTGGGGGGGATATAGATGTCGCCTTCGCCATCGTCGCGGATAACGAAACCGTGTCCATCACGGTGCCCCTGCACGCTGCCTTCAATCTCGTCCGACAAATGCGCGGACTGCGCGCCGGGGGTGGTTTTTTTGATATACAATCTTAGACTTTCCTGAAATGCCCAGGTGGCGGAATTGGTAGACGCACTAGTTTCAGGTACTAGCGAGTAACATCGTGGAGGTTCGAGTCCTCTCCTGGGCACCAAGTTTAACGACAACCTGCGAAGGTTTTCAAAATATCGAAGCCGCTGCAAACACAGCGGCTTTTTTATTTTCTGCATGCAGTTGTCCAATCCGGCCCCAGGAAGCCGAACAGACACATTTTTGAAAATTCTTTGGCAACTTGCCAGAAGCCTCAATTACTTGTTCTATAATTCGAGGCTGATCTGAAAGCCCAGGTGGCGGAATTGGTAGACGCACTAGTTTCAGGTACTAGCGAGTAACATCGTGGAGGTTCGAGTCCTCTCCTGGGCACCAAACATATAAAAAGCCGTTGCAATCGCAACGGCTTTTTTGTTTTTGGAATTCCTTTGGCGGACAACTCCTCCAGCAATCCCACCTTCGCCAAGCACGGCAACCGCCGAGCCTCAAGGGCATGCGCGCAAAAGCGCGCACGCCCCCATTCACATCACTTGCGCAGCAACGTCTTCAGCACATTCTGCAAACGGCGTGCACTCACCGCATCACTGGCACTGGCCAGCACGCGCGCCGCATCCTGACCCCAAGTCTGGGCAGGCGCAGGATCATTGCGGCGCGTGAGCAATTGCAATTGCAGCATGCGCCGGGCAGCAATGTGCTCAGCTGGCGTGGGAGCCTCGGCTGCCATCTCCAGACGCAGCAGCGCCTCGGACGCATCTCCCTTGGGAGCAGACGACAGCGCTTGCGCCCAGGCGCTGCGCACCGATGCAGTTACACCCGAGCCCAGATCCTGCGTACCAGGCACAAGCGCCGCATCGCGCTTCTCCCATGCCGTCAGCAGCTGAGTCAGCGCCTCTCCATGGGCCTGCGCCGCCAGCTTCTTCAAAGCCAGCTGGGCGTGCTCCATGGCTTCGCGCTGGGCTCGGAACGCCGTGTCACCCAGGCGAGGGCCTCGGTCCTCGAACGCCGGGCGATCGCCAAAACGGCCACCCCGGTCCGCGCGATCGCCCATGCGACCATCGCTGCGAGGACCCCTGGCACCGTCGCGGTCGCCGGGACGGGCATCACGACGCTCACCCGGGCGACCTCCACGGCCAGGAGCTGCAGGCGCGTCCTTCTTCATGCCAGGACGGTCATCACCACGCACCGCCACCACGGGTCGCGCTGCGGGCTTGGGCGCTGCAGGTGCCGTTGCGGGGGCCTCGACTGCCGCACCGTCACCACCATCGGGTGTTTCCGCAGATTCAGTCGATCCGTTTTCGACAGCAACAGGGGCAGAATCCGCCTGCGCGTCTGCATGCGACTGTGCATCCTTGTGCGCCGTGGCAACGGCTTCCGCCGCCTGCGCCTGACCGCGCAGCGCAGCCTCCAGCGCCTGCATGGCCGAACGGATCTGTTGCGCATCGCCGCTGGCGTTGGCGGCCTCCAGCGCCTTGGACGCCTCCAGCACCACGCGATCACGTGCGCTCAATTCGGTGACAGCACGCTCGCGGTCCGCCGACTTGCGGTTGAAGGCTTCATCAATGGGTTTACGGAAGGCATCCCACAGCTTCTGCTCGTGCTTGCGGTCCAAAGGCACCCCCTGCGCCTCTGCCTGCCAGCGCTGCTGCAGCGCCTTGACCGCATCGATGCGCAAGGTGGGCGCCGCACCGAGGGCCATGGCCTCGTCGATCATCGCGTGGCGGCGGGCCAGGCTTTCCTTCTGCGCAGTTTCGAGTGGAGCTGCTGCCAGGGAAATCGCCTGCTTCCAAAGAGGTTGCAACTCCGCAAAAAGCTTCTCCCCCACATGGCCGCCTTCGCGCCAGCGATCACCAAACTGGTGGAGGGCACGGTTGATGGCCTTCCAGTCGCCGGAAGCAGCATGCTCGTGCGCCCATGCCTTGACTTCTTCGATCAGCGCCAGGCGCTGGGCCTTGTGCTCTGCCGCCTCGGTGCGGATCTTGTCCAGCCAGGCCTCGACGACCTTGTGCGCGGCATTGCAGGCTTCGTCGAATTTCTTCCACAAGGCGTGGTTGGGGGCGCCGCCCTGGTCCGCCTGTTTCCATTGTTCACGCAGGTTGCGCAGGGTTTCCTGCATCTTGCGGCCGCCCAGGGCCTGCCCTTCAGGGCGGTTGAGCAAGGCCTCAGCCTTGGCCACCAGGTCTTCACGCACCTGGTCCGCACTCCAGCGTTGCCAGCCTTCCAGTTCACCCGCCGCCACCAGGGCTGCGTGGACCTGCTGCTCCAGGGCATTGTCGATGTGTTTGCCGTGCACCTTCAGCGCAGCGCGCAGTGCGGCTGCAGCACCGGCACTGGCCTTGCCATGGCCCTCGGCAGTTTCCTTCTCGAGGACTGCCAGGGCTTCGCGCACGCCCTGCACAGCCTTCTCAACAACTTCGGGCGCCACCTTGGGCTTGGCCGCACGCGCAGGCTTGGCTGCCGCCGCTGCAGCAGCGGCCTCGGTAGGCAGGCCACGCGCTGCACGCAGCTCATCAGCCCAGACAGGCACAGGAGGCAACGGCGCGCCAGCATCCTCAGAAGCCGCCACAGCCTGGGCCACCGCGGGTTGAAATGCCTCCCATACCACCAACAACTGGGTGCGTGACGCATCGAGCAGCGGTGGAAACCGTGCTTCTACGCTTACCCAGCTGGCATCGCCGGTCAATTCCTGCGCCTGTTCCTGCCAACGCGCCACATCGGCACGCAGCAGTTCGAGCGCAGCCTGGGCGTCGCGCCAGGGCTTGGTAGAGAGCACTTCGATGCGCTGGGCCAGCAACACGGCCGCCTCTCGCTGCACTTGGACTCGGTGCTGCAGATCCTCAATGACCTTCACGCGGTCCGCGACCTGCACCTTGAGCAGCGACAACGGCTCGCGCGACAGCGGCGCGCCCGCCTTGGCGGCGTCGCGTTGCCATGCCAAGGCATCGGCAATGTTGAGTTTGGGGGCTGACAGCAGCGCCTGCGCCTTTTCCGCCCACTCGGCGGCAATGGCCTCCTGGCCCTTGGCGCGGCGGATTTCATCAAGGCGCTCACGCACCGCGCGCGCAGCGCCCTTGTCACGCCCGCTCAGTTCTTTGAAAACCTCCTGCAACTGCTCATGGGTCGGCTGGGTTGCCAGCCAGTCACGAATGCGGGAGGCGCGCTCGCCGGAGGTGGCGGCAGAAAAAGCGCCACCGGTCAACGCATCAAGCGGATGCGGCTCATGGGTTTTGGCCGGGGCCGGATTCACTTCAGGTGCGTCGGACATTTTGCTGCGGGAAAAAAATGGAAACATGGATCCAATGGATAACAAAGGCGGCCCCGGGCGCATTGCCTGAAGGCCTGCCCCGGCAACTGCGCTGCACGCGCGCCAGGGCAACAAAGAAGCTATTTTCACCGGGTTTGGCAAACAGGCCGCAGCATGGCGGTGTGCCAAGCCCCGGGGGTGATCTGGCACAAGGCTTTGCCAGACGGGCTGACATGCTGCGGCCCCGCCAGGGTGCCGCCCGCTACTGCGGGCGAACTGCCGCTGCTCTAGGGAACAGCCCCCATTATCTATATATAAGGGCCAGGGGCCCAAAAAGCACGCCACACCGCCAATAAGAAAGCCCGGCAGACAGTGCCTCATGGACTGCCTGCCGGGCTTGACGGCTGACACAACGGTCTTTGCCATCGGTCGCAATGCGGAGATGAAGGTCCACATGGCGAGGAGGCAAGGTATTGCCTCCAGGGGTTTGCCGTGGAAGCCGCATCTGCTGCACCAGGGCACTGCGTGCCCTCGGAGGGAGACTTGTCTTCGTCTGGCGATGCCTGAAATCTACAGGCAACGCAACCTTACCAAAGCTGCCGCTGCAACTCAAACTGGATTCTAAATGGCGAAAAGACCGGCGATTGAATTTGACACGTCCATGTAACAGGCATCCCCACAGACCTGGGCGCCAGACACGCACACACCTCCCAAAAGCTGTGATTTTTCACATGTTTTTCATAACTTAATGATCTTAAAAATTAATTTGTTAGTATTGACTAAGCATTTAGTGAACTTCTAGAATCCGCCAGCCCCGAAAACAGGCTAGTAAAAACCCCAACCTCGCTGCCGAACCCGGCTAAGTCAAAGCAGGCCCCAAGCACACCCAAGACGTGCGGCCTCACTTGATGGCGTACCAATCCAGGCGATCCGCCGAGACGAGACAGTCCCCGATGACTGCCCGGCTCACTGCGGCGCCTCAGAAAGGAAGAGCTATGACAGCGTCAGGAAAAATGATCTCCGGCGTACGGACCTTTGTGGCCGACGTGACCGAAGGTTTTCTTGAAATCACCCACAACAGCTTCGCCCTCATCGGCCTGGCTGTCGCCTTTGTCGTGATCACCCTCACGGCCCGCCCGGACTTGCGCCAGGCTGGCGAAGCGCAATTGATGAACTGGCTGCAGGCCCGCCAGGTGGAAGTGCTTGGCATGCCCATCGAACCGGAAGCCAGCGAGCGCGCCACGGCAGGCAACCCCAAGGACCTGCCCAAAGAGCAGGCCGCAGTCGCCTTCTGGCTCAGCAAGAAGTACCGCGTGGCCCCCGAGCCGCTGAGCGTGCTGGTGGCAGAGGCCTATGAAATTGGCGCGAAGTCCAAGATTGATCCCACGCTGATCCTTGCCATCATGGCCATCGAGTCCAGCTTCAACCCGTTTGCACAAAGCGCCGTTGGCGCTCAAGGGCTCATGCAGGTGATGACCAATGTGCACACCGACAAGTACCAGAATTTTGGCGGGCACTTTGCAGCCTTTGACCCGGTGAGCAATCTGCGCGTGGGCGTGAAGGTCCTGCAGGAGTGCATTGCACGCGCCGGCTCGGTGGAAGGTGGACTGCGCTTTTACGTGGGCGCGGGCAACCTGGCCGACGACGGCGGTTATGCGGCCAAGGTGATGGCTGAGCATTTCCGCCTGCGGCAGGTCGCAGGCGGCCGCACCATGCCCACCACGCCACCTCCAAGCCTCTCCACACAAGCTCCCGTACAGGCCATTCCTGTCTCTGCACCGCCCACAACGCCAGCAGCCAGCGGCGACAAGGTGGCCCTGCTCTCCGCGCTCTGACCTGGGCTTCTCGCACCGGGGGAAGCACACCTCCCCGGGGCACGCTCCTCAGCTCCCCGACACATTTGCGCACGCCACGTCAGCTACACTAGCGGTGTACGCGACTGGCGATAGGCGCGGCATCTGGACACAGGGTGCCGCCGCTGACGTGGAAACCGACAAGGGCTTGCCTCTTGTGAACCACTGGGAAGCGTGCCGCACGGGGTTCATCCCTTCTGCGTTCAGCCGTTCGCCTGGGCAGCCCTTGTTTCAAGGGACACAAGTTCATAGGACTGCCAATCATGTACGACCGCAATATTCTTGTCGAACAAACCGACCCCGAGCTGTTTGCCGCCATCCAGGCTGAAAACGCCCGGCAAGAGCACCACATTGAGCTGATCGCCAGCGAGAACTACGCCTCCCCCGCCGTGATGTGGGCGCAGGGCACGCAACTGACCAACAAATACGCCGAAGGCTACCCTGGCAAGCGCTACTACGGTGGCTGCGAGCATGTGGACGTGGCCGAGCAGCTGGCCATCGACCGCGTCAAGCAGATCTTCGGCGCCGAGGCCGCCAACGTGCAGCCGCACTGCGGCGCCTCCGCCAACGAGGCCGTGTTCCTGGCCTTCTTGAAGCCCGGCGACACCATCATGGGCATGAGTCTGGCCGAAGGCGGCCACCTGACGCACGGCATGCCGCTGAACATGTCCGGCAAGTGGTTCAACGTGGTCTCCTACGGCCTGGATGCCAACGAAGCCATCGACTACGAAGCGATGGAGAAGAAGGCGCACGAAACCAAGCCCAAGCTCATCATCGCCGGTGCCTCGGCCTACAGCCTGCACATCGACTTCGCACGCTTTGCCAAGGTGGCCAAGGACGTGGGCGCGATCTTCATGGTGGACATGGCCCACTACGCCGGCCTGATCGCCGCGGGCGTGTACCCCAACCCCGTGCCGCACGCCGACGTGGTCACTTCCACCACCCACAAGAGCCTGCGCGGCCCCCGTGGCGGCATCATCCTGATGAAGGCCCAGCACGAGAAGGCCATCAACAGCGCCATCTTCCCCGGCCTGCAAGGTGGCCCACTGATGCACGTGATCGCGGCCAAGGCTGTGGCGTTCAAGGAAGCGCTGCAGCCCGAGTTCAAGACCTACCAGGAACAGGTTGCCAAGAATGCCAAGGTGGTGGCCGAGACGTTGACCGCACGCGGCCTGCGCATCGTGAGCGGTGGCACGCAAAGCCACGTGATGCTGGTGGACCTGCGCGCCAAGGGCATCACCGGCAAGGAAGCCGAGGCCGTGCTGGGCGCCGCCCACATGACCATCAACAAGAACGCGATCCCCAACGACCCTGAAAAGCCGATGGTCACGAGTGGTGTGCGCATCGGCACCCCTGCCATGACCACGCGCGGCTTCAAGGAAGAAGAAGCCCGCATCACCGCCCACCTGATCGCCGACGTGCTGGACAACCCGCGCGACGAAGCCAATATCGCCGCGGTGCGTGCCAAGGTCAATGCGCTGACCGCACGCTTCCCCGTCTACCGTTAAGCCAGGGACTCGGCAGCCACCATGAAGTGCCCCTTCTGCAGCCACCTCGAAACGCAAGTCGTTGAAACGCGGGTGTCTGAGGATGGGGTCTTCATCCGCCGCCGCCGCCAGTGCGGCGCGTGCGACAAGCGCTTTACCACCTACGAACGGCCGGAAGTGAACTTCCCGGCCATCGTCAAAAAGGACGGCCGGCGCATCGAATACGAGCGCGGCAAGCTGCTTGCCTCCTTCAACCTGGCACTGCGCAAGCGCCCGGTCAGCACCGACCAGATCGACAGCGCCATCGAGCGCATCGAGGAAAAGCTGCTCAACCTGGGCCAACGCGAAGTGATCTCCAGCCGCATTGGCGAGCTGGTGATGCGCGAACTCAAGAAGCTCGACAAGGTGGCCTACATCCGCTTTGCCAGCGTGTACCGCAGCTTTGAGGACATCGACGACTTCCGCGCCATGGTCGATGAAGTGCGCAAGTAACCGGCACCTGCATTCGTATCTGCACCGGTGTTCGCCCCAGGGCCGGGCGATTTCAAGGATTTTCGCAATCCAGCGCTTCACCAGCAAGCTCCAGCAGCTACAAATAATATAGCAAACAAGCATCCACAGAAGATGGGTGTACGCCGGAGTGGGCCACCGCTGTCGCGTATGCCACACCGCAAATACTCCTTTATTGATAGCTACCAGCGCTTTCTGAATCAGCGCCAGAGGCCAATTTGACTTAAAAATTGGCTTGGCATGCGCCGGCGCGCACCCCGCCAGTGCCCGACAATGCGCCCGGTGAAAACCCGCCACTTCCTGCAGCTGGTGCTGCTGTCCGCCCTGTGGGGCGCCTCGTTTCTTTTCATCCGCATTGCCAGCCCTGTACTGGGGCCCAACGTCATGGCCGCGCTGCGCATTGGCCTGGCCACGCTGACGCTCATCGGCATCATGCGGGTCGCCAACGAATCGTGGCCGTGGCGCCATTGGCGGGAGCTGCTCGGGCTGGGTACGCTCACGGTCGCGGTGCCCTTCCTGCTCTACTCGTGGGCCGCCCTGCACCTGCCGGCGGGGTACAGCTCACTGCTCAACACCATGGCCGTTCCGTTCAGCGTACTGGCCGCTGCGTGGATGAAGGAGGACACGCTGAGCCTGCGCAAATGGCTGGGATGCCTGTGCGGCTTTGCGGGCGTGGCCCTGATCGTGCAGCTGGGCCCTATGGAGCCCACGCCAGCGCTGCTGATCGCGGCCCTGGGGTGCATCGTCGCTTCGGCCTGCTACGGCGTTTCGACCACCTGGATGAAGCGCGCCACCACCCGCATGTCGCCCCTGTCGATCGCCGCCGGCATCCACGCCGCAGCGCTGGTGTTGCTGCTGCCGGGTGCGGCCTGGAGCCTGCCCGAAGCGCACTTCACACCGGGCGCGCTGGCCGCTGTGGCGGTGATGGGCGTCGTGACCTCGGGCCTGGCCTACTGGCTCAACCTGCGGGTGCTCCAACATGTCTCGCCCGTGGCGGCCATGAGTTCGGCTTTCATGATTCCGCTGTTCGGCGTGGCCTGGGGCCACATCTTTCTGGACGAGGCATTGGGCACCGGGATGGTGTGGGGCGGAGCGCTGGTGCTGGTGGCCACCGGTCTGGTGACCGGCTTCAACCCATTGCGCTGGTTGGCGGCACTGCGCCCAGGGCGCAGCTAAGTGCCGGACAACACCGCCCAACCACCCGAACGGGCAGTTCAGCGGGCCACGCGGGAAATACGGTCGATGGCGGGCACCGGCACCGGACTGTGGGCGCGGAAGTAGGCCTCCAGCGCGTCCAGGTCCAGCCCACCCACCAGGCGGTCACGGCCTTGGGCCAGCACCGTGAAGTTGTCGCCACCGCTATCAAGGTAGCTGCTCAGCACCACGCGCACCAGCGCATCGTCCTGCAGCGGTGTGCCGTTCAGCGCCATGTGGCTGATGCGCGCACCCGCTGGCTGGGTGAGGTCGTAGCGGTACGAAAACCCTGCCGACGCCGACAACACCCGGGGCCGCTGCACGGTGTTGCTGCCGCTGGCGAACTGCTGTTCCAGCGCCGCCTTGACCTGCGCTCCCGTGAAGGTCTTGACGACCAGCTGGTTGCCGAATGGTTGCACCGCAAACAACTGACCGTAGCGCACCAGCCCCTGTCCGTCGGGCACCAGGTCAGCGCGCAGTCCACCCGGGTTCATGAACGACAGCTGCGCCCCACCCTGCTCCGGTGCACGCGTGGCATGGAGCTGCGCGTCGGCCACCAGGTTCCCCAGCGCGCTTTCTAGCGATGGAGCCGGCGTGCGCCGCAGGGCTGCAACGGCCTGCCCCACGGGACGCTGGGCCAGCGGCACGGCGGCGGCGCGGTAGGTGTCGATGACCTTCTGCACCTGCGGATCGGCCGGAAAGGTCGGCACGGCCGAGGTGAGCGGCACGTGCCCCTGGCTGCCGGTGAAAGCCTCGCCCTGCACCACCACGTTGCGCGCCGCCTTGTGCACCACGCGGCGCGTCCGGGGGTCTACCCGCAATTGAATGTCCGTGAGCAGCGTGCCGTACTGCCCGGCGCTGGTCAGCAGAAAGGGCTTGGCAGGGTTCACGCGGCTGTAGTCGCAGACATAGGCCTGGTGCGTGTGGCCCGAAACCACCACGTCCACGGCCGGGTCCAGCCGCTCCAGAATGGGGACGATGTCGCCGGAGAGGCCCGCGCAGCTCGTCTCCTGCACACCCGCCGTGGTGCTACCGCCCTCGTGGATGACGACGGCGATCACATCGGCGCCCTGGGCCCGCAGCTGCGGAATCAGGGCATTGGCCGTGGCCGCTTCGTCCTCAAAGCGCAGGCCCGCAACGCCCGAGGGGCTGACCATGGTGGGCGTGGCCTGCAGCGTAAGCCCGATCACGCCCAGGGTGACTGTCACCCCACCCTCCGTGAAGCGCTTGAGCCCGGTGGCGGGCAGCAGCGTGCGCCCATCCTCGGTGCGCACGGTGTTGGCGGCCAGAAAACCGAACCGTGCGCCCGCAAAGGGCTGGCTGATCTGGCAAGGCTGGCGCGCGGTGAACTTCTCGCAACCCCCGTGCTGCAGGCGCAGAAGTTCGTGCCAGCCCCGGTCGAACTCATGGTTGCCCACGGCATTGAAGTCAATCTGCATGAGATTGACGGCCTCGATGGTGGGCTCGTCCAGGAAGAGCGAGGACACCAGTGGCGACGCACCCACCATGTCCCCTGCCGACACCACCGCATGGTGCGGGCCCCGGGCCTTGAGCGCCGCCATGGCACTGGCCAGGTAGGCCATGCCCCCTGCAGGCGCGGCCACGGGCCCTGACGGCCCCTGCACCCTGTGCGCCATGTGGGGCGGCTCCAGGTTGCCATGCAGGTCATTGAAGCCAATCAGCGTGATGTCGATGTACTCGGGCCCCTGCCCGCCCGCGAACGGCACGGCCGTGCCGCAACCCGCCAGCAGAGCCCCGAGCGCGCCCACCGCGGCAAGCGCCGACCCGCTGCGAGCCCAGCCCGATCCATTGAATGCCTGTGCCAACAACCTGCGCATGGGACTGCCTTGTTCAATCAAATAGGACTTACGCAAATCTGGATGCAACAGCCGCCTGGCCATGGAGCGAGCCGCATGCCTGAACCCAGTTTTTGCATAAGTCATGTCAAAGAAAAAAGGGCGCACATCGCTGCACGCCCCGCCATCACCTGCTTCAGCGCGCCCGGGCCCGCCCCGCAGCGCCGCGCTGCACCCGCTACAGGAACGAGGCCTGGATGGGCGGCACCGGCGGCACCACATCGCCGCACTGGGCACGGTGACGCAGGGCATGGTCCATGACGACCAGCGCGAGCAGCGCTTCGGCAATCGGCGCGGCACGGATGCCCACGCAGGGGTCGTGGCGGCCCTTGGTGACGACTTCGGTGCTCTTGCCATGCACATCGATCGATTCGCGCGGACTGATGATGGAGCTGGTGGGCTTGATGGCGATGCTCACCTCCAGGTCCTGCCCGGTGCTGATGCCGCCCAGCACGCCACCCGCGTTGTTGGTGCGAAAGCCCTGGGGCGTCATCGAGTCGCCATGCATCGTGCCCCGGTGGGCCACACTGGCAAAACCAGCGCCAATCTCCACCCCCTTCACGGCGTTCAGCCCCATCATGGCGTGTGCGATATCGGCGTCGAGCTTGTCATAGAGCGGCTCGCCCAGCCCCACAGGCACGCCGGTGGCCTGCACGCGAATGCGGGCACCACACGAATCACCGGCCTTGCGCAGGGCGTCCATGTAGTCCTCGTACTGCTGCACGTCGGCCACGGGGGCGAAGAAAGGGTTGCTGCGCACATGGTCCCAGCTCTCGAACGGGATGGCCAGCTCACCCAGCTGGGTCATGCAGGCCCGGAACTGGGCGCCGTACTGCTGGGCCAGCCACTTCTTGGCCACCGCACCGGCGGCCACCGTGGGCGCAGTGAGCCGGGCCGAAGAGCGGCCACCGCCGCGCGGGTCGCGGATGCCGTACTTGTGCCAGTAGGTGTAGTCGGCATGGCCGGGGCGGAAGCTCTCGGCGATGTTGCTGTAGTCCTTGCTGCGCTGGTCGGTGTTGCGGATCAACAGCGCGATCGGTGTGCCGGTGGTCTTGCCCTCGTACACGCCGGAGAGGATTTCCACCGCATCGGGCTCGTTGCGCTGGGTGACGTGGCGGCTGGTGCCGGGGCGGCGCCGGTCCAGGTCCGCCTGGATGTCGGCCTCGGTGAGCGGCATGCCGGGCGGGCAACCGTCGATCACGCAGCCAATGGCCGGGCCGTGGGATTCACCAAAGTTGGTGACTGCGAATAGGGAACCGAAGGTATTGCCGCTCATGGCGACGGATTATCCCAGAGCGGCGACCACCATCGGCTCGGCACTCGCGATGGAGCACCCTGCATCACGGCCGGGGTGCGAAATGTGGTGCAGACAAACACACGCCACAAACGCGCTTGGCATTGCAACGCGCGCTTGCTAGCATCAGTACCCGATCTTTGGGACGTTCATGCCCGTTTCAGCCCCGCACTCTTCCGATTCCCCATCCCACCCCGGCACCCCGCCGCCAGCCCCCCTGGCCGATGCCCCGTTGCGCCGGGCATTGGACGCCAGCGACAACGCCATTGTGATGAGCGACAGTGCCAGGCACGTGGTGTATGTCAACGAAGGGTTCACACGCCTGTTCGGGTTTAGCCCCACCGAGGTCCTGGGCAAATACCTCAGTGATGTGTTGCTGGGCCCGCACTCCGACCCGGGGCTGCTGGGGGAAATCCGTGACGGCATCCACAAGCAGGGCGTCTTCCATGTCGAGACGCTGCTGTACAGCAAGGCCGGCCAGCCGCGCTGGGTGGCGATGATGATCAATGCCTCGGACGAGGCCTCAGGCGGGCCGGGCGGCACCATCACGGTGCTGACCGACATCACGCTCACCAAAATGCACGAAGTGCTGCAAAAGCGGGTGCTCGAGGGAATGGTCAACGAACTGCCGCTGGCAGACCTGATGACCCTGGTATGCCGCGAAGTCGAACGCATCGCCCCCGAAGTCACGGCATCCATCCTGGCCGTGGACGAGCGGGGCCTGCTCCGCCCGCTGGCGGCGCCGGGGCTGCCGCTTGCTATCAGCCAGGCGCTCGACGGAGCTCCCATCGGGCCCCGTGCGGGCTCGTGCGGTGCCGCAGCCTTCCGGGGCGAACCCGTGGCGGTCACAGACATTGCCACCGACCCCCTGTGGGCCGACTACCGCGCCCTGTTTGAGTCCAGTGGCATGCGGGCCTGCTGGTCCAGCCCGATCTGTGACCATACGGGAAAGGTGATTGGCACCTTTGCGTTCTACTTTCGGGAGCCGCGCGGCCCGGACGCGCTGCACCACCGGCTGGTGGACGTGTGCCTGCACCTGTGCGCGCTGGCCATAGAGCGCAACGCCACACGCGAGCGTATTCACCAGCTTGCCTTCTTTGACGAACTCACCGGGCTGCCCAATCGCGCCATGTTCCGCAGCAGTGCCGCACGGGCGCTTGCCAGCCTGCGGCAGGACAACCACCCCGGCGCGCTGCTGTTCATCGACCTGGACCGCTTCAAGCAGATCAATGACATACAAGGCCATGCCGCAGGCGACGCACTGCTGTGCGAGGTGGCCAAGCGGCTGACGCAATGCCTGCGTGCGCGCGATCTGATTGGCCGCTTGGCGGGTGATGAATTTGTGCTGCTGCTGTCCGAATGCACCACCGAGCAGGCCGTGCAGACAGCCCACCGCATGCTGCAAGAAATGGCACGCCCCATGGACATCCACGGACAGGCCCATGTCTGCCACGCCAGCATTGGCATTGCGATGTTTCCGGAAGATGGCGATGCGATCGACACACTCCTGCGCCATGCCGACCAGGCCATGGTCCAGGCCAAAAGCGATCACCGGCACAGCCTGCAATTGTTCAGTGCCGAAATGAACCGGCGCGCGCAGGAGCGCGCCGCCCTGGAACGTGCCTTGCGCCAGGCCCTGGCCGACCGCTGCCTCAGCCTGCACTACCAGCCCCAGGTGCTCAGCATTGCACCTGGCACCCTGCACGGCGTGGAAGCCCTGGCGCGCTGGCAACACCCCGAATGGGGCATGGTGCCCCCCACCCGGTTCATCCCCGTGGCCGAAGAAGCCGGGCTCATTCACCAGCTGACCCTGTGGCTGCTGGACGAAGCCTGTGCACAGCTGTCGACATGGCGTGCGGCCGGCCACAGCGTGCCCTGCGTGGCCGTGAACCTGTCGGGGCGCAGCTTCCACCAGGCAGAGTTTGCACAGCAGGTCTGTGATGCCCTGGAGCGCCACGGCCTGAGCACGGACGATGTGCTGCTGGAGATCACCGAAAGCGTGATGATGGACGCGCGACCGGTGACGCTGGCCAACATCGAGGCGCTGCACAACAAGGGGTTCAAGCTCTCGCTGGACGATTTCGGCACGGGTTACTCCAGCCTGAGCTACCTGCACCGCCTGCCCATCAGCGAACTCAAGCTGGACATGGCGTTTGTGCAAGACCTCACCACCAGCCCCACCGCACGCGCCCTCACGGTATCGGTACTCAGCATTGCCCACAGCCTGGGCATGGTGGTAGTGGCCGAAGGGGTGGAAACCAGCGGGCAACAGCAATGGCTGCAGGCCCACGGTTGCCCTGTCATGCAGGGCTATCTGTTTGGCAAACCCATGCCACCGGATGAGCTGGAGGCCTGGCTTGGCGCGCAGGTGCCGGGCCTGCGCTGAGAATAGAGCCCGGTACCCGGGCGACGCGGCGGTCAGCCGCTGCGGGATTCGTCTTCCGGCCAGTCGCGGATGTAGGCCTTGAGCATCTTGTTCTCGAAGTTCTGGCTGTCCACCACGGCCTTGGCCACGTCGTAGAAGCTGATCACGCCCATGAGCATCTTGCGGTCCATCACGGGCATGTAGCGCGCATGGCGGTCCAGCATCATGCGGCGCACTTCGTCCATGTCGGTTTCGAGCGTACAGGTCAGGGGTGCATCGTCCATCGCCGTGCGCACCAGCATCGTTCCCACGCTGCCGCCGTTCTTGACCACGGCCTGGATCACCTCGCGGAAGGTGAGCATGCCCACCAGGTCTCCATGCTCCATCACCACCAGGGAGCCGATGTCGCGTTCGGCCATCAGGCCCACGGCACCTGCCAGCGGCTCGTCGGGCGAAGCGGTGTACAGGGTGTTGCCTTTGACGCGAAGGATGTCGCTGACTTTCATGGTGCTGGGTCTCCGAGAGGGCAAGAGCAGCGCGGCAGGCGCTGTAGACAATTTGCTACCAAATATAGCCCACAATGCCCGGCTGAATTGACAACATGGGAGACACACAGATGCCCGGTTACTCCGACCCCGGCTTTGACACGCTGGCCCTGCACGCTGGCGCCAGCCCCGACCCCGCCACCGGCGCACGCGCCACCCCCATCCACCTGACCACGTCGTTCGTCTTTGAATCGAGCGACCATGCGGCCTCGCTGTTCAACCTGGAGCGCGGCGGCCATGTCTACAGCCGCATCAGCAACCCCACCAACGCGGTGCTGGAGCAACGCGTGGCGGCGCTGGAAGGCGGCGTGGGCGCCATCACTACCGCCAGCGGCCAGGCAGCGCTGCACCTGGCCGTGGCCACATTGATGGGCGCCGGCAGCCACATCGTGGCCAGCACAGCCCTGTATGGCGGCTCGCAGAACCTGCTGCACTACACGCTCTCGCGTTTTGGCATCGAGACCACCTTCGTGAAGCCCGGCGACATCGACGCCTGGCGCGCCGCCGTGCGGCCCAACACCAAGCTGTTCTTTGGCGAGACCGTGGGCAACCCGGGCCTGGATGTGCTGGACATCCCCACCGTGAGCACTATTGCCCACGAGGCGGGCGTACCGCTGCTGGTGGACTCCACCCTGACTTCGCCCTGGCTCATGCGGCCGTTGGAACATGGCGCCGATCTGGTCTACCACTCGGCCACCAAGTTCCTCTCGGGCCACGGCACTGTGGTGGGGGGCATCGTGGTGGATGGCGGCAGTTTTGACTGGGACGGCCCCAAATCCGCCGGCAAATTTGCCGAGCTGACCCAGCCCTACGACGGCTTTCACAACATGGTGTTCACCGAAGAAAGCACTGTGGGCGCCTTCCTGCTGCGCGCACGCCGCGAGGGCCTGCGCGACTTTGGCGCCTGCATGAGCCCGCACACGGCCTGGCTCATTCTGCAGGGCGTCGAGACCCTGCCGCTGCGCATGGCGCAGCACATGCGCAACACCGAGAAGGTGGTGGAATTTCTGGCCGCGCAGCCCTTTGTGTCGCGCGTGGGCCACCCCATGCTGGCATCGCACGGGAGCCATGCGCTCGCGCAAAAGTTGCTGCCGCGCGGCGCAGGGTCGGTGTTCAGCTTTGACCTCAAGGGCAACCGCGAACAGGGCAAGAAATTCATCGAAACCCTCAAGGTCTTCAGCCACCTGGCGAATGTGGGCGACTGCCGCAGCCTCGTGATCCACCCTGCCAGCACCACGCACTTCCGCATGACCGACGAGGCCCTGGCCAGCGCGGGCATCACCCAGGGCACCATCCGGCTGTCCATTGGCCTCGAAGACGCCGATGACTTGATCGACGACCTCAAGCGCGCGTTGAAAGCCGCCGAGAAAGCAGTAAACCCATGAACCCCCACGCTCATCACTTCGTGTATTCGCTGCCCCCCAAGGGGACGCAGGCCTCCCTTGGGGCGGCCCGGCGGGAGTCCTGACCATGCACCTCCAAGTCAACGGCGCTGCCATCTATTGCTACACCGGCGGCAAGGCATTTGATGCTGCCAAGCCCACGGTGGTGTTCATCCACGGCGTGCTCAACGACCACAGCGTGTGGGCCCTGCAAAGCCGCTACATGGCCAACCACGGCTGGAACGTGCTGGCCATCGACCTGCCGGGCCACTGCCGCAGCGGCGGTGAAGCCCCCGCATCGGTGGAACAGGCGGCCGACTTCATCGGCGCACTGCTCGATGCCGCAGGCGTGCAGCGCGCGGCGCTGGTGGGGCACAGCTGGGGTTCTCTCATCGCCATGGAAGCCGCCGCGCGGCTCAAGGACCGCGTCAGCCACCTGGTGCTGGTGGGCACGGCCTTCCCGATGAAGGTGTCGCCCGCCCTCATCGAGGCCTCGCAGAGCGACCCCGAAAAGGCCCTGCGCATGGTCAACGTTTTTTCGCGCAACACGCTGGCTGCACCCCCGTCGGCGCTGGGGCCGGGCACCTGGGTGTTTGGCGCCAGCATGGCGCTGGGCCGCAAGGTGCTGCGCAGCAACCCGGCCGTCAACGTGTTCCACCGGGGGTTTGTGGCCTGCGACAGCTATGCGGGGGGCGAGGCCGCCATGGCGCAACTCACCTGCCCAGTGCTGTTTGCGCTGGGCGCGCAGGACCAGATGACCGCGCCCAAGGCCGCGCAGGGTTTGATCAGTGCTGCACGTGCAGCGGGCAAATCGGTGCAGGTGGCAAACCTGCCGGTGGGCCACCACCAGATGACCGAGGCACCGGAAGAAACGCTGTTCGCACTGCGCGATTTCCTGGCCCGCTAATCCCGCAGAGGCAATACACGCCGCTGGCCTGCCGCACCGCAGGTCAGCGTGCGCCGCGCCGCCAGACAGGCCACTGCCAGAGCGTGAAGGCCCGCAGCAGCCACTCCACCGGGCCATAGGCATGCATGGCCATCCAGCGGCGGCTCCACGCCAGCTGGGTGGCGTACAGCACCAGCACGCCCAGCACCACCCACCCTGGCGACACCTGGCCCACCAGCGCCAGGCCATAGGCCGTGAAGACCAGCGCCCCCACCAGCGACTGCAGCAGGTAGTTCGACAGCGCCATGCGCCCCGCAGGCTCCAGCGCCGCGCCCAGTCGCTGGCCGGCAGGGCCGCGCTGCAGAAGCCACAGCAGCAGCGCAACATAGCCGAAAGTGAGCAGCGGCGCGGTGGCCAAATCCACCGCCAGCGCGGCCAGGCCCACCTGCTCAGGCTGCTGGGCCCCGCTGACCCCAGACTGCACCGAGGCATAGAACAACGCGCCCGCCACACCCACAGGCAGGCAACACGCCATCCAGCGGCGCAGCCGCGCAGGCTGCCGCGCCACGGTGGCCAGGTAGCCGGTGCGGTGCGCCGCCAGCCCCAGCAGGAACATGGCCAGCGCACACGGGCCCTGCACGAATACCAGCACAAACCACACGCCCTCGGCCATGTCCCGCCCACGCTGCGCAATGGCCTCCAGGGCACTGGCGCGATACGCCTGCGCGGCCTGCTGCGCCTTCGCGTGCAGCTCGGCCAGGGGCAGGTCCATCGGCGGCACCTGTGCCACCAGCCAGGCCAGCAGGCCCCAGCCCCCGGCAGTGGCGCCCAGCAGCGCCAGTGCCAACACCGCCGCCGTGGCCGGGCGCACGCCCCGCCACGCGAGCAGCAGTAGGCCCAGCAGCGCGTAGGTGACCAGGATGTCGCCCGCAAACAGCAGCCACGCATGCCCCAGCCCCAGCAGCAAGAGCCCCAGCAGGCGCCGCAGAAAGCGCGGAACAAAAGCGCTGCCGGCGCGCTGGGCGGCGTCCATCTGCAGCGCAAAGCTGTAGCCGAACAGCAGCGAGAACAGCAGGTAGAACTTGGTCTCGAAGAGGAAGCTCACCAGCCACCGCACAGCGTGGTCCACGGGCCGCGAGAAGGCCGGGTCGGACACCCCCACGCCAAAGTAGGTAGAGGCAAAACTGCCCGCATTGACCATGAGGATGCCCAGCAGCGCAAAGCCGCGCAGTGCATCGATGGCGTGCTCGCGGCCCACTGCCGGGGCAGCGCCAGGTGGGGTGGTGGTGGATTCAATGGAAGTCATCATGGCCATAGTGGCAGAACCCGTTCAAGGACAGCCCGCAACAACCCCTGTCCATCAAGGCACAGCATTTTTTGGGGCCTGGGCGTATAAAGCGATTGGCACCGGGGCAGTCCCGCCCACAAGGAGACAACGATGGACATCAGTGCACCCCGCACACCCACCGACCCGCGCACCTTCAAGCGCTTTGCCGACTTCTACCCTTTCTACCTGAGCGAGCACAGCAACCGTACCTGCCGCCGGCTGCATTTCGTGGGCTCCACGCTCACCCTGGTCTGCATGGCCATGCTGCTGGCCACGGGCAAGCCGCAGTACCTGCTGTACGGGCTGCTGTGCGGCTACGGCTTTGCCTGGGTGGGTCACTTCGGCTTTGAGAAGAACAAGCCCGCCAGCTTCAAGCGGCCGCTCTACAGCTTCATGGGCGACTGGGTGATGTACAAGGACATCTGGACGGGGAAGGTGCCGTTCTGAAGCGGTGATTCGCCACAGCTGCCACGGCGATAAACTCAAGTAAAAATAGGCCCTAGCGCTTATCCAACAAGCGAAAGCAGCTATATTTTCGATAGCTTACACCGACCCTGCCCGCAGCGCGCCCTGGGCGGGGTCAGCACCAGCACCCGGCTGCAGCACATCCTCCAGCAGCAATCCGTCCAGCCGGGCCTGTGACCACAGCGGCTGCAGGCTCTCGGCGCGCTCCAGCAGCAGGCGCTGCACCAGCGGTGCGAGGGGTGTCGCCCCCGGGTTGGCCAGCAGCACATAGCGGGGCTCGGGCACATCCGATGCGTCCACGGCCGCATCGTTGACCTGGCCCACCCAGTCCAGCGCGGTCAGCGCCTCCAGCACCGGAGCCAGCTGCAGCACGTCCACCCGCAGCAACTGGGCGAGCTGGCCGGGGCGCAGGCCTTTGAGAGGCTGGTGGCGCACGCGGTGCAGCTGCTGCAGCACCTCCACCGCCAGCTGAAACGTCCAGCCCGCCACCGTGCTGCGCCGCGCCACACCCGCCAGCAAACTGGGCAGGTAGGCCGTGACCACCGCCCCCAGCAGCACGATGACCCAGGCCACATAGATCCACACCAGCAAGATCGGCAGCGTGGCAAACGCGCCATACACCACCGAATAGGTGGGCACCTTGCCCAGGTACAGCGCCAGCACCTTTTTGGCCAGCTCGATGCACACCGACACGAACAGCCCGCCCGTCCAGGCATGCCGCCACTTGACCGGCGTGTTGGGCACATAGTGGTACAGCGACGCCATGCCGCCCGCGAGCACCACGAACTGGATCGAATCGAACAGCAGCTGCACACCATCGGGCAGGCGCTTGACCAGCCCGCCCGAGGCCGACATCACATACGACGTGAGCGCCAGGCTGGCCCCCATGAGCAGCGGGCCGAGCGTGATGGCGGCCCAGTAGATCAACACCCGCTGCCCCAGCGGCCGCAGCCGCTGCACGCGCCAGATGTCGTTGAGGGTGCGGTCGATGGTCAGGATCAGCGCCAGCGCCGTCGCCAGCAAGATGCTGAAACCGGCCACCCCCAGGCTGCTGGCCTTGGCCGCAAACTGCGTGAGGTAACCGAGCACCTGGCGCGAGATGCTGTCGGGCACCAGGCTGTTCACCAGCCAGCCCTGCAGCGCATCCTGCAGCTTGCCGAAGATGGGGAACGCCGTGAACACCGCCAGCGCCACGGTGAAGAAGGGCACCAGCGCCAAAATGGTGGTGAAGGTGAGGCTGCTGGCGGTCAGGCCCAGGTGGTCTTCGCGGAACCGCTCGCGCAAGGTCTGCGCAGTGGTCCGCCAGGGAAAGTGCGACAGCTCGGTCATCAGCGCTTCGGTGCGCGACGCTACTGTCTGTAAGGAAAAGGGCATGGCCGATATGATGCCACCCCAATGACTGCCTCCCCCGCCGCTCCCGCCGCCCCAGCCGCCGCTTCCGTGCCCGCGCTCCCCTCCGACAACTCCGTGGCCGCCACGCGCTGGGTGGCCACCGGCTGCCTGCTGGCGCTGATCGCGCTGTGCCTGGCCTGGGAGCTGGTGCTGGCCCCGCTGCGCCCCGGCGGCTCCTGGCTGGCGCTCAAGGCGCTGCCGCTGTGCATTCCGCTCGCCGGCATCCTCAAGAACCGCATGTACACCTACCGCTGGGTCAGCCTGGTGATCTGGCTGTATTTCACCGAAGGCGTGGTGCGCGGCTGGAGCGACAAGCCGCCCTCGCAATGGCTCGCCTGGGCCGAGGTGGCGCTGTGCCTGGTGCTGTTCACCGCGTGCACGTTGCACGTGCGGCTGCGCCAGCGCAATGCGAAGGCCGCGGCAGCAGCAGCGGCAGTCCCTGCGGCCACATTGGCGCCCTGATGGCTGTCAATGCATGTTGATGCCATCGATGCCGTGAACACCCTGGATGCTGCTGCCACCGCTGCCACACCCTTTTCCTGACTTTGAAAAAGCTCTGCCATGACCACTTTGCTTGACACCCTGCGCACCCTTGTCGGCCCCGCCCATGTGATCACCGAAGGCGACCTCTCTGCCTGGGAGCAGGACTGGCGCCGCCGCGTGCGCGGCAAGGCCCTGGCCGTGGTGCGCCCCGCCAGCACGCAGGAAGTGGCCGCCGTGGTCAAGGCCTGCGCCGCAGCGGGCACCTCCATCGTGCCGCAAGGCGGCAACACCGGCCTGGCCGTGGGCTCCACACCCGACGACTCCGGCACGCAGATCGTGCTGAGCCTCACGCGCATGAACGCGGTGCGCAGCGTGGACACCGACAACCTGACCATGACCGTGGAAGCCGGCTGCATCCTGCAGAACCTGCAGGACGTTGCGCAGAACGCGGGTGTGCTGTTTCCCCTGTCGCTGGCGGCCGAGGGCAGCTGCACCATCGGCGGCAACCTGGGCACCAACGCGGGCGGAACGCAGGTGGTGCGCTATGGCAATGCACGCGACCTGTGCCTGGGCCTCGAAGTGGTCACCGCCCAGGGCGAGGTGTGGGACGGCCTCAAGGGCCTGCGCAAGGACAACACCGGCTACGACCTGCGCGACCTGTTCATCGGCAGCGAAGGCACGCTGGGCATCATCACCGCCGCCACGCTCAAGCTCTACCCCGAGCCCGCAGCACGCCTCACGGCCTGGGCCGCCGTGCCGTCGATGGAACACGCCGTGGCGCTGCTGGGCCTGGCGCACAAGCAGCTGGGCGCGGGCCTGACGGGCTTCGAGGTCATGGGCCAGTTCGCATTGAGCCTGGTGGGCAAGCACATGCCACAACTGCGCGTGCCGTTTCTGGGCGACGAGAACGCGCCCTGGTGTGTGCTGCTCGAAAACTCCGACAGCGAATCCGAGGAACATGCCCGCGCCCGTTTCGAAGCGCTGCTGGAGACCGCGTTCGAGCTGGGCTGCGTGACCGACGCCGTGGTGGCCGAGAACCTCACCCAGGCCAGCCAGCTCTGGCACATCCGCGAAAACATTCCGCTCGCGCAGGCCGAGGAAGGCCTGAACATCAAGCACGACATCTCCATCCAGATCTCGCGCATCCCCGCCTTTGTGGCGCACACCGATGCGGTGCTGCAGCGCGAAATCCCCGGCGTGCGCCTGGTCAACTTTGGACACCTGGGCGACGGCAACCTGCACTACAACGTGCAGGCGCCCGCGGAAGGCGATGCCAAGGCCTTCCTGCGCGACCATGAGCAGCATGTGCACCACCTGGTGTACGAGGCCGTGGCCGAGTTCGGCGGCTCGTTCTCGGCCGAGCATGGCATTGGCGAGCTCAAGGCCGACAAGCTGGAGAAGTACCAGTCGCCCGTGGCGCTATCGATGATGCGCGCCATCAAGCAGGCGCTGGACCCGCAGGGCATCATGAATCCCGGGCGGGTGCTGCAGCCACGCGCCTGACAGACGGTGGCCCCACAAGGCCACAGCCCCCGCCATCCCTTGCGCCCCCTGTTCACCGCCCATCCGCAACCCTTTCCAGGAAGGCCCGTCCCATGACCGCTACCGTTTCCGTGCGCCCCGTTCAGTCCGAAGACTACGCCGCATGGCGGCCGCTCTGGGATGGCTACAACGCGTTTTACGGCCGCTTTGGCGCCACCGCGCTGCCCGAACACATCAACGCAACCACCTGGCAGCGCTTGCTGGACCCGGCAGAGCCCGTCTTCTGCCTCGTGGCGCAGGACACTGCGGACGGCAAGATCCTCGGGCTTGCTCATTACCTTTTTCACCGCAGCACGACACGCATCGATCCGATTTGCTACCTGAGCGACCTGTATACCCACGAGGCCGCACGGGGCCGGGGCGTGGGGCGTGCGCTCATCGATGCCGTCTACGACGCGGCACGCGCGGCCAGATCGTCCCGGGTGTACTGGCAGACCTACGAAACCAATACCACCGCGCGACTGCTGTACGACAAGATGGCCAAGCACCATGGGTCCATCGTCTACGCGCAGGAACTCTGATCAACGCCTGCCAGCCACGCCGAGATTTACTATTAAAACAATAGCTGCTTGCGCTTACGCATCAAGCGCCAGAGCCATTTTTTATCAAAATTCTCACTTCCAACGACGGCCACAACCCTGATGAACAGGGCACTCGGCGGGGTCGTGGCTCTGGGCATCGCGGCCCACGCGGCCCAGAGCGCTCTTCAGAACACCTTGCGCATCGGCTGCGCCTGCAGCCCTGCCCAAGACTGCACTGCACCTGCGGTTTCATAGCCATTGCGGCGGTAAAAAGCCTCCGCCGTGCGCGTACTCTCCAGCTCCAGGGCCACCAACCCCAACTCTCGCGCACGGGCCTCGGCCTCACGCAACAAGGCGTGGCCTACGCCCTGGTGCAAGGCCTCTGGCACCACATAGCAAAGCGCCAGCGTGGTCCGCGTCAAAAGGGCAAAACCCACCATCGCCTCTCCCCGGTAAGCGGCCCACGCCATTGCATCGGGTGCGGTGATCCACGCGGCCAGGTTCTCTGGGGTCTTGTTGGCCAGCCATGCGGCGAGGATGGCGGGGTCGCTACCGTGGTCGGGCGCGCAGCAGTGGGTGATGGACTGGCGGACGACGTGGCAGGCGGCTTGTGCTGTACCGCAGCCGACCGGTACGACGCACAGTGCGTGGGGCGCCTCACCAGAGGCCGTCATGCTGCTGAGCCCCATCGCACCACACTCACCAGCCCCACCGCCAGCACTGCATAGAACAGGAAGCCCTCCATGTACACCCCGTTCGCGGTCACCACACGCTGGCCATCACGCCGAAACGACAACGCCCCTGCGGGTGCGAAGATGCGGGCTTCCTTGTTGCGCGCGTTTTCCGTGCGCCAGCGGCCCAAGCTGAGAAAGCGCACCAACAGCGCACCGGTATACACCAGCAGCACCTCCACCACCGACCACAGCATCGCAACCACAAACTCTGTCATCTGCATCCTCCGCAAATTTGCGAGGGGAAATGATAGACGGCCCGAAGATAAGAACGTCTGCGGTCCCGTTACTCAAGCTGGGTCTTGGGCTGCCGGATGCAGCCGACTCCACTCGTTCGCAGCCTCCCACCCCGGTGGAACACAACCCTGCTCCATCACGCACAGGCTCGCGCTGGCCAGCGCGTGGCGCAGCGCGTGCTGGCACGTTTCAGCCGTCAAGCTTGCGACGAAATGCGCAAAACTCTCCGCGCCACCGGCAGCCTGCGCCTGCCGCAGCAGGTGAGCCAATAGCCCCGCCAGAAAACTGTCGCCCGCGCCCACGGTGTCCACCACCTGCAGCGGCTGGGCCTCCTTGGCAAAACACTGTGCGCCGTTGCGATGCAGCAGCCATGCACCATCCCCCCCCAGCGTCAGTGCCAGCAGGTGGGCCTGGGGGTTGGCGGCCAGCAGGTGGCGGGCACGGGCCAGGGCGTCAGTGCCGGGCACGGCAAGGTGGTCCAGATCTTCGTCGCTGGCCTTGATGATGTGGGCGTGGGCTAGCGCGGCGTGCACCGTGGTGCGGTAGGCAACCGAGTCGGGCATGACGGAGGGGCGCAGGTTGGCATCGACCACCACGCAGCGGCCTGCTGCGCGCTGGGCTTCGAGCCAGGGCAGGTAGATGGCGGTGTCGCGTGCGTCCAGCGCCAGCGCGCCGGTGCACACCAGTTGCAGTGTTGGCAAGGCGGTGCAGGCATCGTCCAGGCCTTGTGCCGACACGGCGCGGTCCGCCACGCCTTCGCGGTAGAAGGCGTAGTCGGGGTGGCCGTGTTCATTGAGGTTGACCACGGCCAGTGATGTGACTTGTTGCACCGGCTCGGGCTGGGCGAGCAACACGCCGTCGGCGACCAGCTGCGCGGCCAGCTCGCGGCCAAAGCGATCGCGCGACAAGGGGTTGAGGTACTGCGTGCCCACGCCCTGCCGGGCCAGCGCGCGGCACAGGTTGTACAGCGCACCACCCAGGCACGGCAGGTAGCTGCCGTCGGGGCGGCGGATGAGATCGATAAGGGCCTCGCCTGCAATGGCGGCCTGTATGGGAGCCGTGGCCTGGAAAGTGTTGTGTACCGAAGTCATGGTGGATGTGAAGAGGATGCGGACAGCAGCGTCAGAACTGCGATTGCAGTGCCGGGTATAGCGCGACAAAGCGGGCGTAGCGCTCGGCCAGCAGGGCTTGTTGTGCGGGCTGGGGGCTGAAAGTGGCGTCGGCGGGCAGGGGCTGACACCAGTGGGCTTCGTCGCCACCGCAGGCCATGGCAGCCAGGCGGGCGGCGCCCAGGGCAGCGGCGGCGTGTGCGCCCTGGGGGCGCTGCAGCGGGCAATCCAGCGCGCTGGCCAAGAGCTGCGCCCAGGGGTTGCTGCGGGCTCCGCCGCCGACCAGCGCCAGGGCGGCATCGCCATGCCCCGCAACAGCGACGACACTGCCCTGCCCCACCCCAGCGGTGCGCATGGCGTTGAGGCCATCCAGCAGGCCAAATCCCACGCCTTCCATCACGGCGTAGGCAAGGTCGGTGGCGTCGTGCTCGGCGCGCAGGCCCATGAAGACACCGGTCGCAGCCGCATTGTTGTGCGGCGTGCGCTCGCCGCTCAGGTAGGGCAAGAACAGCGGTGCCTGTGCCTGCCGGCTGGCGGGCATGGCGCCCACGGCGTCCGACAGTTGTGCCTCATCACCCCGTCCTATGAGCCGCGTGACCCAGCCAAACGCACTGGCTGCGCTGAGCATGACGGACATGTGGTGCCAGCGCTGCGGCAGCGCATGCGCAAAGGCGTGCACGGCGCGTTCGGTGGCAGGTGCAAAGGCATCCGTCACACGAAAGACCACACCCGAGGTCCCCAGCGACACAAAGCCCTGGCCCGTGGTGCGGGCGCCCACACCCACGGCGCTGGCGGCGTTGTCGCCCGCGCCTGCCGCCACCACCACCCCATCACCCAAGCCCCAGCGGCGCGCCACATCGCCGCGCAAGGTGCCGGTAGCCGCGCTGCCCTCGGCCAGCAGCGGCATGTGCGATGCATCGAGCCCCGAGGCCTGCAGCATCGCCGGGCTCCAGGCGCGGGCCTGCACATCCAGCCACAGCGTGCCGGATGCGTCGGACATGTCGCTCACCGCATCGCCGGTGAGCTGCAACCGCAGCCAGTCCTTGGGCAGCAGCACGGTGCGGATTTGTGCAAACACCTCTGGCTCGTGCGTGCGCAGCCACAGCAGCTTGGGCGCGGTGAAGCCGGGCATGGCGAGGTTGCCGGTGATCTGGCGCGAGGTGGGCACAGCCTGCTCCAGTGCGGCGCATTCCGCACTGGCGCGGCCGTCATTCCACAGGATGGCGGGGCGCAGCACGTTGGCCTGCGCACCCAGCACCACGGCGCCGTGCATGTGGCCCGACAGCCCCACACCACGCACCTGCGCCCACGCGGCAGGCGCCTGCGCGCGCAGCTGCGCCACGGCGGTTTCTACCGCGGCCAGCCAGTCTGCCGGGTGCTGCTCGCTCCAGGTGGGCTGGGGGCGGTATTGGGCCACGGCAGCGTCGGCAGTGGCGATCACCGTCTGCGTTTCGTCGAGCAGCAGGAGCTTGACACCCGAGGTGCCTAAATCGATTCCGAGGTACATGGATGATGGGCAAATGTCAGTGGATCAAAGTGAAAGCAATGCCCCTGCCGCTTGCAACGGGAGCGCTCCAGGCCAGGGACGCCCAGCCAGAGCCACCTCGCAGCAAGGGCGTCGCCCCCTTTTCAGGAGGCAGGCGCTGCAAGCGACTCAGGGGGACTTTCCATACCGACCCACACCCTGCTTGCGGTACTCGCTCGGCGTCATGCCCTTGATGTCCAGAAACCGGCGGTTGAAGTTGGCCATGTTGTTGAAGCCCACGTCGTACGCAATGTCGGTGATGTAGCGGTCCGTTTCCATCAGCAGCTGGCACGCACGGTTCACGCGCACTAGGTTCACGAAGTCGGTGAAGGTGTTGCCCGTGGCGCGGCGGAAGAAGCGCGAGAAGCGGCTTTCGGTCATGCCCAGCTCCTGCGCCAGGTCGGCCGCCGAGAGCGGGTCGGCGAGATGGTCGGTGATGCGGCTCACGATGGCGTTGATCTGGTCCAGTTGCGCATCGTTGTCCTCGCTTTGCAGCTGCGTGCTCGACAGCAGGCGAAAGTCGGTGCAGCGCGCCAGGTCGCTCATAAATTCGCAGAACGCGCCGAACCGGGCCAGCCCCTGGCGCGCCTTGATGCGGTGCCAGTGGTCTTGGGCCTGCGCTTCCATGCCAAAGAACTCCACGCCGTGGCGCGCGCGCTCCAGCAGAGGCAGCACCTCGCGCAGCTCGGGGATGGTTTCGCTGCTGGCCACCAGCGGCGCGTGCGAGAACTGGATCACCAGGTCGCGCAGCGGCACGCCCCCTTCGGGCAGGTCCATGCTGATCCAGTTGTGCGGCAGGCGCGGCCCGGTCAGCACCAGGTGGCCGGGCTGGAACTGACCGATCCAGTCCCCCACAAAGACCTTGCCAGAGGTGGCCGTGATCAGGTGCAGCTCGTACTCGTCGTGGTAATGCCAGCGCGCCAGCGGCGTGGGAAACCCGTGCGACAAACAACGGATGAAGCCCGCCGTCTCGGGCGACTCGTAGCCCAGCGCGGGCGAGCGCACATAGTCGTGCTCCAGCTCGGGCTTGGTCTGGCGCGGGGCGATGGGCATCTTCACGGTCATGGCGATAGTGGGCTCAAATTACACCAGCATCAGGCGCCTGTCCGCTCTGCCACAAAAGCCAACACGCGGGCATAGGCTTTGCGCAACGCGTCTACGAGTCGGGGGTGGCCGGCCATCTCGCCCCACAAGGTCGTGTCGGCCGCAAAGGCCGCCACGGGGTCAGCGGCATCGCAGATGGCATGGGCCACGGCGGGATCCATGGCCTGGTCCTGGTAGCTGTAGGGGATCTGCCCCGCGTGCCAGCGCTGCAGGTAGGCCAGGAACAGCGCGGGCAGCATGGCCACGCTGTCGAACGGTGCGCTCTGCGCCAGCTTGTCGCGGATGGTGGGCTCGATCATGCCGGGGATCTTGGAGAACGCGTCCATGGCCACGCGCTGGTTGGTGTCGGCAATGGCGGGGTTGCCGAAGCGGTCCAGCACCACGTCGCGGTAGGCCTGCAGGTCGATGGGGCATGGCAGCAACACGGGGATCGCATCGTCGGTGACGTAGTCGTAGGCCATCTGGCGGATGGCGGCATCGTGCGTGCCTTCGTGGATGTACTGGTAGCCCGCCAGCGTGCCGGCCCAGGCAATGCAGCTGTGGGTGGCGTTGAGCAGGCGGATCTTGGCCTCTTCGTGCGCCTGCACCGACTGCACCATCTCCACGCCCACGGTCTCCCAGTCGGGCCGGCCGGCGATGAAGTGGTCTTCGATGACCCACTGGATGAAGCTCTCGCCCATCAGCGCCGCCTTGTCGTCCCAGCCGGTGGCTGCGCGCACGCGCTCGGCCACGTCGGGCGTGGGACGCGGGGTGATGCGGTCGACCATGGCATTGGGGCTGCTGGTGTGCTGCACCACCCAGGCCTTGAGCTCTGCGTCGCCCAGCGCGTCGATGAACTGCAGCAGGCCACTGCGCGAGCGGTCGCCGTTGTGGCGCAGGTTGTCGCAGTTCATCAGCGTGACGGGGCCAGCGCCCGAGCGCATGCGCGCGCGCAGGATGCTGACGAGACCACCGTAGATGGTGTGGCCTGCCTGGCCGGCTTTGACGGCCGCGAGATCGGCACGCAGGTCGGCAAACGTGGGCCAGTCGAGCTGGTTCTGGGCATCGAGGTAGTAGCCCGCCTCGGTCACCGTGAAGCTGATGATGCGCGTGGCAGGGTCGGCGCCAGCAGCGATCAGCGGGGCCAGGTCGTTCTGGTAGGGGATCACGCGCTGTATGGATTCGATGACGGTGTAGCTGCGCTCGCCCTGGGGCGTGACGGTCTCGAGCGTATAGCGGCCGCCCTGCGCCTGCAGGGCCGCGATGGTGTCGGCCATGTCGGGGCGCAGGTTGCCGCCCGTGATGGCCCAGCCCGTGTCACCTTGCTGGCGCAGCTGGTGGACGTAGACGGCCTGGTGGGCACGGTGGAAGGAGCCCAGGCCCAGATGCAGGATGAAATTCATGGTGCGTGAAAACAGGGTTCTAGAGATCAAAATTCGTGGGCATCATCACGACGTCGCGGATGGTCATGCCGCGCGGGCGGGTGAGCATGAAGAGCACCACGTCGGCCACTTCGGAGGCCTCGATGAGGCTGCCGCTCGCCTTGGCCTCGGCGAGCTTTTCCGCAGGCCAGTCGGCCAGCAGCGAGGTGATGACGGGCCCGGGCGAGATGGAGCCCACGCGGATGCCGTGCTTGAACACCTGGCGGCGCACGGTCTGCACGAAGCAGTTGACGGCCCACTTGGACGACGCGTAGACGGGCTCCCACGGCGTGGGGAAATGCGCGGCCAGCGAGCTGGTGACGATGATGTCGCCCCGGCCGCGCTCGATCATGTGGGGCAGCACGTTGTGCACGTTCTTCATCACCACGTTGACGTTCAGGTTCAGCATGCGGTCGATGGCATCGGGGTCGGCATCCACCAGGTCGCCACCCACATACAGCCCGGCGTTGGCGTGGAAGATGTCGAGCTGCCCCGCGAGCGCCAGCGTGCGCTGCAGCAGGCTGGCACACTGCTGGGCATCGAGCAGGTCCAGCACCAGCGGCAAGGCACTGGGGCCAATGGCGGCACAGGCCTTGGTCAGCGCGGCTTCGTCGCGGTCGACCAGCACCACGCGCGCGCCGGCATCGGCCATGGCCTTGGCGCTGGCGAACCCGATGCCCGACGCAGCGCCGGTGACCGCTGCCACCTGCCCTTGCAGGGTCTGCGCGGCACTCATGCTGCGTGGCCCGCCACAACGCGGCCGGCGGTGTCAAACCAGTGCGCGTGCGATGCATCGATGTCCAGGCTGACCGCATCGCCCGCGCGCAGGCCCGTGCGGTCGTTCTGGCGCGAGACGAACTGCGCGCCGCCGGGCGTGCTGACGTAGATCAGCGTCTCGGCGCCCAGCGCTTCGATCAGGTCCACCTGGCCGCCCACGGGCGTGGCGCCGTTGTTGCGCACGGTGATGTTCTCGGGGCGCAGGCCGATGGCGCCCACGGCGGCACCGTCGCGGGCCGTTGGCGCCTGCTGCTGCACGGGCTGCGGCAGCTTGTCCACAGGCACCACGTTCATCTGCGGCGTGCCGATGAACTGGGCCACGAACTGGTTGGCCGGCTTGTCGTACAGCTCCAGCGGCGTACCCACCTGCTCGATCACGCCGTCGCGCAGCACCACCACGCGGTCGGCCAGCGTCATGGCTTCGACCTGGTCGTGCGTCACGTAGATGGTGGTGGCGCCCAGGTCGCGGTGCAGCTTGGCGATCTCCACGCGCGTCTGGCCGCGCAGCGCTGCGTCGAGGTTGGACAGCGGCTCGTCGAACAAAAACACCTTGGGCGCGCGCACGATGGCACGGCCGATGGCCACGCGCTGGCGCTGGCCGCCCGACAGCTCCTTGGGCGTGCGCTGCAGGTAGCTGGTGAGGTTGAGGATGCGCGCGGCGTTCTGCACCTTTTCGTCGATCACCTGCTTGTCGACCTTGGCGAGCTTGAGCGCGAAGCTCATGTTCTCGTACACGCTCATGTGCGGGTACAGCGCGTAGCTCTGGAACACCATGGCCAGGTCGCGCTTGCTCGACGGCTGGTCGGTGATGTCGCGTCCGTCCAGCATGAGCGAGCCGCCGTCGATGGCTTCGAGCCCCGCTATCAGCCGCAGCAGCGTGGATTTGCCGCAGCCCGACGGGCCGACGAAGACGATGAACTCGCCCTGCTGGATGGTGAGGTCGATGCCTTTGATGGCGCGGTGCTCGCCGAAGAATTTTTCGATGCCGCGCAGTTGAAGGTAGGCCATGGAATCAGGTTCCTGAAATCTTGATTGCGTTAGATAGGAAAGCAGCGCGTTACTTCACGGCACCGAAAGTCAGCCCCTGAACGAGCTGCTTCTGGCTGAACCAGCCGAACACCACGATGGGCGCAATGGCCATCAGCGACGCGGCGGACAGCTTGGCCCAGAACAGGCCTTCGGGGCTGGAGTAGGAAGCGATCAGCGTGGCCAGCGTGCCGGCCTTGGCGGCGCTGAGGTTCAGGCTCCAGAAGGCCTCGTTCCAGGACAGCACCAGGCACAGGAGGCCGGTGGATGCAAGGCCCCCCATGCCCAGCGGCAGCAGCACCAGGCGCACCTCCTGCCACAGCGTGGCGCCGTCCATGCGCGCGGCCTCCAGGATCTCGTGCGGGATGTCCTTGAAGTGCGAGTACAGCATCCAGACCATGATGGGCAGGTTGGACAGCGCGAACACGATGATGAGCGCGAGCTGCGTGTCGAGCAGGTGGCTCTTTTGCGCCAGCACGTAGATGGGCACCAGCGCGCCCACGGCGGGCATCATCTTGGTCGACAGCATCCACATGAGGATGTCCTTGGTGTACTTGCCCTTGAAGAAGGCCATGGCATACGCCGCGGGCGCAGCCAGCATCAGCCCCACCAGGGTGGACAGCACGCTGGTGATGACCGAGTTCTTGGCGTACAGCAGGTAGTCGCTGCGCTCTTGCACTTCATGGAAGTTCTCGAGCGTGGGCGTGAAGACGAACAGCGGCGGCACCGCGATGGCCTGCAGCTCGGTCTTGAAGGCGGTGAGGAACAGCCACCCCAGCGGAAAGAACAGCAGCAGCGCCACGCCCCAGGCGGCAGCGGTGCGCAGGGCCAGCAGGCCCAGCGGAAAGTTGGAACGGCGTCGTGTGGTGGTTGCAGTCATGTGCGTTGCCTCTTGTCTTATTTGTCGAGGTTCTTGCCGACCATGCGGATCAAAAACACTGCCGCGATATTGGCCAGCACGACTGCGAACAGCGCGCCCGCCGAGGCCACGCCCGCGTCGAAGTTGAGCAGCGCCTGCTTGAAGATCAGGAAGGTGACGTTGGTGCTCGCATCGCCCGGCCCGCCGGCCGTGGTCGTGTAGATCTCGGCAAAGATGCTGAGCAAGAAGATGAGTTCGATCATGACCACCACGGCCACCGAGCGGCCCAGGTGCGGCACGTACAGGTAGCGCAGTTGCTGCAGGTAGTTGGCGCCGTCCATGCGCGAGGCTTCCAGCTGCTCGTGGTTCATGCTCTGCAGCGCGGTCATGAAGATCAGCGTGGCGAACGGCAGCCACTGCCACGACACCATGACGATGACCGAGAACAGCGGGTGGTCGGTGAGCCAGTCCACCGGCGCTGCGCCAAAGAAGATCCACACCTGCGCGAGCACGCCGTAGATGGGGTTCATCATCATGTTCTTCCACATCAGCGCATTCACCGTGGGCATGACGAAGAACGGCGAGATCAGCAGCACCCGCACGATGCCCCGGCCCGGAAAAGGCTCGTTGATGAGCAGCGCGATCGCCACGCCGAAGAACACCGTGATGAGGATCACGCTGCCCAGCAGCAAGATGGTGTTGACCACTGCCGCGCCGAACGATGGGTCGGTGACGAAGTACTCGAAATTCTCCAGCCCCGCAAAGCCCGTCTGGTCGGGCTGCATGAGGTTGTAGCGGATGAGCGAGAAGTAGATCGTCATCACCAGCGGCACGATCATCCACAGGAAGAGCGTGGCCATGGCTGGCGTGAGCAGCAGACGGGGAAGCAGGCGGCGGTTCATGGAGAGTCCGTCAAAGCGGCAAAAAGATAGCGTGGCGTGGCGTGGGCGAGGGACTGCGAGGTTCACACCGTCCCAATCACTCACAACCGTTCGGGCTGAGCCTGTCGAAGCCAGGGCACTCTGCGAACAGCCCTTCGACAGGCTCAGGGCGAACGGTGATAACGGCCAGGGCGAATCGACGCCGTGAATGCCGGTTGAATGCCGGTTGAATGCCGATGGAATGCTGATTCAGAGACAGGTCGGGCCGCAAAGCGACCCGACTGGCCCCTTACTTGTAATACCCAGCCTTCTTCATCTCACGGTCAGCCGACACCTGAGATGCCTTCAGCGCCGCATCCACCGTCGTCTTGCCGGCCAGCGCCGCGCTCATCTGCTGGCCCACTGCGATGCCGATGGCCTGGAACTCCGGAATCGCCGCGAACTGCACGCCCACGTACGGGCTCTTGGGCAGGGTCGAATCGGTCGGGTTGGCCGAGTCGATGGCGACCTTCTCGGCGGCGGCAAAGCGGGCGGCCTTCTGGAACTCAGGCGATGCGTAGGTGCTCTTGCGCGTGCCGGTGGGTACGTTGGCCCAGCCGTTGGTCTTGGCGACCAGCTGGATGTAGTCCTTGCTGGTGGACCAGGTGATGAACTTCTGCGCGGCGTCGACCTTTTTCGAGCCGGCCGGGATGGCCAGGTTCCACGACCACAGCCAGTTGGCACCCTTGGGCGTGTTCATGGTGGGGGCCTGGGCAAAGGCCATCTGGTCGGCCACCTTGGACTGCTTGGGGTCGCTCACGAACGATGCCGCGATGGTCGCATCCACCCACATGCCGCACTTGCCGGAGTTGGTCAGCGCCAGGATTTCGTTGAAGCTGTTGGCCGACGAGCCGGGTGGGCCGTAGTTCTTGAGCAGGTCGACGTAGAAGGTGATCGCGTCCTTCCAGGGCTTGGACTCGAGCTGCGGCTTCCACTGCATGTCGAACCACTGGCCGCCGAAGGTGTTCACCAGCGTGGTCAAGAACGCCATGTTGTCGCCCCAGCCCGGCTTGCCGCGCAGGCAGATGCCGTACACGCCGTTCTTGGGGTCGTGCATCTTGGCGGCCAGGTCCTTGATCTGCGGCCAGGTGGGACGCTCGGGCACCTGCACACCCGCCTTGTCGGCAAGGTCCTTGCGGTACATGAGCATCGAGCTTTCGCCGTAGAACGGCGCGGCGAACAGCTTGCCGTCGATGGACAGACCGTTGCGCACGGCGGGCAGCAGGTCGTCCACGTCATAGGCGGCGTCGGTCTTGAGCTCCTGCAACCAGCCCTTCTTGCCCCAGATGGGCGCCTCGTACATGCCGATGGTCATCACGTCGAACTGGCCGCCCTTGGTGGCGATGTCGGTGGTGACGCGCTGGCGCAGCACGCCTTCTTCGAGGGTGACCCACTTGAGTTTGATGTCGGGGTTGGCCTGCTCGAAGTTCTTGCTGAGCTTTTGCATCTCGATCATGTGGCCGTTGTTCACGGTGGCGATCACGAGCTCGGTCTGCGCACTGGCGGCGCCGCACAGCGACGTCAAAGCCAGCGCAACGGCGACGGCCAGGCGCTGGGGCATGGCGACAGGGGTGGAATGTGGCATCGGAAAAGTCTCCTCGGTCGTTGGTATGGGAATCTGCCTTTCAACACCGGCGCAAGGCATGCAGGCATTGACGGACTGAACGATACCGATGCTGCGATGCTCGATTGGTACTCCAGACGCCTCCACAAATACTAATTTGCACCAGATACTCAGGATTTATACCTAGATGTGTCAACAGGGTATCTAACCGAGTGCGGAAAGGCGGATATCGCATTGCAGCGTTGGCAGAGCGAATGCCCCGGATTACTATCAAATCAATAGCTGCCAGCGCTTACCTATCAAGCGGTAGAGGCCAATTTAATCCACATTTTCTGCACCATGGCCCACCGGAGGTGACGCCAGTACCCCCTACCCCCTCCATTTGCCCGCCCGCCCACGGCAGCACTGCTCCGCGTCAGAAATCCACCGTGGCAGAGAGAGTCACTGTGCGAGGACTTCCCACATACAGCCAGTTGCCGGAGCCGCTGGACCAGTAGTTGCGGTTGAACAGGTTGTCCACGCCCGCGCGCAGCACCAGCGGCCGGCCCCACGCCTGGGTCTTGTAGCGGGCACCGATGTCCCAGCGCGTCCAGCCCGGGATGCGCCGAAGGTTGGCGGCGTCCACATGCTGCCCGCTGCTGGCGATCATGCGGGCCGACAGCGTCAGCCCCGGAACGGCAGCCACGTCGTGGTCGCTGCCCAGGTTGAGCTGCCAGCGCGACACATTGGGCGCGGCGTTGCCGTCGTAGGTGCTGCCTTCGGTTCGGGTCAGCCGGGCATCGTTGAAGGTCACGCCGCCCAGCAGGCGCGTGCCCCGGGCCACCTCGCCAAAGACATTGAGCTCGACCCCGCGGTTGCGCTGCTCTGCACCGACCTGGTAGGTGAATGTGCCATCGCCGTTGGACGCCACCAGCCCGCTCGGCTTTTGGATGTGGAACAGGCTCGCCGTGGTGCTGAAGCGGCCCCAGTCGGCCTTCACGCCCACCTCCCGCTGTTTCGTCCGGACCGGCGGAAACACCTGCCCGGCATTGGTGGTGCCCAGCGGTGCGGAATCGCCCTGGACCAGCCCTTCGATGTAATTGCCGTAGAGCGACACGTGCGGCTGTAGCTTGAACACCGCCGCCAGCGCCGGCGTCACCGCGTGCTCGTCGTACGCGGTGCTGCCGGCCCCGGTGGCGGTGTCATATTTGACGACCTTCACGCGCTGGTAGCGGGCACCCAGGGTGACGGACAGGCGGTCTTGCCACAGCGAGACGGTGTCGGACAGCGCCACGGACGGCAACTGCAAGGAATCGGTCTGGGGCGGCCGCGATGAGAAACCGTCGATGGACGGACGCGCGGTGGCCGCGGGCGCATACATGTTCGTGGCGAAGCTGTCGAAGCCGTAGTACTGCGCCGTGAAGCCGCTGTCCTTCTTCAGGTACGACGCATGCAGGTGGATGCGGTGCGTAAGCTCGCCGGCACGCACCGTGCCCTGCAGGCCGCCTTGCAGGGTGCGGTAGTTCGTCCAGTTGGGCCAAAAGTACGTGGTGGCCTGCGCATCGCCCTGCACGCTGGTCACGAACACGTCGGTGGCGAGGTAGCGGGACCGCGTGTGGCTGCCACCCGCGGCTGCAGAGAGCGTCCAGTCCGGGGTGAGGTCGTACTCTGCCTTGGCCAGGAGGTAGTTGCTGCGCGACCTGGCGAACTCCCAGTCCTGCGCGATGCGATGGCTGGCCCGGGGCGGCCTGGGGATGGCAATGGCGTCGTCGATGCCAAAGCCCGCGGCGCCTTGTGGCGCTTCGTTGTTCATCGTCTGGTGGCCGGCATCCACCGAGGCCCGCAGCTGGCTGCCCCGGTAGTCCACGGCCAGCGCCGCAGCGCCCAGCTCTACGGACTGGCCCTGGGTGGCGGTCTTCCCGTCGCGGTAGACGCCGTTGAAGCGCACACCCCACTGGTGGTCGTCGCCGAACCGGCGGCCCACGTCCAGGTGGCCGCCCAGGTTGCCTTTGGACAGGTAAGTGGTGGTCAGGCGGGTCAGCGGCACGTCGCCCGCACGCTTGGGCACCAGGTTGATGGCGCCGCCCACCGCGCCGCCCGCCCCGGGGGCCATGCCGTTGAGCAACGCGTTGGGGCCCTTGAGCACCTCGACGCGCTCGGCCGCTTCGACCGCCACGGCACGGTTGGTGGCGATGCCGCCGATGCCGTCGAACAGCACGGAGTCCTGCACCGAGAAACCTCGGATCAGAAAGATGTCGCCGCCCGCAGCAGCGTTGGTCAGGCTGTAGGACACCGTGCGCACGGACGGGTCGTTGGCCAGCACATCGGCCACGGTGATCGCCTGCTGGTCCTGCATGAGTTCGGCCGTGTAGCTGGTGATGTGAAACGGCGTGTCCATCAGGCTCTGGTGGCCCAGCAGGCCGACCCGGCTGCCCGTGGCAACCTGGCCGCCGGCATAGGCGGGCGGCAAATCGCCGGGCGCTGCCTCGGCGCTGGCCGTCACGGTGACGGCGCCCAGGGTGGCGGCATCGCTGAGCCGGGGTGCCTGCGCTGCAGGGCGCGATGCCTCGCGCAGCGTGAAGACGCCGCCCGTGGTCTGCCGCAGCTCCAGCCCCGAACCTGCCAGCGCGCGGCGCAGTGCCTCAGGTGCATCGAAGCGGCCCCGCACGGGCGCCGCGTTGCGGCCTTCCACCAACTGCGCATCGGCGGTGAGCGCCAAGCCTGCATCGCGCGCGATGCGGTTGAGGGCTGCTCCCAGTGGCCCGGCGGGCAGGTCGTAGTCGCGCACGGCCGCAGCGCTGGCCGGGGCCGCAGGGGCCTGCACCGTGGCTGGCTGTGCGGCTGCGGCAGAGGCCCCCAACGCGAGCAGCAGCGCAGTAGCACAGGGGTTCAGCGGAAAGGGGAAAACAGCAGAGGGCATGGGTCAGGCTCCGAAACGGTCACATCAGAAAAGAGGGCAACCGTGCCGATGCACGGTCTCTGTCTGATTGCCGAACGGGTGCCGAAAAGTGAGAGGGGGCCGGGGCCATTTATTTTTTGGGCCGGCATCGTTGGTGGGTGGGATGCCAGCTGGCAGGGGCGATCTGGGTTGATCTGCTTCGGCTGGTGGATCTGGGTTGAACGGAATGGAACCGTCGATCAGCCGCACCAAGTCACTCATCTTTTGATAGCTGCCAGCGCTTTCCCATCAAGCGGTAGCGGCCGATTTTCTTCACATTTTCATCCTCAGGGCGCAGCACGCGGCTTGAGCGTGACCCACCAGCGCGTGGTCCAGACCACCTCCACCGGCACGGCCGCGGTCAGCGCCAACAGGGCCTGGTCGGTGTCCGCCAGGGGCAGCGTGCCCGTCACGCGCAACCGGGCTACACGGGGGTCGACACCCAGGTGGCCGACCCGGTGCCGCGCCAGCATGGCCACCACCTCGCCCAAGGGTTGGTTGTCCACGACCAGCATGCCGTCCTTCCAGGCATCGGCATCGGGTGGGGCCACCCACGGGTCCACCCGCCCGCCCTCCAGCCGTGCGCCCTGCCCGGCTGACACGATGCGCTCGGCAGCGCACGGCTCGGACGCTGCCGCCGCACAGGTCGCCGGGCGGGCCGCGACGGCCGACTGGGTGACGGCGACCTCGGTGCCGAGCGTGCCACCGTCCTGCCCCGTGTCGCTTGTTGCCGCGTGCTGCAGCGGCCAGCGGCGCACGACAAAACGGGTGCCCAGCGCGCGCAGGCTGCCGTCTTCTGTCAGCACCACCAACGGGCGCTGCTCGGCAGGATCGGCATGGCTGGTTTCCACCGCGATCTCGCCTGCGCGCAGATGGATCGCGCGCTGGTCTTGGCTGAACACGACATCCACAGCGCTGCGGGTGTTCAGGTGCAGCACGGTCTGGTCGGGCAGCACGATGGTGCGGCGCTCGCCGGTGGCGGTGCGGTGGTCGGCCAGCAGTTGGCCCACGGGCTGGTAGCGGTCCAGCACCAGTACGCCGCAGGCTACCGCCAACGCCAGGCCCAGCACGGCGCCCGCCACACGGGCAGGACGACGCTGGCGCGATGGCAGCAGCAACGCTGCGCGGGCTCCGGGACCTGCGGCGGCGCGTGCCAGGTGCTGGTCGATGTCGCCCAGCTGGCGCCAGGCGCGGGCATGGTCGGGGTGTGCGGCCAGCCAGTCGGTCAGGGCTTCGGCATCGGTCGGCGAGGTATCGCCCTCGCCCTGGCGCAGTTGCCAGCCGATGGCGGCCTCCAGCACGGCATGCGGCACGGGGTGGTCGTCGCCTGCCCCACCAGGTGGGCCGCCCGTGGTCCAACCCGCACTGCTCACGCCGCGCCGCCAAAACGCAGGTGGTAGGCGTGGCGCATCGCGTTGGCCAGGTACTGTCGTACGCGGGGCACCGACACTTGCAGCTGCTCGGCAATCTCTGCATGCGTGAGCCCATCGAGCCGGTTCATCAGCCACGCTGCACGCGTCTTCGGCGTCAGGCCCTGCAGCAATGCATCGACCGCGTGAAGCATCTGCACGGCGGCCAGGCGCTCTTCAGGGGATGGCTGCAGCACCTCGGGCTGCAGGGCCAGATCTGCCAGGTAGGCGCGCTCCAGTTCACCCCGGCGCCAGAAGTCCACAAGCAGCCCGCGTGCCACCGTGGTCAGGTAGGCGCGCGGCTCGCGCATCGCGTCGGGGGCGATGGCGGTGGGCCGTGCGAGCAGGCGCACGAAGGTGTCCTGCGCCAGATCGGCCGCATCGTCGGCACAACCGAGCCGCCGGCGCAGCCAGGACTGCAGCCACCCGTGGTGGTGGCTGTAGAGCGCGTGCAGGGGATGAGCGGCAGGCATGGCGTGGCGGCCTTTTTGAGAATGATTCTTGATTATAGAAACACATTCCCGCCCAGGCTGTAGGCGCTCTGCCACCCGGCAGACGGGTGGTGCGCTCAGCGGCGCGCGTTTTCCATCATCGTGGCGACGTCAGCGGGCAGGGTTTTGGGGGTGCCGCGGTCCTGCACATCCCACTCTTCGCCACCGGTCAGCAGCCACACGCGCACAGCGTCCGCTGCGGGGTGGATCACCACGGCTGCCGCCTCGGTACCGCCCTCGTGCAGACGGTTGCCTGTGATGTAGAGCAGCGCGCCCTCTTGCCGCAAGGGGCTGCTGACGCCCATGTTGTCGAGCAGCACGGGGTAGTTGGTGGGCCCGAGCAGGCCGCGCAGCCGGTCTGCCAAGGGGCCGGTGCGCAGGTAGTCGCCACCGTCCGCCGGCTGACGGCCAACCTGTGCCTGCAGGCCAGCCCAGGGGTTGACAGCCTTGGCAGCTGTGGCCGGCGCTGCGGGGCTGGCCCAGGAGCCCGCTGGGGTGCGCGCGGCGGGCACGGTGGGTGCAGTGCCCCCGCAACCCGGCAGCAGGACCGCCAACGGCACAGCAGCCAGCACAGCGCGGCACAGGAAAGCTGAAGGAACCAGGCGCATGATCGTGGGTTTCATTCTGAAGCGGCAGCAGGGCAAAAGGTTTGCGAGCTTATCCTGTCCGCCGCCGACGGGCGGCACGCCCTAAAATCGCGTCTTTCGCCTTCCAACCGCCATGACCGAACACGCCCGCCCCGTCCGCTCGCAATACGAAGACTTCATGCGCCACGTGTTCACCCACGGTGTGCACAAGTCGGACCGCACGGGCACGGGCACCCGCAGCGTGTTCGGCCACCAGATGCGGTTTGACCTGAAAGAAGGCTTTCCGCTGGTCACGACCAAGAAGGTGCACCTGCGGTCCATCATTCAGGAGCTGCTGTGGTTCCTCACGGGGTCGAGCAACAACAACTGGCTGAAAGAACGCGGCGTCACCATCTGGGACGAATGGGCGCGCGAGGATGGCGATCTGGGCCCGGTGTACGGCGTGCAGTGGCGCAGCTGGCCCACGCCGGACGGCGGGCACATCGACCAGATCAGCGACGTGATCAATACGCTCAAAACGAATCCCGACTCGCGCCGCATCATCGTGAGCGCCTGGAACGTGGCCGAGCTGAACAAGATGGCGCTGATGCCTTGCCACGCGTTCTTCCAGTTCTACGTGGCGCCAGCGCAGGAGCCCGGCGGGCGCGGCACGCTGTCCTGCCAGCTGTACCAGCGCAGTGCGGACATCTTTTTGGGCGTGCCGTTCAACATTGCCAGCTACGCCCTGCTCACCCACATGGTGGCGCAGCAGTGCGACCTGGATGTGGGCGACTTCATCTGGACCGGTGGCGACTGCCACATCTACAGCAACCACCACGAGCAGGTGCAGATGCAGCTGGCGCGCACGCCCTACCCCTACCCGGTCTTGAACATCCAACGCAAGCCCGACAGCATCTTTGACTACGAGTACGAAGACTTTGAAGTGCTGGACTACCAGTGCCACCCCGCCATCAAGGCCCCTGTGGCCGTTTGATCAGCCGACATCCCTCTTTGGTACCCCACACCTCTTGAGCCCCAGGGGCAGGCGCAACAGCGCCTTGCCCGCATCCACCCACCACCACCACGAGCTTTTATCCATGTCTTCCGGCGGATTTCACGTACACGGCCCCCACGACCACGCAGTGGAGCATGCCACCCACGGCCACGGCGACCACACATCGGACCATGGCGCTGAAGGCGGCAACGGCTCGTCCATGAACAAGATCGCCATGTTCACCGCCATCGTGGCGACAGTGGGCGCGATCTTTTCGTACATGGGCGGCGCCACGCAGGCCAACGCCGGGCTGCTCAAGAACGACGCGGCCATCAAGAAGACCGAGGCCTCCAACCAGTGGAATTACTTCCAGTCCAAGAGCACCAAGCAGTCCCTGGCCGAACTGGCCCGCGACCTGGCGCCCGATGACCGCAAGGCCGGTTACCAGACCAAGGTGGAGCGCTACGAAACCGAGAAAAACGAGATCAAGGTCGTGGCCGAAAAACTCGAAGCCGACGCCCACGAATTCGACCGCAAGAGCGAGGCGCAAATGCACCAGCACCACCGCTGGGCACAGGCCACCACGGCGCTGCAGGTGGCCATTGCACTGGCCGCCATCGCGCTGCTGACCCGGAAAAAGTGGCTGGAATACGGCATGTACGGCGTGGCCGCCGTGGGCCTGGGCGTGGGCGCCCTCGCCGCCTTGCACATCTGAAGCCAGGAGGCCCCACCATGCCCGTGCACCTCATCTACGCCCGCGCTGCCAACGGCGTCATTGGCAAGGACAACCGTCTGCCCTGGCACATCCCCGAAGACATGGCGCATTTCAAGCAGCTCACCCAGGGCTGCCCGGTGGTGATGGGCCGCAAGACCTGGGACTCGCTGCCCCCGCGCTTTCGCCCCCTGCCCGGCCGCACCAACATCGTGGTCACGCGCCAGGCCGACTGGCAGGCCGACGGCGCCGTGCGCGCTGCCAGCCTGCAAGACGCGCTGCAGCAGGCCACGGCTGGCCAGACTGTGTGGGTGATCGGCGGCGCTCAGATCTACGCAGAGGCCCTGCCCCTGGCCGACTGCCTGGAAGTGACCGAGATCGACCAGGACTTCGACGGAGATGCCCACGCGCCCACGCTGGGCGCGGAATGGGCAGAATCTGCACGCAGTCGCCACGTCAGCACCAACGGGCTGCCGTTCAGCTTTGTGACCTATGTGCGTGCGGGTTGATGCTGCATTTGGCTCAAGTAGCTCATTAATTAATAGCAATTAGCGCTTACCTATCAAGCGCTGGAGGCCAAAAACATGCAAATCTCGACCTGGAACGTCAACTCCCTCACCGTCCGGCTGCCCCAGGTGCTGGCCTGGCTCGCGGCCAACCCGGTCGATGCACTGTGCCTGCAGGAGCTCAAGCTCACCGACGACAAGTTTCCGCACGACGCGTTCAAGGAAGCGGGCTACGACACCGTGACCTTTGGCCAGAAGACCTACAACGGCGTCGCCATCCTGAGCCGCCACCCGATGCGCGACGTGGTGCGCAACATCCCCGGGCACACAGATGAGCAGGCCCGCGTCATCGCAGCCACGCTGGACACCCCGGACGGCGCGCTGCGCCTGGTGAACTGCTACTTCGTGAACGGCCAGGCCCCGGGCACGGAGAAGTTTGCCTACAAGATGCTATGGCTTGCAGCCCTGCACCGCTGGCTGCGCGAAGAGCTGCTGGCCCACCCGCGTCTGGCGCTGCTGGGCGACTTCAACGTGGCGCCCGAAGACCGCGATTCGTTCGACCCCGTGGGCCTCAAGGACACAATCCACCACACGGTGGAAGAGCGCCAGCACTTCCAGGACCTGATTGGCCTGGGCCTGACAGACACCTTCCGCATGTTCGAGCAGCCTGAGAAAAGCTACTCGTGGTGGGACTACCGCATGCTCGGGTTTCAGAAGAACCGGGGGCTGCGCATTGACCACATCCTGGTGAGCGATGCGCTGCGCGCCAGCGTGACCGCCTGCACGGTGGACCGCGCCCCACGCAAGAACCCGCAACCCAGCGACCACGCGCCCGTGGTGCTCACCACGGCGTAACGGCCCCTGGCGACGCAACCCGCGCGGCAACCAGCTGGAAGCCCGGCCTACACAAAAGGCTGCAAGGAAAATCCTTGCAGCCCTTTGTTTTTGGGGAATCGTCGCGCAAGAAAGCTGCGCCCAGAAATCCCTATGGCCTGTGACCTACGACTTGCGACGCGCCGCGAGCCCCTGAACGGAACCCCAGCGCGCAAGCCGTGCGAGATCAGCTGTTGGCGAAAGTGTCGCGCAGCCCACGTACTTCATCGTGGTTGCGCTGCGCGCCCTGGGATTGGCGCTCTACCAGGGCCCGCACATCCAGCGGCAGGGTGGCCTTCAGGGCCTTGCGGTAGCGGGCCACGGCAGCGTCCTCGCCGCGTTCGCATTCCTGCAGCACGGCCTTGTCGTCGTGCACAGACAGGGCGGACTTCACCGACACCCAGCCCCGGTGCAGCGCGCCCGCCACGGTGCCACCCGACGCGGGTTCTCCACCCAGGCGGCGGACCTCGTGCTCCAGTTCCACGGCGGCAGCCGCACATTCACGCGCATGGCGCTGGAATACGCCCTTGAGTTGCGCAGAGTCTGCGTGCTCGGCGCAGGCGGTGAAGCCGTATTCGCCATCGCGGGACGACTCCAGCAGATCGTTGAGCACATCGACCACGTCTTCGTTGTCCACGATATCCATGGGGCGGTCGTCGTTCAGGCTGGAGCGTGATACCCGTTCCCAGGCAGCGCGGGCTGCAGGGCGGGCATCCGTCCAGGCCAGGCCATCCGAATGGCGCGCACGCCAGTCATCGGCAAGGCGGGGTTCCACGGCCTCGAAGTCGCCTTCGTAGCGGCTCACCGAAGACCAGCCCAGCTCGTAGGCGGGGCGGTATTGTTCATAGGTGCGGCCACCCACGTAGTAGGGCTCGCGGTGGAAACTTTCGCGCCAGTAGGCATCTTCCTCGGTGGGGTTGACCGCCTCGGCGGCAGCCTTGCCCGCCAAGCCCCCGGCGACAGCACCAGCCACGCCGCCAATGGCTGCGCCGACCGGGCCGCCGAAGGCACCCGCAGCGGCACCCGCCGCCGCGCCACCCAGGGCAGCACCCACCCCGGTGCCGACGGGATGGGAACCCGGTTCGTTGGTCAAAGGGTCACGGTTGGCATCGTTGAAATCCGACATAGAAGCTCTCCGGTTGGTTGACAGTGCCTTCATTGTTGAAGTCACTTCCGGAGGGCCGGGTCGGCCCATGGAGGGCCTGCTTGTAGGACATCGGGAGGTCGGCCTGCACCGCATCCACCAGAGCAGGCGCACCCGAAAACTACAAATTTAATAGCTGCTAGCGCTTTACCACCAAGCGCCAGGTGCCATTTCAGGCTTCATCGGGGGCATCCAGCCCCAGTTCCTGGATCTTGCGTGTGATGGTGTTGCGGCCAATGCCCAGGCGCTGCGCGGCTTCCATGCGGCGCCCGTGTGTGGCGGTGAGCGCCGTGCGGATCAGGCGCGACTCGAACCGCCGCGTGAGGGCATCCCACACCTCGGGCTGCCCACCCGCCAGCAACTTCTGCGCCTCGGTCTCCAGCGCCTGCTCCCAGGTAGCAGCGGGGCCAACGGCAGCACCCATTCCCGCAGCCACAGGGACCTCGGCGGAGGGCCAGTGTGGCGCAGCTCCAGGGGCAGGCACGCCGCCCACCGGTGGCTGCGCGGTGGCAAAGGCTGGTTGCAGCCCCCCGACCATTTCCACGGGCGGTGCAGGCACCGGGGCAGGAGCGGCCTGCACGGCTGCGACCGCAGCAGCAGCCGGCTCGCTGCCGGGTCGCGGTGCAGGCTGGTAAAGGGGCGCTTCCAGCACCTCGGGCGGCAGGTCCTGCAGCGAGATGACCTGGGCGGGCGCCATCACCGTGAGCCAGTGGCAAATATTCTCCAGCTGGCGCACATTGCCCGGAAACGCGAACTGTTCCAGCCGTGCGATGGCCGAATCGGCAATGCGCTTGGGCTCCACGCCGAGCTGCCGCGCGCTTTGCTGCAGGAAGTGGCGCGTGAGCACGGGCACGTCTTCATGCCGCTCGCGCAGCGCGGGCAGCCGCAGGCGGATGACGTTGAGGCGGTGGAACAAGTCCTCGCGGAACCCACCCTCCTTCACGCGTTTTTCAAGGTCCTGGTGGGTGGCGGCGATCACGCGCACATGGGCCTTCACGGCCGCATGGCCGCCCACACGGTAGAACTGGCCGTCCGACAGCACGCGCAGCAAGCGCGTCTGCAGATCGAACGGCATGTCGCCGATTTCATCGAGGAATAGCGTGCCGCCCTCGGCCTGCTCGAAGCGGCCGCGCCGCTGCGTCTGCGCACCGGTGAAGGCGCCGCGCTCGTGGCCGAAGAGTTCGGATTCCAGCAGATCCTTGGGGATGGCTGCGGTGTTGATGGCGACAAAGGGCCCATCGGCGACCGGCGAATGCTTGTGCAGCGCACGCGCCACCAGTTCCTTGCCCGAGCCCGATTCGCCGGTGATGAGCACCGTGACCTGGCTTTGGCTCAGCCGGCCGATGGCGCGGAAAACATCCTGCATGGCAGGCGCCTGGCCCAGCATTTCCGGGGCTTCCGCCTGGCGCTCTTCGGTCACTTCCTCGCGCTGGCTTTCTTCCACCGCGCGGCGGATCAACTCCACCGCCTTGGGCAGGTCGAAGGGCTTGGGCAGGTATTCAAAGGCGCCCCGCTGGAAGGCCGACACGGCGCTGTCCAGGTCGGAGTACGCCGTCATGATGATGACGGGCAGGCCGGGCTGCAGTTCGCGGACTTTCTCCAGCAGTTGCAGGCCCGAACCGCCAGGCATGCGAATGTCGCTCACCAGGACCTGGGGGCCCTGCCGCGCAGGGTCGCCGGGGGTGATGTCGGCCAGCGCATCGAGCACTTCGCGGGGGTGCGTGAAGCTGCGCGTGGGCAGGTTCTCGCGGGCCAGGGCCTTTTCGAGGACGAAGCGGATCGAGGGGTCGTCATCTACTATCCAGATCGGCTTCATATGTTTTTCTTACCTTCCCTGTGGTTGCGTGTCAGGGACCATCGTGCGCTTTTAAGGCAAGGGAATCAGGATGCGGAAGTCGGTGCGACCCGGTACGCTGTCGCATTCGATCAACCCATGATGGCGCTGCACGAAGGTTTGTGCCAACGTGAGCCCCAGCCCTGACCCGCCATCCCGACCCGACACCAGAGGGTAAAAAATACGCTCCTTGATCGCGTCGGGCACGCCCGGTCCGTTGTCGATGACATGCAATTCCAGTGCCAGCCGATAGCGCTGGCGACCAAACGTTACTTGTCGGGCCACGCGGGTGCGCAGTGTGATCGTCGCCGCCCCCTCAGCAATGCGCTCGGTCAGCGCCTGGGCCGCGTTCTGCACGATGTTCAACAGCGCCTGGATGAGCTGGGCACGGTCACCCCGGAACTCGGGGATCGAGGTGTCGTAGTCGCGCAGCACCTTGAGGCCCTGCGGGTATTCGACCAGCACCAGGGACCGCACCCGCTCGCACACCTCATGGATATTGACGTCGCCCACGAGGTGCGGGTGGCGGTGCGGCGCCAGCAACCGGTCCACGAGGCTCTGCAGGCGGTCGGCCTCGTGGATGATGACCTGGGTGTATTCCGTCAGTTCGCGGCTTTCGAGTTCCATCTCGAGCAGCTGTGCAGCGCCGCGAATCCCGCCCAGCGGGTTCTTGATCTCATGGGCCAGGTTGCGGATCAGCTCCTTGTTGGCCTGGGCCTGGTCCAGCAAGCGCTCTTCACGGTCCTGGCGGGCCTGCTGCTCCAGTGGCCACAGCTCCACCAGGATTTCGCCAACCTGCTCGGCGTCGGCCACGCTCACATGCACGGGCACCGGGTCCTGGTGCTGGCGCTTGAGGCTTGCTTCATACCGCAAGGCCGCAAAGTCCTTGCCCCGGGCACCGGCGAGTGCCGTCTGCAGCAAGGCGGGGTCGGTGAAGAAGGTGGAGAAGTCCACGCCCTCCAGGGTCCGGCGCGACAGGCCCAGCGCATTCTCCAGCGCCGCATTGGCGAATTGCACTGCGCCATCGGCGCGCAACACCGCCACCAGAGTGGACATGAGGTCCAGCGAATGAAAGCGCCCCGTGTCGGAGGTCGGGGCTTCAGTAAAGGGCGAGGAACTCACAAGCGTGCCAGGCTAGTAAAAAAGGGGGGTCAGTTGGCCGGAAGACGGGCGATTTCGCGCTTGATGCCTGCGATATCACTCTCGCTGCGTGCCACGCTGGCCTTGAGTTCTGCCGTACGTTCCATGTAGCGCTGGGGGTTGCGCAGATCCAGCGCATTGCGCTCAGGCGCGCCGCCGTTGTATTCCTTCACCAACTCGGCGTGGCGTGCCTCGGCCTTGCGCAGCTCGGATTCGAGAATGGCCCGGGCATCGGCATCGCGGGCCTTTTGGTCGTTGTTGTTGACGCGGGGCGCAGACGGTGGCGACGCCGGGGACGCTGTACCCGCCCCCGCTGCAGGGGCTGCCGCAGCGGCGCCCGCGGGCCGGGTGCCCTGGACCACGGTGACATTGCCCCCCTCTACCAGCTTGCAGCCGCGCTCCTTGGCCTGCTGGGCATTGTTGGTGTATTCATTGCCACAGCGGTAGATGCGGTCTTGCGCCCACGCGGCGGGAGCCGTCGCGGCGATCAGTAACAGGGTGATGAGCGTTTTCTTCATTCGGTTTCCTCGCACTGCCATGCAGGGGTTCGGGGGAGTATCCCCCAATCGCCACGCATCGCCAATCCAACACCAGCGGCCCCGGATGGGCCTTTGTACAAGGATGCAACGGCCCAGCCACTGGTTCCGTTTCAAAAGCCCCAGGTCCTTGTGCGCAATAAAAAAGGCGGCCTGGGCCGCCTTTTGGAGAGTAGTTGCCTTCTGGCAGGCAATTACAGGGAGTAGTACATGTCGTACTCGACAGGGTGAGGAGCCATGCGGAAACGCGTGACTTCGCCCATCTTGAGCTCGATGTAGGCATCCAGCATGGAGTCGGTAAAGACGCCACCCTTGGTAAGGAAACCACGGTCCTTGTCCAGATAGTCCAGCGCTTGGTCCAGGCTGTGGCACACGGTAGGCACCAGCTTGTCTTCTTCGGGTGGCAGATGGTACAGGTCCTTCGTGGCGGCTTCGCCGGGATGGATCTTGTTTTCCACACCATCCAGGCCGGCCATCATCAGGGCCGAGAAGCACAGGTAGGGGTTGGCCGATGGATCGGGGAAACGCGCTTCGATGCGGCGGCCCTTGGGGTTGGCCACATACGGAATACGGATCGAGGCCGAGCGGTTGCGGGCCGAGTAGGCCAGCTTCACAGGGGCTTCGAAACCGGGCACCAGGCGCTTGTACGAGTTCGTACCTGGGTTGGTGATGGCGTTCAGGGCACGTGCATGCTTGATGATGCCGCCGATGTAGTACAGCGCGAAGTCCGACAGGCCGGCATAGCCGTCGCCTGCGAACAGGTTCTTGCCGTCCTTCCAGATGGACTGGTGCACGTGCATGCCCGAACCGTTGTCGCCAGCGTAGGGCTTGGGCATGAAGGTGGCGGTCTTGCCGTAGGCGTTGGCCACGTTCCAGACCACGTACTTCAGGACCTGCGTCCAGTCGGCGCGCTCGACCAGCGTACTGAAACGCGTGCCGATTTCGTTCTGGCCAGCGCCTGCCACTTCATGGTGGAACACTTCGACCGGAATGCCCAGGGATTCGAGGATCAGGGACATTTCAGCGCGCATGTCTTGCGTGCTGTCGACGGGAGGCACGGGGAAGTAGCCGCCCTTGACGGTGGGACGGTGGCCGCGGTTGCCGCCTTCGAGCTTGGCACCCGAGTTCCAGGGGGCTTCGTACTCTTCGATCTCGAACATGACCTTGCCAGGTTCGTTGGACCAACGCACGCCGTCGAAGATGAAGAATTCTGGCTCTGGGCCGAAGAAAGCGGTGTCGCCCAGGCCGGAGGCCTTCAGGTAGGCTTCAGCGCGCTTGGCGATGGAGCGTGGATCGCGGTCGTAGGCCTTGCCGTCACCGGGTTCGATCACGTCGCACTGCAGGAACAGCGTGGTTTCTTCAAAGAAGGGGTCGATGTTGGCGGTGCTGGGGTCGGGCATGAGTTGCATGTCCGAGGCTTCGATGCCCTTCCAGCCGGCTACCGAGGAACCATCAAATGCATGGCCGGACGTGAACTTGTCTTCGTCGAAGTGGGAAACTGGCACGGTCACGTGCTGTTCCTTGCCACGGGTATCGGTGAAACGGAAGTCAACGAACTTGACTTCGTTCTCCTTCACCATCTTCATCACGTCTGCAACGGTCTTGGCCATCAGGTTCTCCTGGATAAAGCGCTTGTTGAAAAAAGGAATTTGCCGAAATAAAAGCAGTTTGCGTGCCAGCCGGGTGCAGCCGCCGCACTATGAAGGAGCACTACGGACTGCGAGCCGATGGGGCATCCATCAGATTGCACCAATACAGTGCAATCCACCCATTGAGCCCAGACGTCACAAGTTGCGCACCAATTCGGGGCCACAGTTCGCACCAAATTCGTGCAGTCCGTTTTTCAGATCCAGCCATGCAGCCGGAACCAGGGAAGCAGGACCCTTGACGCCCAGTTCGATGTGCCGCCCGTATTGTGGATGATCCACGCTGGGCAAACTGAACACCCGGACCTCGGGGTGCGTTTTTTCGATGTGCTCCATGAGGGGTGTCAAAGCCGCCTCCATCGCCCCATAGACCACCACCGACTGCTCGGTCTGCGGTGTGCGATTGAAAAACGCCGCGTAGTGGTGGTCCAGCACCCCTTCGATCATGGGCCAGGCCATGACGGGGAATCCGGGCACGAAATGCACCGTTCCACCGCCCTCCCCATTGCAGCTGAAGCCGGGGATCTTGTTATAGGGGTTGGGAATGATGCGGGCGCCTGCTGGAAACACCCCCATGTTGAGCCGGTGCACGTTGTCAGCGCGGTCCGGTTCGTACAGCACACCCTGCTCCCGCGCGACGTCCTGCATGCGTTCACGGATCAGCGCCTCAGCTTCAGTGTGCAGTACGAGCTCCCGGCCCAGCGCGCGCGCCGCGCACTGGCGTGTGTGGTCATCCGGCGTGGCCCCAATGCCGCCGCAGGAAAACACCACATCGCCCGAAGCGAAGGCGCGCTGCAAGGTGGCCGCAATGCGATCCGGGTTGTCGCCCACATAGTCGGCATAGGCCAGCGAAAGCCCGCGCGCTGACAGCAGTTCGATGACCTTGGGCATGTGTTTGTCAGCGCGCTTGCCGGACAGGATTTCATCACCCACGATGATCAAGCCGAAGGTAGGGGTCATGGTGTAGGGGTTCCGTTGACAGGAGACTCTGGGGCGGGAAGATGAGCTGGTGCCGGCGCCACAAGCGCCTGCGTGGCATGCACCGGCTGCCTTGTTTCAACAGCCGCTACGGTAGGGACGCCAGCGGGTGCCCTGCTGTCGCCCTCTGCCCGCAAACGTTCGAGCGCCGCCAGACAATAGTGCGTGAACCACAGCGACGAAAAGGCAAAAACCAGGGTGTAAATCCAGATCGCCAGCGGCACGAGAACAAAGAACGCTGCGGCAAAAACCACGCCCGAGGCCCACACGATGCTGGGAGCAGCCCCCAGATAGCCCGTCAGGATGCCAATGCCCAGCAGGCTGCTGCGATGGCGGCGGAAAAGCTCCTGCCGCTCCTCCTTGCTCGCATGCTCGGCCAGCGCATCAAACGCCATCACGCGGTAGGTCAGCCAGCCCCAGATCAACGGGGGCAGAATGAGCACCAGCGGCGGTACCAGCCACAAGGGCACCGATACCACCAGGGCAATCAATGCCAGCACCGTGGAGCTGACCGACCAGGCGACGCTGGCGATGAACGACCCACCCTTCTTGCGCTCCAGCATCGGGAAACGCCGATCGGCCACCAGGGCCACCAGCGCAGGTGTCATGAGCACCGCCACCACCAGCAGCGAGACCACCACCAACGCGGGCGCCACGGCCAGAACCACCATGAGGGGAGCCACGACCGAGGTGATATCCCCCAGCCCCCAACCCTGCAACCAGTTCCAGAAGCTGGCCAGGAGCGAAGAAGCATCCAGCAGCGTACGCATGCCCTGCACGGCACCATCCCAGTACAAATAGCCCAGCCCCAACGCCAGCGCCACCATCAGCAGCAACGGCAAGACGGACAAGGCCACCACGCGGGGCCGCAGGCAATAGGCGGCGGCGCGCCAGAAAGAATCGAGCAAGAGTCCCATGCCGGCAAGCATACCTTCTTGACTGCGGGGAGGGGCTTTCAAGCCTTGCCCAGCAGCCTCAGCACCCCCCGCCATTGCTGGGACCAAAAGCCCCCGCCATAGTCCCGCAACCGCCCGTCCGGCCCCGGCTCCACCTGATCGCGCACCCCCGTGGGATCAAAGCGCAATTCAAAATTGGCAGTGCGCATCAGCATGTCCCACCAGGGTAGCAATACGCCAAAGTTGTGTCCCCCCAGGACCACGCGGTACTTGGCACCTTGCGCCGCGGCAGCCTCCCCCAACAGTGGCTTGACGGTTTCGTGGCCTATTCCAACGCTGTGGTGCAGCCGGTGAAAACGCGGGCTGATCCACAGCCGCTCGCCCCAGTGGCCAAACCAGAGCCGCACATTGGCGTGTTGAAAGCTCTCGCTGAGCTGCGTAATGGCCACAATTGCGATGAACTGCCCAGGCGCCACCCCGATGAGCTGCGCCACCACCACCAGAATGGTGTCGCGCAACAGGTCATCCAGCAGATGGTTGCGGTTGTCGCTCCACATGGTCATCTGGCGCTGCGCATGGTGCAAGGAATGCAGGCGCCACCACCATTCAAAGTGGTGCTGCCCACGGTGAATCCAGTAGTCCACAAAGTCAAACACCACCAGGTACAGCAGCAGACTGACCCAAGGCACGTCGGTGAAGCCGGGCCAGAGGCCATCCAGCTGGAAGGTGCTGACGCCCGCCACCCGCAATGTACCGAAGAGAGAGTCCGTCAATGGGTCCACAGCGAGGAAGAGGCCCAGGCGGAACAGCCCCAGCCGGTGAATCAGCGTGTAGAGAATATCGGTGCGAATCGTTGCGCGGTCGGTCACGGCCTCCACCGGCCGCCAGCGCTGCAAAGGACCGATCACCGCAGCGATCACCACCAATTGCAGCAGGCCCACAAGAATCCAGCCCGCGGCCTCATAGCCGCTTTCCAGCTGGTTGCCCAGCCCCACGGTGAACATCACTGGCTGCAACAGGCTTTCAAAAAGCCACTGCTGAGCCGCATCAAAACCGTTGCCTAGCCAACCCATTGCATCATGCTCCGTCTATCTCACCACACATGCCCGCGCCCCGGGCGGCATTCGCGACCATGTACTGCGCCAACCCTGTCAACGGCCTGCCAAAGGCGCGTAATCGGGATGCTCTCGCAGTGTCCGAAAGCAAAATCCTCGCTCCTTGAGTCCGGCGATCAGCGGCTCCAGCACTGCTGGCGCCCAGGGGTCCTTGCGCGACCAGATCCCCAAATGTGCAAGCAGGATGTCGCCACTGCGCACATCCCGCAAAGCCTTGCTCAGCAGCGCCGTATTGCTGGCGTTCTCACTGGGCAATTCATCCCCCAGGAATCCTGCCGGTGACCACCCCACATGCGTGTACCCACATGCATGGGCGCTGGCAAGCAACTGCGGCGAAGTCTTGCCACCCGGGGCGCGAAACAAGGGCAAGGGTGTCTTGCCGGTCACGAGCTTCAACCGAACCGCTGCCCGGGCAATCTCCTTGCAATACCCGGCCGCTGTCAGCACAAAATCCTGCCCCTCGCGCGGTCCGGCCGAAGGTCGAACCCGGAAAGAGGGGGCCTGCGCTGTCCCCAGATCGGCTCGCCAGTAGGTGTGATCCCAGGTGTGCGATGCAAACTCGTGGCCCTCTGCAGCCCGGGCCCGCCACCAGGAAGCCCAGTGTTCTCCAAGGCTGCCATCCCCTTCCTGGGTGCGCTCGTTGGCAGCGAAGAATGTCACACGGACTTGCTGGCGCGCCAGAACGTCTGCCACCAAAGGTGCCACGGCCATGTGGCCGGTGTCGAACGTCAGGTAAATGGGCTTGTTACAGTCTTTTTGGGCACTAGCGCTTGATACAAAAGCGCTAACAGCTACAAAACATATAGCAAAATGAGCTCGCCAAGCCTTTTCCTGGCAATGTGCGGGTGCCACGACACCGTGGCCCATCAGCGGGGCGCGTGCTGCAGCGTCCATACGCCATGGGGGGACTTGCCCACCGTGACCTGCCGCACGACCTTCTTGGCCTCCGTATCCACTACAGAAAGCTTGCGCGCCCAGCGGGAGCTTACGTAGATGAAGCGGCCGTCGGCCGATACTTCCATACAGTCCGGCCCACCGGGCACGGGGTAAGTTTCGACCACCTGCTGGGTGGTCATGTCGATCTTGCTGATGGAGTTGGCGACCCGGTTACTGACATACAGATGCCGCCCATCGCCCGCTGCACGAAAGGCGTGGGCGCCGTTACCCGTCTTGATCTTCTTGATGCTCAAGGGCTCGCGCCCCGAGACATCAAACACCTCGACGCTGTCACTGCCGGTCAGGCCCACAAAAAGGCGCTTGTCGTCTGCGCTGCCATATACGTCTGCAGGCATGGCACCCGTTTTGGTGCGCCACTTGATCGTCTGTGTTGCGATATCGATGGCCACCAGCTCATCGCTGTCCTGCATGGTGGAATACACCGTGGTGCTGCGACTATCGATCCACAAATGGCTGGGTGTCCGGGAGGTGGCCACCCGCTGGACGAGGTTCAACTCCTTCCCGTCCCAACGGTAGAAATCCACGTGATTCAAGCGATTGGCCGCTGTAATGAACCACTTCATGTCGGGAGTAAACCGCAGATGGTAAGGGTCCACAATGCCCCGGACCGTGCGTTGAACCTCTGCGGTGCGCGGGTCCAAGAACGTCAGAGTGTCCCCCAGCGCGTTGGCCACAATGATCGACTTCTCATCAGGCGTGAGGTAGAGATGGTGGGGCTCCTTGCCCGTCGGGATGCGGGCCGTCTCGGTCCAGGTCACCGGGTCAATGACACTGACATTGGCTTCGAGGGAGTTCAGCACAAACAGTGGAGGGGCGGCAGCCAGCGCCCCCCCTATCGAGATCCACAACCCACCCAAGACAGCGCACGCACGTGCAATCGAGAAAATCTTCACAGAACCACTTTCAACAGAGCCCAAGAGTGTAGCTCTGCCCCTGCCAATGCCCAGCGGAAGAACACGTAACATCCTTGACGTAGCGCGGATTCCGATCTGTCAACAGGGTTCGAATCGCCTGATGGAGTGCCCAGTCCATCCCATCGAGCAGTCAGCATCTAGGCTTCTGCCATTTTCGGCGCATGCGGTGGTCTCGTATCGCCCCCCGACACTCGGTGCGGTGACGGCTTAGCCCAATCCCTCAACTCGACTGGGTCAGCAAGCTCAAATCCTCGTGGCTGAGCCACTTCCATTCCCCGGGCTGCAGATTAGCGGGCAACTCCATGGCCCCGATCCGCGACCGATGCAGGCCTTCCACACGATTGCCCACAGCAGCCAGCATGCGCTTGACCTGGTGGTACTTCCCTTCTGTCAGCGTGAGATTCAGCTGATGGCTCGCTGTCTGTTCACAAGCGGCCGCTTTCACCGGTTTGGGGTCGTCGTCCAAAACCACCCCCGCCAGCAAGCTCGATATCTGCTTTTCGTCCACCGGATGTTTCGTTGTGACCTGGTACACCTTGGGTACGTGTTTCTTGGGGGAACTCATGCGGTGGATGAATTGCCCATCGTCGCTCAACAGCAGCAGTCCCGTGGTGTCCTGGTCTAACCGCCCCACCGCCTGCACCCCTTGCACCGCACTTTTTGTAGGCCGCTGCCGCAAAGGTGCTGGCAGCAAGGTGTAGATGCTGGGATAGGTCGAGGGTTTTTGAGAGCACTCTGTGCCTGCCGGCTTATGCAACAGCACATAGGCTTTGGAGTAATACGGCCAATCAACACCCTGAACGCGCAGTTGAAGACCTTCGGGCTCCAGCTCAGCCGTCGCATCAGCACATGGCACGTATTCCTGCGTATCGGATTGCGATTCACACACAAACACCCAGCCCTGTTGAACCAGCCCTGCGCAGACACGGCGGGTGCCAAAACCTTGGGAATACAAAATATCTTGGAGCTGCATAGCAATGGGCAGTGAAAGAAAATTCTTGAAACACAAAGCAAAACGCCCTCCTACTCGAACGAGTAGAAGGGCGGTTTGGGCTGTAAGAGCCTGACGATGACCTACTTTCACACGGGAACCCGCACTATCATCGGCGCAAAGTCGTTTCACTGTCCTGTTCGGGATGGGAAGGAGT